>JAMPGF010000003.1 GCA_023664105.1 Butyricicoccus sp. | reverse complement strand
TCGACGCCTTCACCTCCTGCGACATGGACGGCTCCTCCTCCTGGCGCTTCACCGGGCACATGGCCAACCTTGAGTACTACTACGAGCAGGAGGGCAGCGTCTGGACCGAGTGCCCCGCCACCATCTCCGGCAAGTACATGGACAACTTCAAAAACCTCTACGACCTGTGCATCAACAACAGCCTGACTGACCCCAAGGAGCTGGCTACCGGCGGGCATGACGCCGCCAACGAGTTCAAGACCGGCGCCGCCGCCTTCACCGTGCAGGGCTCCTGGGAGTACAGCAGCTATTCCGAGACCGTGCCCAACGCGACCATGATCCCCTACTACTGCGGAGTGGCCGGCGAGGAGAAGGCCGGCCTCAACTGCGGCACCGAGAACTGCTGGGCCGTAAACTCCCAGGTCTCCGAGGCTGACCAGAAGGCCACCATCGACTTCATGGTCTGGCTCGTCAGCGATAAGGAGGCTTCCTCCAAGCTGGTTGAGGAGCTCGGCTCCATCCCCTATAAAAATGTCGGCGCCGAGTCCACCAACGCCTTCCTCGCCGCCGCTGACGCTTACGTCGCCGACGGCTGCTACACCATGAACTGGGCCACCAACTACCAGCCCAACGTCGACGAGTACCGCGCCGTCCTCGTCGCCGCGCTCAACCAGTACAACGCCGATCAGTCCGACGCCAACTGGGAGCTGGTTCGCACCGCTTTCGTGGACGGCTGGGCCGTGCAGTATCAGGCAGTGAATGGATAAGGCTTGATCGCATAATCCCTTATTGTGAATCTGACCGGGGCGGGCAGGTCGCCCGCCCCGGTTTTTTATCCCCGTTCAGGCGGGCGGCGGCAGGCTGTCCGTTAAAATAAGAAGAGGAGTTGGCAATTTTGAAAGCGAAGAAGCACTCAAACAAAACCGCCATTCAGCGCTCCGCGCGCAAGTGGAGCCCGCTGTTTCTGGGGCCTGTTGTCATCGCCTTCGTTATTGGCTTCGTCTGGCCCTTTATCCAGGGCATATGGCTGTCCATGTGCCAGTTCAAGACTATTTCCAACGCCAAATTTATCGGCTTTGACAACTACGTCAGGGCCTTCAACGACGCCTCCTTCCGCCACGCCTTCTGGTACACCGCGCTGTTCGCCGTCGTGTCGCTGATCCTCATAAACGTGCTGGCCTTCGCCGTGGCTTACGCGCTGACGCAGGGTATCAAGGGCAGCAACCTGTTCCGCACAGTGTTCTTTATGCCCAACCTCATCGGCGGTATCGTGCTGGGCTACATCTGGTCCATGATCTTCGACGGTATCCTCAGCCAGTGGAGCACCTCTATTCTCATGGAAACGAAATACGGCTTCTGGGGCCTGATCATCCTCATGTGCTGGCAGCAGATCGGCTACATGATGATCATTTACATAGCCGGGCTGCAAAATGTCTCCGGCGAGATGCTGGAGGCCGCGCGCATCGACGGCGCAACGCGCTGGCAGACCCTTTTCAGAGTGACCATACCCAACGTTATGCCCTCAATTACAATCTGCATGTTCCTGTCGCTGACCAACGGCTTCAAGCTCTACGACCAGAATCTGGCGCTCACCGCCGGTCAGCCCTTCATCATACAGCCTGACGGCTCCTCAATCAAGACAACCGAGATGCTGGCGCTGAACATCTCCAACACCTTCCAGACATCCAACGTCAACTCTCAGGGCACCGCACAGGCTAAGGCTGTCATATTCTTCATCCTCGTCGCCGGTCTGGGCCTGGCTCAGCTTGCTTACACGCGCAAGAGGGAGGTGCAGCAGTAATGAAGAAAAAATCCCTGTCCGCCGAAAAGCGGCGCAAGATGATACTCTCCGCCGTGCTGGGCGTCATCTGCGTTATCTATGTGCTGCCTGTGCTGGCCGTCGTTATCAACTCCTTCAAGCTCAACACCTACGTCAAGACCGACACCTTCGCCCTGCCTGCCGGGGAGATGTGGGCCGGCTGGGACAACTTCGTCAAGGGCATGACCTTCGGCAACTACCCCTTCTGGAACAGCGTCAAGTACAGCGTGGTTATTACCCTGCTGTCAACCTTCCTGATCCTGCTGTGCACCTCCATGGCCGCCTGGTACATCGCGCGGGTGAACTCGCTGTTCTGCAAGGCGCTCTACTTCCTGTGCGTTTTCTCCATGGTGGTTCCCTTCCAGATGGTCATGTACACGCTGTCCAAGACTGCCGACAAATTGCAGCTGAACACGCCCTGGACCATTCCCATTGTCTATCTCGGCTTCGGCGCGGGGCTGGCGATATTCATGTTCGTCGGCTTCGTCAAGTCCATCCCGCTGGAGATCGAGGAGGCCGCGTCCATCGACGGCTGCGGGCCGCTGCGCACCTACTTCTCCGTGGTGCTGCCCATGCTTAAGCCGACCATGATCTCCGTGGGTATTCTGGAAATCATGTGGGTCTGGAACGACTACCTGCTCCCCTCGCTCGTGCTGGATATCACCAAGTACCGCACTATCCCCATTCATATCCAGTACCTCAAGGGCAGCTACGGCACCGTCGACCTGGGCGCGACTATGGCGCTGATTCTCATGAGCATTATCCCGGTCATCGTGTTCTATCTCACCTGCCAGAAGCACATCATCAAGGGCGTGGCCGCGGGCGCGGTGAAAGGATAAAAAATTTATCTCCCCGCCCGGAGGGCGGGGAGATCGGAGGAAAGAGGGGATACAGCGTGACCATAAAGGATATTGCCCGGCTGTCCGGGTGCGGTGTGGCCACCGTATCCCGGGTGCTCAACGACCACCCCGATGTCAGCGAGGAGACCCGGCAAAAGGTTCTGGCCGTGGTCGAGGAGCAGGGCTTTCAGCCGAACAATAACGCCAAGCACCTGAAAAAACAGACCGGCGGCAGCATCGCCATTATCGTCAAGGGCACCATGAATATGCTCTTCGCCGATCTGGTCGAGCGGGTGCAGGCGCTGCTGCTTGAGGCCAAGCAGGATGCCGCCGTCTACTACCTGGACGAGGACGCCAACGAGGTGGCCTACGCATTGCAGCTCAGCCGCGAGCGGCGGCCGCGCGGGATCATTTTCCTGGGCGGCGACCCGGATTCCTTCCGGGAGAGCTTCGCGCCTATCACCGTGCCCTGCGTTCTGCTGACAAACACCGCCAGGGAGCTGGGGTTCCAGAACCTGTCCTCCTTCAGCACCGACGACAGCCGGGCGGCGGAGGAAGTGATCAAAATGCTCGCCGCGCAGGGGCACCGGCACATCGGGCTGCTCGGCGGCAGCGACTCCAACTCCCCTTCCCAGGTCAGCTTCCGGCGGCTTACGGGCAGTCAGAACGCCTGCCGGCGGCTGGGTTTGCCCTTCGACGCGCGGCTGCAATACGAGTCCTGCCGTTACGCCCTGCCGGACGCCTACGCCGCGACGGAAAAGCTCTTGAAGCGCTGCCCCGATATGACCGCGGTTTTCGCGATAAGCGATGTGACGGCTATGGGCGCGATTCGCGCGCTGCGGGACATGGGCAAGCGCGTGCCGGAGGATATCTCCGTGGTGGGCTATGACGGCATCGTCACAGGGCAGTATTTTCTTCCCAGGCTGACCACGATCCGGCAGGACACGCAGCAGCTGGCTGAGCGGGGCGTGGAGACGCTGCTGTGGGGCATCTTCTTCAACGGGCGCCCCGTCCATGAGCTGATCCCCTTCCAGCTTGTCCAGGGCGAGAGCGTGGCACGGCTGGCTTAGCTTTGATTCAAGGGCCGCCGGAAGGCGGCCCTTTACTCTGATCGAAGGAAGTACATGCGTTATGGCAATTACAACTTCAAAAAATTACCGCAACCAGGTTTTGTACTCCGTCTATGTCCGCAACTACAGCGAGGAGGGCACTTTTGAGGCAGTGCGGCGGGATCTGGGGCGCATCAAGGCGCTGGGGGCGGATATTATCTGGCTTATGCCTATCCATCCTGTTGGCGTCACGGCCCGGAAGGGCTCGCTGGGCAGTCCCTACGCTATCTCCGATTACCGGGCGGTCAACCCGGAGTTCGGGACGCTGGAGGATTTCCAGAGGCTGGTCGACAGCATTCATGAGCTGGGGATGAGGTGCATTATCGACGTGGTGTACAACCACACCTCGCCGGATTCCTGGCTGGCGCAGAACCACCCGGAGTGGTTTTACCGCAAGGTGGACGGCAGCATGGGCAACCATGTCGGTGACTGGTACGACATCGTGGATCTGGACTACTCCAAAGCGGAGCTGTGGGACTATCAGATAGAGACGCTGAAATACTGGGCCTCGATGGCGGACGGCTTTCGCTGCGACGTGGCGCCGCTGGTGCCGCTGGAGTTCTGGCTCAGGGCACGGGCCGAGGTCGAGGCAGTCCGGCCCGGCTGCTTCTGGCTCGCCGAGACGGTGGAGCCGCGCTTTATCTCCCTTGCCAGGGCCGACGGGCTTTCTGTTTTGTCTGACTCGGAGGCTTTGCAGGCCTTCGACGCCTGCTATGAATATGACAGCTATCCCCTCTTCAGAGACTATCTCGAAGGGCGCGCCTCGCTGGGCGAGTACGCCGCGTATCTCAACACGCAGGAGGTCATCTATCCGGACAACTACGTAAAGCTCCGGTTTCTGGAAAACCATGACCAGCCGCGCGCGGCTTTCCTCATCCCGGATGAGCGGGCGCTGCTCAACTGGACGGCGTTTCTCTACTTCCAGAAGGGTATCACCATGCTCTACGCCGGGCAGGAGCGCGGCTGCGCGCATTTGCCGAGCCTGTTCGATAAGGACGGCATCGACTGGGGCGCGGAGGCGGATTGCCCGGAGCTGCTGCAGCGGCTGGGAGAGATGAAAAAGCACCCGCTGCTCGCCTGCGGCGCTTACAGCGTCCGCGCGCTGCCGGGGGATATCCTGCTCGCCGGATACACGCTCGGCGGGCGGCAGCTTGCCGGCATTTTCAGCGTGAAGGGCGCCGGCGCGCCTGTGGCGGTTTCCGCGCCGGACGGGGTGTACCGGAATTTGGCTGACGGCGGCAGCGTGGAGGTCAAGTTCGGCTGTGTGAGCTGTCAGGGCAGGCCTATTATTTTTGAAGCGCCGACGGCGCGGGAGTGAATTCTTGGAAGCTAAGGAGGGACCACCATGAAGCGTGAGGCGGGAATCTTGCTGCCTGTGTTCAGCCTGCCGTCAAAATACGGCATCGGCTGCTTTTCCCGGGAGGCCTATGCCTTCGTCGACTGGCTCAGGGAGGCCGGACAGACGTATTGGCAGATCCTCCCCCTGTGTCCCACAAGCTACGGGGACTCCCCTTACCAGTCCTTCTCCACCTTCGCCGGGAATCCTTATTTTATCAGCCTCGAGGCACTCATCGACGAGGGCGTGCTCACGCGCGGGGAGTGCGACGGCGCCGACTTCGGCGCGGACGACGGGCGGGTGGACTATGAAAAGCTTTACGCCGGGCGCTATCCCCTGCTGCGCAAGGCCTACGAGCGCAGCGATATCTCGAAAAACGCGGAGTATCAGGCGTTTTTGGCGGAAAACGGATGGTGGCTGTCTGACTATGCGCTGTTTATGGCGGTAAAGGACCGCTTCGGCGGCGTGCCATGGACGGAGTGGGCCGAGGATATACGCCTGCGCTGGGACAACGCCATGGACTACTACCGCCGGGAGCTGTATTTCGACATCGAGTTTCAGCAGTATATGCAGTTCAAGTTCTTCCAGCAGTGGCGGGAGCTGAAGGGCTACGCCAACAGTAAGGGTATCCGGATAATCGGGGACATTCCCATCTATGTGGCGATGGACAGCGCCGACGTCTGGGCAAGCCCGGAGCTGTTCCGGCTCGACGGGCGGGGCTGTCCCACGGCGGTGGCGGGCTGTCCCCCGGATGGGTTTTCCGCCGACGGGCAGCTCTGGGGCAATCCGCTCTACCGCTGGGATTACCACCGGCAGACGGGCTACTCCTGGTGGATAAGCCGGCTTAATCACTGCTTCCGGCTCTACGACGTGACGCGAATCGACCATTTCCGGGGCTTCGACGAGTACTACGCCGTGCCCTACGGCGCGGTGAGCGCCGTCGAAGGGCACTGGGAGCGGGGGCCGGGCATCGACCTGTTCCGGCATGTCGAGCGGGCGCTGGGAGCGCACGAGGTCATCGCAGAGGATCTCGGCTATGTCAACGACTCCGTGAAGCGGCTGGTTTGGGAGAGCGGGTTCCCGGGGATGAAGGTGCTGGAATTTGCCTTTGACTCCCGGGACACCGGCTCGGCAAGCGACTATCTGCCGCACAACTACGTGGAAAACTGCGTCGCCTACACCGGGACGCACGACAACGAGACGCTGGCCGGATGGCTCGGCAGCATCAGCGAGCAGGAGCGGCTGGCCGCGCGGAGCTATATGTGCGACGCATACACGCCGGATGAGCAGCTGTACCGCTGCTTTATCGCGCTGACGCTGCGGAGCAGCGCGAGGATCTGTATCATTCCGATGCAGGATTATTTGGGGCTGGACAACGGCGCGCGCATTAACAGGCCGTCTACCGTCGGGACAAACTGGCTCTGGCGCTTGCGGGGGCAGGAGCTGACGGATGGTTTTCGGGATCAGATCCGTGAGGCCGCGCTGCTTTACGGCCGGGTGAATTAGGTTTTTTGAAGCATCGGTTTTTTCTCCAAAGAAAGCGGAAGCCGTCCCTGAGCGGGGGCGGCTTCCGCTTCGCGTTCTTCAGTAAAGAACGCAGGACGAATAGGTGATCGTCCTCTCTCCGTAGTAATAAGGGACTCCGGCGTCCCTGCAAACCTGTGTTACAAACAAGCCGTATCCCTCCATACTGGACATTGTCTTCTCCGGGAAACGGCAGGGTTCGGGGTAGGAGCATTTTTTGCATATCCTGCATCCGCCGGCTCCCAGACACAGGGCATCGGGATATGCTTCCCTTACCTTATCGGCCAGAGCATAAAAGCGCTTCAGGTGGCGGCTCTCGGTATCACGGCAGCATTTGCTGTCAATAGCTTTTGCCATGTGCCCGGTGGTCTGCAAAAGAATGCCGTGAGAATAAGCGCGCATCTTCTGTTGGCATTCTTCGACCGTTCCGCAGTGGGGCGGACAGCCCCAGTTTTTCCCGTATGCCGCACACTTACCGGAATTGCACATTTCCCGAATGTCGTTTCTTGCCTCAAGTATGGTCGGGGCAAAGGAAACCGCGGTATCGAATCCCAGATCCCTGGCTTGCTCCTGTATATCTGTCATTGGGGTTCCTCCCGGAAATTCATTGATTTTGCGAAGGTTCTGGGAAATTCCGGCAGGCTTGCCAGCTCCAGAAACTCGATTTTTTCAGCCAGTGCCTGCGTCAGCGGCAAGAGCTTACGGTCTCCTGCCAGCAGCTTTGCTCCGCTGCCCGCGGCATTGCCTACAGCTTCGATCCTGTCCAGCAGTTCGGCGGGAAGCAGGCCGATGCGGCAGGCGCTTTTGGGGTCCAGGAAGCTGCCGAACGCTCCGGCAAGCTGTACCTTTCGGATATCCCAGATCTCCAGGCCAAGCTGCTTCGCCATCAGGAGGATGCCCGCGTAAATGGCCCCCTTTGCAAGCTGCACCTGACGGATATCGTTTTGAGTCAACCAGATGTGTTCCGTAATATGGAAAATGTGACCGTCATTTTGGATACGGCCCCGTTTGTTCAGCAGCCCCATTTCCAGGCCCGCCGCAACGGCGTCAATAAGGCCGGAGCCGCAGATTCCCGCGGCTTCTCCCCCGCCGATCACAGAGTATTCTAACCTGCCGTTTTTCAGACGGACATGATCAACAGCGCCGACGGTGCCCCGCATTCCGAATTGGATATTGGCCCCCTCCAGGGCGGGGCCTGCCGCTGCGGAACAGGCGATCATCCGGTTTTTGTTTCCCAGTACCATCTCTCCGTTGGTGCCAATGTCCACCATAAGCGTGATTTCTTCACTCTGATAGAGCCCGGTGGAAAGAACGCATCCCAGCGTGTCCGCGCCGATATAGCCGGAGATATCGGGCACGAGCAATAAGTCTGCGTTGGGGCAAATGGGAAGGATGTCCTTGCAGGGAACTGTTTTTGCCTCCGTAAGCGCCGGCGCGAAGGGAACTGCCGCAAGGTTCCCCGGATGTATCCCAAAAAACAGCTGCTGCATGGCGGGATTGCCTGCAACGGATACCACGCCGATTTTGCCGGGATCAACACCGGCACTGCTGCAGGCGGATCGGAGCAAAGCGGTCATGCCGGTGCGTATGGCCTCTGTTTCCCGCTCCAGTTCTCCCCGCAGAGCTGCCTGAATCCGGGAAATCACATCTGCGCCGAAGGCGGTTTGGGGATTGAGCATACTGCATTTTGCCAGCTCCACGCCTGTGACGCCATCCAGCAGAAAGCATACGACTGAAGTTGTGCCGATATCAAAAGCGGCCTGGTATCCGTCCCTGAGCGGGTCCATCCGCTGCACAGGCGCGATCCCTCTTTGCAGCACTTTCAGCCCGGTCCTGTCCGGAATTGTGACAGTCATATCCCGTTCAACAGCAGTTTGGCAGGCCAGGGCCTCCTGTCCGTCAAGCAGTACCCCGCACTTTCCGCATTTTCCGCTGCCGCCGCAGGGGGCGTCCAGAAACACTCGGTTTTCCCGGAGCACAGACATCAAATTCGCGGAAGGCTTCGCGTATGCTGTGATATTGTGGGGTAAAACATGCAGTGTATACATAGAATTCACCTCGCCGGTATGCCAAAGGTGCCCGCGGGAGGCGTGCAGAGACATCCCGCGGGTATCCGGTGCGGAGCAGCAGATATGCTTACGCCAGCTCAGCGGCCCAGGCAGAGCAGACCTTCACTGTTTTCTGAGGGCTGTAGGCCCACTCGTCAGCGCCCATGGCGTTTGCCGCGTCTTCGGTAACAGGGCAGCCGCCAATGATGATTTTCACATCCTCCATACCGGCAGCCTTGAACGCCTTGATGGTGCTCCTCATGGAGTCCAACGCCAGTGTCAGGACTCCGGACAGAGCCACGATTTTAATGTTTTCCGCCCTGGCTGTGTTCACGATGGTCTCGGGAGAGACATCGATGCCCAGGTCCAGAACGTCAAAGCCGGAGGCTTCCAGCATGGAACGGACTATGTTTTTGCCGATGTCATGCAGGTCGTCCTTGACGGTGCACAGGATCATCTTCGCCTTGACACCCGCGCCTTCACCGGCAGCCAGCAGGGGCTTGAGCACTTCCACCGCGTCGCTCATCAGCTCACCGGCGTAAATCAGGTCGCCGACAAAGTATTCGCCATCCTCAAACAGCCTGCCAACCGTATTCATGCCGGTCTGGCAGGCGTCCATGGCCTTATTGGCATCTTCGACGGTAGCGACATCCGCCAGCAGCTCCTTAACGGTGTCTTCATCCAGTTCGCCCATGGCAACAGCCATTTTCTCAAAATCAATCATACTATGCATCCTCCCTTATTTCTTTTGTCCAAATTTACCTTGCCGGTAAGCGCGGTTATACTTTCTGCCGCCCTTATCCCTCATTTTCAGCGCTTCGCAGGCATAAACGGTTCCCATCATGTCCTGGGAGCAGGGGTCCATGATCGCGCTGTCCAAGCCGGCCGCAATGGCGTAGGCCATGCAGTTCATATTCACATACTTTCTGGCGGGCATGTCGAAGCTGATGTTGGATATGGCGCCGGTGACCTTAACTTCGGGCGCGTAGGCATGGATGTTTTCAATACAGTAGACAAAATCGTCCATGGCACCGGGCATGGCGGCAAGGGCCATCACGCAGGGATCGATGTGCAGCTGACTGAGCGCCACTCCGTACTTGTCCGCTTTGTCAATGATCCGTTTGGCAATCTCCACCTTTTTTCCGGGATCGGCAGGAATGCCGTCCTTGTCACAGGTCAGGCCAACGACCTCCCAGGGGGTTCCGGCAATCAGGGGGAAGATTGTCTCGCATTTGGTCCCTTCTTCATTGACGGAATTCACCATACCCGGCTTTTTTACATGCCCCTCCTCCAGGATCCTGGCCAGAAGAGCAGCATTGGGTGAGTCGATGCACAGCGGCACATCCGTGCAGCCCTGCATCAGGCCAATCAGCCAGGTCATGGTTTCATACTCGATTTCCGTGGCGGTAGAGGGCGCGCAGTCCAGAAAGCCGGCGCCTGCCGCGGCCTGGGCCAGCGTGCGCTCTACGATCAGTTCCTCATTCCGCTCCGCAATGGCCCGCTTGACGGAGGGAATTGCGCCGTTGATCTTTTCGCCGATGATGATCATACTGTTTTCTCCTTACAGGCCCAGCAGGGCCCATTCCAGATTTGTCACAAGGAAGAAGCGCAATTCGGGGGGGAGCTGCCACTCGGTGTCGGCCATCAGCTCGTCGACGATGGACTGCAGGTATTCCTGATTTGTCATTTCTATTATCCTCCGAAACAATTATTTGCCGGAATATTCGTGGGCAAGGTTGAAGCACCGGATCAACGTGGGGCTTATGTCGCCGGGAGTCAGGAAGCCCTTGTCTGTGCTGAAAATGAAGCCGCCGCCGGGAGCGCAGGTATCAATGACCCGCTTGATGTCATCCTTCATCTGATCAAAGCTCTTCAAACGCGTATCTCCCAGCTTCAGGCCGCCGCAGATAATCTGATGACCGCCCAACACCTCGCTGGCCCTGATAACATCGTCATCATCCACATTGAGTACAAGGGAATCCTTTGGGGCTTCCAGGAAGCAGTCCCAGATGTTTTCCCAGCGGCCCTCCAGCACCAGGAAAATCTTGCTGCCGGAGGCGGCAACCCATTCGATCAGCTGCTTCTCATAGGGCCAGTAGAATTCCCGGAACTGCCTGGGACTCAGGTAGGCGGGTATATGGCAGGGCTGGAAGGGGTAGCCCTTTGACGCGTCATAAGGCGCGGAAATCCTCCTGGCATGCTGGTATTCCCAAATGGCGTCCAGTGCGGCGCGGACCTTATCGGGCTGGCGGCGCAGGTCGGTCAGAGTGCCGCGGAAGCCGCGGAAGTAGTCAAAAATATGATCCAGAGGGGTGTTCAGAATCAATCCCATGTTGACGCAGGTATGAACACCGTAGGTCTCGGCAAGGTACTTGCTTGTATACCCCATCTGCGTTACAAAGCAGTCCAGCCGCTCCTCGGCAAAGACCTTCAGAGATGCCCTGGCGGTCTCGCGGCTCGCGAACAGGTCGGGGAACTTTCTGGGCAGCAGCACGTTGGCAATGAAAGCCCTGGGATCGGCGGTCAGCTGGTCATACTCGCCTGCCTCCATGGGCGACATCTGCAAATGGGTCAGGGTGCCGTCCCTGGCCAGCCGGTTTTCCGCCGTGGGGAAGGTGTCGCTGATGCGGGGGGTGGTGGTCAGGCCGGAAAGGACATTGACATCCATCCACATCTCATCCAGAAAAGAGGTGAGGGCCCTGGCATAGGCGTGATGGTCGCCCGCCACATCGCGGGCAGTCTTTCCGTCCCAGAAGAGTCCCCCGCCGTTGTTGGTCATCGCGTTGGGAACATAAGAGCCCTCCTGGCGGTTGATCGCTTTTTGGAAATTTTCATATTTTTCTGCATACAGCTTGCTCGTTTCCATGATTTTCCCCCTTGAAATAGAATAAGAAAAGGCCGCTTTCAGATCGCACTCGTTGACACAGTCTTTATGTTATGATACAATAAGCATAAAAAGACAGCAACTGTTTTCTGGGTTTTTGTGCAATTTTGCACAAAACGCGGAATTTGTCAAAGTTTGAGTAGGAGCGGTATACTGTGGGGAATTACGAAAACGGAGCACATACGCGGCAGGCTATTGTCCAGGCCTGTAAGCAGCTTTTTTATGAAAAGGGATTTCATGAAACCAGCTATTCCGATATATGCAAAGCGGCGCATGTAAACCGGGGGACCATCTACTATCACTTCGCGTCCAAAGAGACTATGCGTTATGAGGTGAAATGGGAGTACATGACGAGGAACAAGCAGATCGCGGAAAAATACTGCCCTGATGAACGCTATCTGTATATTATGGCAATGGTGATCTTTTGGAAGCAGGTGCAGACGGACGGGAATTTCCGCCGCTTTACGCTCCAGCACTGTATCGACTTCCCCGTCTACACCGGGAAGCATGATATTACCCATTTTTACTTTACATCCTACGAAAAGATGTGGGCTTTTTTCTGGAACCGGAAGGATATCTCACAGCTGGCCTTCGCTTCTGTCTACGGATATATCATAGGCTGTTTGAGAATGCTGTGTGAGCATCCTCAAAAGTACGATGCAATGGAGCTGTGCGAATACTGTATGAAATCCGGTGCTTCCATCTGGGGAATCCCGGATGAGCTTACAGAACAGGTTCTGGCGGAAGCGGGGCGGTACATCAGGCTGATACCTGAGGAAGAATACGTCAATGAGATCTGGCGGAAATAATAAAGCGCCCATAAGCAGAGGCTGTCGGAGTGCAAAAATTTTGGGGTTGGGTACGGTTTTGCTGTGGACTTTTTAAGGTATATATAGTAAAATAGCCGTATCAAGATGGGGGTCTATGCGCTGCGCGCTGCCACCTTGTGCGTTTGGGAGGTTTTTGTCATGAAACGCAGAGTTCTTTGTCTTATCATTTCACTGGCGCTGTGCCTGAATCTGTGCCCTGTTACAGCTTCGGCCGGGTGGGATGATACCGGCTCGGGAATAAACGAGAATCACACCGCTTTGGAGACGTTCGTGTTCGAGGACGTTAGGTCGTTCGACACGCGGGAGTATACCCTCAGCGGGAGCTGCTCGCCCCTTATTCAGGTCACCGGCACGGGCGCGCTGAGCCTGAAGGGTACGGTCAGCGCCACGGGAAACGTCGGCGTGGAGGTGCTCTCCGGCGGAGCTTTGTATATCGAGGACGAGGGGACGTCTGTCACGGGCGCGGCTTATGCCCTGGATATCGCCTCCGGTGCGACGGTGCGGCTCTCCGGCGGTAAATATTCCGGACCGCACAGGGCGATCCTGACAGCGGACGGGGATTTTGCCGCGCTGCTGGGGGAGGACTGCGCCTTCTATGACCTAAACGGCAGCTTGCTGACCCCGGTGGACGCGGCGTCGGCCAAGGTGCTCTCTGTCGGTAAGTGCACCGGGCACTCGGAGCACAGCTGGACGCACAAGACCGGCACCACGGAGCACAGCTGGACTTGCCCGTACTGCGGCGCGGAGGAGACGGAGACGTGTTCCTTCACCTTTGGCGAGGACGGGAACGGGACCTGCGATTACTGTGAGAACGCGATCGCTGTTGCTGTGGACGAGACTGACCTGACCGGACTGGTCTATGACGGCACCGTGAAGCCGGAGGATGTTTCCATCACGGTGTCTCTGGCTGACGGCACGGGCAGGGAGCTGGTGAAGGACACCGATTATACGGTGGATTATAAGCCCCAGAAGGATGCCGGCGAGGTCAGGGTGACTGTTACCGGGATTACGTTCGGCGGGACCTTTGTCAAGACTTTCTATGTTGAGCCGGATAAGCCGGGGATCAGCTGGAATGCTGCCGCCTGCACTGTGGACTATGACGGCAGCCCGGTTGACAGCGAGGATCTGCCGGGTATAACCATTACCATAAAAGCCTCCGAGGATCTGCATCCGTATCTCCAATACGCATACCGGACGGCTGAAACAGAGGACGAGTTTACCGGGGGCCTGCCCACAAACGCGGGAAAGTATGAGGTCAAGGCGTACCTGGAGAAGAGCAATAACTTTGAGGCAGCGGAGACGGAACTGCTGACGCTGACTGTCAACAAGATTCCGGCGGTCACGACCGCGCCCTTGGGCAGAACGGCGGAGTACAACCGCGAGGCCCAGGAGCTGGTGACGGCGGGCGCTCTGAAGCCCGGCGCGGCGGCCGAGGGGGCGGAGATCGTGTTTGCGCGGGCCAAGGACGGCCCTTACTCCACGGATATTCCCACCGAAACTAACGTGAGCACTTATTACGTCTGGTATCGGGTGGCGGATACGGAGAACTTTACCGGCCAGTCGGGACAGCTCACTGCACGAATCAACCACAGGGAGATCGAGCCTGCGGTAGAGCTGGATTATTACAAAACCATGTTTACCGGCGAGTATAAGGAGCCGGGGGTCACCGTCAAGGACGGAGAATATGTAATTCCGAAGAGCGAGTACACATTTTCTTATAGCGACAACCGAAATGTGGGTACGGCTACTGTCACAGTCAACAATGCAGATAATGGCAACTACAAGCTCAAACCAGCTACTGCCACATTCCAAATTACCTCCAAAGAGCAGGAGGCGCTGTCCATCACAAAGCAGCCCGACACCATCACCTACGGGGATAAGTTCACCCTGGGCACGACCGGCGGTTCGGGCAGCGGCGATGTTACCTGGGAGATCATAGACGTCGGCGGTGTAAAAGTCGCGGAGGTAGGCGCGAAGAGCGGGCAGGTCACCATCGTCGGCGACGGCGAGTTCACCGTGAAGGCTACAAAATCCGGTAAAGACCCCGCTAACGCTTCCATAATCAATTACGATGACGCCACCGCGTCCTGGACGGTCACCGCTGAAAAAAAGAAGGTCACCGCGACGGTGACGGCAGAGGATAAATTCTACGGCGAAACCTACGGCGGCGATGACCTGAAGGCAGCCAGGGTTCATGCCGCGGTGGAACAGGGTGTTCTTCCCGGAGATGAGATCACGATCACCGGATTGACCGGCACGTTCAGCGATGAGAACGCCGGGGAGAACAAGACGGTGACGGTGGATATAAGCGGCGCGTCCATCACCGGCAATAATTCCGGGCACTACGCCGTTACATATTCCAGCACCACCGTCACGGCAGCGATACATAAGGCGGTCGTGCATATCACTAAAGAGAAGGATGCCGCAGCGCTGACCTACAGCGGCGCGGCGCAGGCACTGATTGGTGATGATGTGCTGAAAGCGGACGCCGCGGGCGTGTCGGTGGAGTACGCCATGAGCGAGGACGGCAGCTATTCCACGAATATCCCGGAAGGGACAAACGCGGGCAACTACACCGTCTGGTACCGGGTGGAGGAAACCGACAATTACACCGGTCTGCCTCCGGCCAGTGTGGATGTGACGATCAGCAAAAAACAGGTGACGCCCACGGTTGAGCTGAGCGGCAATGGCTTGACGGCGGCGGCGGATGGAACCTGTTCCTACATCTACGACGGGAATGAGAAAAAACCGACGGTTACCGTTAAAGACGGCGTGGACGTGATCCCGGAGAGCAACTACACTGTAGGCTACAGCAATAACATCAATGTGGGCGACGCCACCGTGACCGTCACGTCCACGGACGGCGGCAACTACGAGTTTACGCCCAACAATCCTGTTACCGAAAAATTCGAGATCAAAAAAGAGCCGGCCAGGGTCCTCACCGCGCCGGAAGCCGCGGGCGATCCGCTGACCTTTAATAACCGTGACCAGAAGCTGGTGACCGCGGGCGCGGCGTACGGCGGGACGATGGTGTATTCGCTGGATAAAGACAATGGGGATTCTTATTCGGCAAACATTCCTGTCAAAACCGACGCTGCCAAGTACACGGTATACTACAAGGTGCAGGGCGACGGAAACCACAGCGATTCCGAGGTGGGTGAGGCAGCCGTGACCATTGCGCCCAAGACGGTGAAGGACCCGACCATTGAACTGTTTGACGGCGAGAATCCCCTGGTCAGCTATACCTATGACGGCAGCGCGAAAATGCCCACGGTCGTTGTCAAGGACGGCAGCGATGTGATTTTTGCCGGTGACGACAGCAAACCCGGCGAGTACAATGTGCTCTACAGCGACAACATTGACGCCGGGAAAGGCACCGTCAACATCACCGACAAGCCGGGCGGAAATTACACCGTGACGGGTTCGACGACATTCGTGATCCAAAAGGCGGATATTGAGTTTAATCCGGCCTCGAGCGCGGCTGTTATCACCTACGACGGCAAACCCCACGAGCTGCTGGTTCCGGGGACGACCTCCGGCGGCGAGGTGCTGTACGCGCTGAACAGCCCGACGAGTACCTACACCGCCGCAATCCCCACCGCCACCGAGGCGGGGACTTACAGGGTCTGGTACAAGGTGAATGGCGATAAAAACCACAACAGTCTTGCGGCGACGGAAGTAGAGGGCGTGAAGATCAACCGCAAGCCGCTGACCGAGGTCACCATCGAGCTGTCGCCGGAGAGCTTTGAGTATGACGGCACGGCAAAAATGCCAGAAATCAAGGTTTGGGATGGGAAAACGCTGCTGCCTGAGGGGGAGTACGAATGGGTCTGCACAGATGCGGAAAATAATCGTGTAGAATCTCCGACGAACGTAGGGACCTACACCATCAAGATAACCGATAAGGCGGACGGCAATTATGACCTGGCCGGTGTTACTGAAAATACCAAGGACTTCACCATCGGCCAGATCCCGCAGGAAGAGCTGGTCATCGGCGGGAAGCCGGCGGCTACCAACTACGGGGACAGCTTCCAGCTGACCGTCAGCGGCGGCAGCGGGGACGGCGAGGTGACGTGGGAAAGAACCGGCCCCGTCAGTGTGGACGTAGACGCAGACGGCAAGGCAAGCTTTACCATCACCGGCGTGGGCGACGTGACCGTCACGGTGAAGAAAGCGGCGGATAACAACTACCTCGCCGCCGAGACCCAGTGGAGCTTCACCGCCGCGCCGAGGCCTGTCGAGGCTGCTGTCAGGGTAGATAATAAGCCCTATGACGGCAATACAAGCGCCACTGTGTCCTCCGCCGGTATAGCCGCGATAAACGGCGATACGGTCATAATTGACACGAACAGCATCTCCGCCGCATTTGATACTCCCTCGGTTGGGGAGGGGAAAACCGTCACGCTGGATGCCTCCAAGGTCGAGGTGACCGGAGACGACGCGGGCAAGTACGCCATCAGCTACCCCGAGACGGTGACAGCGAATATTACGCAGGCGGCCGCTGAAATTACCACCGCCCCCGGGAAAATCGACCCGCTGACCTACAGCGGCCAGGCACAGGCGCTGGTCACGGCGGGTAAGACCAATGTGGGCTTTATCGTGTATTCGCTGAACGAGAACGGGCCGTATTCCGAGGAAATCCCCACCGGGACAAACGCGGGTACTTACAACGTCTATTATAAGGTGGACGGCACCGACGATTATACCGGAGTGACGGTGAACGGGGCGCCTGTGGAAGTGACCATCGCTCCCAAGCCCATCACCACGCCTGTGATCGAGGTGACGGAGAACTCTTATCCGTACGACGGCGCGAGAAAAAACCCGACGATCACGGTCATGGATGGCGAAACAGTGGTTGACAAGAAGCAGTACACGGTCGTTTGGACGGATGAAAACGGCCAAACTGTCACGGAGTTGAAGGCTGCCGGGACGTATACGGCGGCCATCAAAAATGTGGACGGCGGGAACTACACGTTCTCCGCGACCGCTACGGCGGAGATCGTCGCGGCTACCCAGAATTCGTTGGAGATCACCGGCAAGCCTGAACACGTCTATTACGGCGACACGGTCAAGCCCGGTGCCACCGGCGGACCCGGAAACGGTAAGGTGACATGGAGCATTACGGCAGGTGAAAGCAGCGCCGATATCGACCCGGACACAGGTGAGCTCACTGTCACGGGCACCGGCTCCATCACTGTTACGGCGGAGCGGACTCTCCCCAACTACGCGCCGGTGACCGATACCTGGACGTTCACTGTGGAGCCGAAGCCGGTCATAGCGGATGTAACTGTCAAGCCGAAGGCCTATGACGGAACCAACAGCATTGACGAAAATGATATCACGGCGGAGGTAAAAAGCAGCGACCTGGTTGATTCCGCTGATACTATCTCAATTGTCGGCCTGAAGGGTACGTTTGCCGATGTCAACGCCGGCACCGGCAAGACCGTCAATCTGGCCCGTGATGGGTTCACCGTCACCTGCGATACCGGCAAGTACGCGGTCAGCATCCCCGACACAGCTCATGCTGACATCACGCCCAGAGAGGTTAACGTGAGCGTTACGCTGTCCGACCATGATTTGCAGACGGACGACAGCGGCAAATACTACTATGCTTTCGACGGCGCCGAGAAGAGGCCTAACGTCACTGTCACCTGTTCGGACGAAGGCGGCTACAGCGCTGCGCTCGCGGCCAGCGACTACACCGTTGACTACGCCAAGAACAAGAATGTCGGCACAGCGGACGTGACCGTCACAGCCAGCGAGGGAGGCAACTACACCTTTGTGACCGCAAAGGTGCAGTTCGAGATCCAACGCCGCGCCGCGGTGCTGACCGAGACTCCCAAGGCCAAGGATCTGACCTATGACGGCAGCGCCCAGGATCTGGTGAACGTGGGCACCGCCACAGGCGGCACGGTGATGTACTCCCCCACCGGCGCGTCTGGCTCCTATTCGGAGGCCATCCCCCATGAAACCAACGCGGGCACTTACACCGTCTACTATATGGTTAAGGGCGACGCCAACCACGACGATACCGCGCCCGGCCAGGTGTCCGTGACTATCAAGCCCAAGACGATCACCCCGAAGATCACGCTGAACCCGGCTTCCTATGTGTATGACGGCAATGAGTGCAGGCCCACCGTCACCGTTAGTGGAGGCGTCAACACCGGCGCTGATCTTGACCCGATTGCTGAAACCGAGTACTCCGTGGACTACCTCAACAACACCGGCGCGGGCACCGCAACGGTCACTGTCAGCGACAATAACGGCGGGAACTACATCGTCAACGGTACGGCAACCTTTAAGATCGAAAAGGCGCCTCCTGTCTTTGATGCCCCGGAGATGAAAACAGGCTTGCAGTACAGCGGCGCTGTCCAGGAGCTGGTCAAGGCCGGTGTGTCCGGCGACGGCACGGTGGCCTACTCGGTAAACGGCGGGAACTACTCCTCTGCCATTCCCTCTGCCTCGGCGGTGGGCGACTATGAGATCAGCTACAAGGTTCTGGGCGACGCGAACCACAGCGATACGGCTCCCACAGAACTTGGTACGGTGACAATCGCCAGGAACACCGTGAACACCCCCGGGATCACGCTGTCCTCGTATCAGTTCCAGTACAACGGCAGCGAGCAGAAGCCGACTGTCACCGTCCGCGATGACAACGGCCTCGTGATTCCGGAGCATGAGTACACAGTAAAGATTGAAGGCAAAAATGACAGCTCTGCTATGGTCGACGTAGACACTTACACCGTGACGGTCACCACGCCTGAAAACTCCAATTACATCATCACGACCGGCAACACCCGCACCTTTGAGATCGTACCGGCGAACCAGGAGACGGTTTCCATCACCGGCATCAAGGCCCAGGTCCGCTATGGCGACACCATTCAGCTGGGTATCACCGGCGGCACCGGCTCCGGGACGGTCACCTGGGAGGTAAAAGGCGCTGACGGAAATGCGGTAAACAGCGAGATCAGCAGCACCGGACTGCTCACCGTAAAGGACCAGGGCAAAACACTCACAGTGACGGTGAAGCGCTCCGCGGGCGGAAACTACAACGAAGTGTCCGCCGCTTGGGAGTTCAGCGCGGCAAAAAAGCAGGTCACGGCGGTCGTGACCGCGGACGACAGGGACTTTATCGACGGCAATAAAACGGCCACGGTGCATGTCTCCGTCCCGGCCAGCGCGCTGGTGGAGGGCGACTCCATCACCATCAACGGCGTGACCGGCGAATTTGACGACCCCAATGTCGGCACCGACAAGAAGGTGACGGTGGACAGCGATGGCGCGTCCGTCACCGGAACTAACGCGGACAACTATGAGATCACCTATCCCGCCGCGACTGCCGCGTCTATCAAGGCGATTGCCGCAACTGTGGATGCAGGACCGGGAACTGTGACCCCGGCTCTGACCTACGACGCCAGCCAGGCCCAGGAGCTGGTCACGGCGGGTACGGTGACAGGCGGCATAATGGTCTACTCCCTGGACGGCAGCAATTTCACGTCCTCTATCCCCAAGGCCAAGGACGCCGATACTTACACGGTATATTTCAAGGCCCAGGGCGATGGCAACCACACCGACAGCGAGGTCGACAGCGTGCAGGCGACGGTCGGAAAGCAGAATGTGAATCCTACGGTCGGGCTGTCACCTTCCGGCGCGAAGTATGACGGCGGAGAGCATAAGCCCACGGTCACCCTCTGGGATGGCGACAACAACGTGATCCCGGCGAGCGAGTACAAGGTCACATATGTTTCCGACAACAATGAGAACTGGACGGACAAGGGCGATTACACCGTCAAGATCGAGGATATCGACCGCGGCAACTATGTTATTGCTGATGGTGTTACAGCACAGTTCACCATCAGCACGACAGCGCAGGACCCGCTGGAGATCACCAACAAGCCCGGCTTCGTCTACTACGGCGACACATTTACCCTGAGCGCTGTCGGCGGCTCCGGAAACGCCGCGGTCACATGGAGCGCGGAACCAGCTGCGGGTGTTGTTGAGATCGACCAAAATGGCTTTGTAAAAATCGTCGGCACAGGCTCCGCTACCATTACCGCGACAAGACCCGGCGGTGCGAACTACGACGACGCGACGGCAACCTATCCCCTCAACGCGCTGAGGAAACCCGTCACGGCCATCGTGAGCGCGGACGACAGGGTGTTTGCGGAAAATGATACCAGCGTCACGATAAATGTCAGCTGGAAGGCCGGGGATCTGGTGGGGAACGACAGCATCAATACCACGCCAATAACCGGATCGTTCGCGGATGCTAATGTCGGGCAGGACAAGGCCGTGACAGTCAACGGCGACCCCGTAAATGATGCAACCAGTCAGAAGTACGCCATCACGATTCCGCGTACCACTACCGCGTCCATACTCAAGGCGGACACGGACGCGCCCGCTGTGACGGCGAATACGCTGGAATACAACCGCTCTGCCCAGGCTTTGGTAATCGGCGGCGACACTGATACGCGCTACTCCAACAGCCGGGACGGCGTGTATTCCACGAACGTCCCAACCGGGACCAACGCGGGGACTTACACCGTCTGGTACAAGGAGCTGGGCGACGCCAACCACAACGATTCCGCGCCGCAGGATGTGACGGTGACCATAAGCCCGAGGAAGCCGGAGACTTTGGATATCACCCTGTCCGGCAACGATTTGAAGAAGGATGAGGACGGAAACTGCTCCTACGTGTTCGACGGCAGCGATAAGGAGCCCAATGTCACCATCAAGGACGGCGACGCGGTGGTTCCGGCCGGCGAGTATGCGGTCAGCTACAGCAACAATAAGAATGTCAGTACCGATGACGCAAAGGGCACTGTGACCATCACCTGCAACGAGGGCGGCAACTACACCTTTGCCGAGCAGACCGTGAACTTTACGATTACCGGTGCCGCCGCGCAGCTGACGAAGTCTCCGGAGGCGAGGAGCCTGACCTACACCGGGCAGGAGCAGGAGCTGGTGACCGTAGGCACCGCCAGCGGCGGACACATCGAGTATTTGCAGGACAACGACACCTATAGCGAGGCCATCCCCAAGGGAACCAACGCGGGCACGTACACTGTAACGTACAAGGTCGTGGGCGACGGCAACTATACCAGCAGCGGCGAGACCTGGACGGTATCCGTGACCATCAAGCCGAAGGAGGTCGTCAGCCCGGAGGTCACGGTGGAGGTAACAGGCGGCTGCACTTACGATGGCAGCCCGAAGGAACCGGGCAAGACGGACGATGATGAGGTCAAGGTAAAGGACGGCGAGACGACCATCCCGACCGATGAGTATACCGTATCCTACCGCGACAACATCAACGCCGGGACGGCGACGGTCGTTATCACTAACGCCAACGGCGGCAACTACATCGTCAACGGCACGGGCAGCTTTATCATCGGGAAAGCCGACGTTTCGGATGTGAAGCCCCCAGTCGGCAAGACAGGTCTGCCCTACAACGGCGCCGCGCAGGAGCTAATTACGGCGGGCAGCGCGTCCAGCGGCACGATGGTGTACGCCCTGAGTGAGGACGGCGACTATTCCCCGGCTATCCCCACGCAGACGGCTGTGGGCAATTATGATATCTACTACAAGGTTCAGGGCGACAGCAACCACAACGACACAGTCCCCGAGCCTGACCCGGTGGCCGCTTCCATCATCGTGAACACCGTGGATAATCCCACTGTCCAGGTGACGCCGGGCTCGGTGACGTTCAACGGGAAGAAGCAGGAGCCCACGGTCACTGTCAAGGACGGCAGCGGCATGTTGATTGACGGCAGCGAGTACACGGTGACCTATAAGGATGCCGAGGGCAACGCTGATCTGACAAAGGCCGGCACATACACTGTCACGGTCAAAAATACAGAAAGCTCCAACTACCGGATCAATGACAGCAGCAAAACCTTTGAGATCCTCGCGGCGGATCAAACGCCGCTGACCATCACCGGCACGCGGGAGCGCGTCTGCTACGGCGATAAGTTCCAGCTGGGCACGTCGGGCGGTTCCGACGGCGGGACGATTGAGTGGAAGGTTGAGGGCAAAGACGCCGGCGGCAGCGACATTGCGAGCATCAGCAGCGGACTGCTCACAATCGCAGGCGTGGGCTCCGTCACGGTCACGGCCACCAGCTCCGCTGCTGGCTACACCGATCAGACGGCTACATGGACGTTCTTCGCGGAGAAGAAGCAGGTCAATGCCGTTGTGACCGCGGAGGCCAAGACCTACGACGGCGAAACGGACGCCACCGTGACCGCTACGCTCCAGGACAGCGATTTGGTAAGCGGAGATACGGTCAAGATCACACTGCCCGGCAGCAGTTTTGAGGACGCCAGCGCCGGAACGGACAAAAAGGTGAATGTTGACCGCACAAATCCGGATTTCAGCGAGTGTAAGGGCAATTATGAGAACTACATTATCAACTACCCCGCCACGGCTACCGCGTCGATATTTAAGGCGGATGTGGACGAAACAAAGGTAACCGCTCCGACGGCTGAGACTGGGTTGGAGTACACCGGCCTTGCGCAGTATCTGGTCAAAGCCGGTTCCTCCCCGGAGGGCACACTGGAATACTCGACGGACAACAGTACCTATTCCACCTCCCTGCCCACCGGCACCGACGCGGACAGCTATGATGTCTGGTACCGCGTTAAGGGCGACGGCAACCACAAGGATACGGCGGGCACGAAGCTGACGGAGACTACGCGAATAACCATCGCCCGGCAGAAGGTGGAGAATCCTGTTATCGAGCTCACGCCCACCGGCGCCTTGTATGACGGCGGCGTGCATAAGCCCACGGTCACGATCAAGGACAACAATGGCCGTATCATACCGGATCTCGAGTACGACGTCGAATACGGCGACACGGACTGGAGGAGCGCCAAAGACCATACGGTCACGGTCAAGAACAAGGCCGGGAAGGTTGGCGGCAACTACGATATCACCGACACACCCAAGACCTTTACCATCTCCGCGACGGGCCAGAGCCCGCTGTCCATCGTGAACCAGCCGGGCAAGGTTCAGTACGGCGACAGCTTTACGCTAAGCACAAACGGCGGCTCCGGAACGGGCACCGTGACGTGGTCGAGCGACAAGCAGGACATCGCCACCATCGACCAGAATGGCCTGGTCACGATTTGGAAGGCCGGCGGCCCGATCACCATCACGGCCACGAGGGAGGCCGACGGATACGGCACAACCACGGCCAGCTGGACGTTCAGCGCGGAAAAGAGACCCGTTACGGCAATCGTGACCGCCAAGGACAAGGAGTATGACAGTAAGCTTGATGCAGAGCTGGTCATCAGCTGGAAACCCGGCGATCTGCTGAACGGCGATACCGTTACGCTGAACCTGACCGGCACATTCAGCAATGCCAACGTCGGGGACAACAAGACGGTCAATATCGCCGGCACGCCTCCCGACAACGACAAGTACAAGATCAGCTGGAACGACACGACGACCGCCTCCATTACCGCGGGAGCGGCAACGGTGATCGCGCCTACGCCTAAGGAGCTGACCTACAACGGCCAGCGGCAGGAGCTGGTCATCGGCGGCAGCGCGACAAACGGGGATATCCTGTATTCCCTGGATGATGTCATCTACAGCCGGGATATTCCAAAGGAGACAAACGCGGGGACGTATACGGTCTGGTACAAGGTCGAGGGCAGCGCGAATTACGCGGATGTCGCCCCGAAGGCCCTGCCTGTGACCATCAGTCCGAAAACGCTGAATGTTACCGGTGAAAACGTCACCCTGTCCCCCGACAGCTTCGACTACGACGGCAGCCCGAAGCGGCCCGATGTCACGGTCAAGGACAGCAGCAAGGTGATCCCCGCCGGTGAGTATCTGGTGGGCTACAGCAACAACGTGCAGGCGGGGAATGATACCGCCAAGGTCATAATCAGCGACGCCGAAGGCGGAAACTATACCGTCAGCGGCGAGGTGACATTTACGATCAAGGCGGGCACGGCAACTCTGACGCTTGCGCCTCAGGAGAAGGACCTGACCTACACCGGAAAAGCGCAGGCCCTTGTGACGGCGGGCAGCGCGGTGAACGGCCATCTGGAATACTCAACGGACGGCACGAGCTACAACATGGCGATCCCCAAGGAAACCGATGCGGATGATTACGACGTCTATTACAAGGTCGTGGGCAACCCCGGCTACGGAGACACCTCGCCCCAGACCCTGACGGTAACGATTTCCCCGAAGCAGGTCACGCCTACCGTGCTGGTGGAGGGCAAGACAAAGTATTCCACACCGTATACCGACGGGGACCTGGAACCCGGCGTGACCGTTGTCGTGGAGGGCGAGCCGCTTACTCCCGTAAAGGACTACTACATCGTCGGATATGCAGACAACCGCAACCCCGGCACCGCGTCAGTCACAGTTCAGAGCAGGAGCAACGGCAATTACAAGTTCTACACGACCGCGACGTTCGAGATCACAAAGGCCAAAGCAGAATTTGATCTGGTACCCGCCCCCGTTGAGAATCTGGTCTACACAGGCGAGGAGCAGGAGCTTGTGTATTCTGGTGAGGGGAAAAACGACTGTACCGTGGTCTACTCGCTGAGCGGCGGGGAGTTTTCTCCCTTCATCCCCACTGCGACTGAGGTAGGCAGCTATGCGGTCAGGGCCAAAGTGGAGGGCAACGACTTCTATGCCGACAGCGATGTCAAATCGTACCGGGTATCCATCGGCAAGAACACAATAGCCGAGAACAAACTGAACGTCGACCTGTCCGACAACAGCCTCAAGTACACCGGCAGCGAGCTGAAGCCCACCGTCACGGTCCAGGATGTGGAGAACAACGTCATCATCCCGGCCAGCGAGTACTCGGTGAGCTACAAAAACAACATCAACGTGGGTCAGGCCGATGTCACGGTTACCAGCACGACCAGGAATTACAGCTTCAGCAAGACTGTCCACTTCACCATCACGGAGGGCGACGCCCCCGAGCTGACCATCACCGGCCTGCCGGAGACCGTCTACTACGGCGACACCTTCCGGCTGGGCACCACTGGAGGCTCCGGCACGGTGACGTGGAAGGTCGAAAGCGGAGAGGCCGCCTCCCAGGGCGGCGGACAGTTCAGGATCACCGGCCCCGGCCCCATTACCATCAGCGCCACCGCCGGCGGCGTGACCAAGACGAAGGACCTCTACGCCTACCCGAAGCCCGTCAAAGCAATCGTGACGGCGGAGGATAAGACCTATGACGGCAATACGTCCGTCACCTCCTGGTCTGTCATCGTCACCGGCCTGGTCTCCGGGGACAGTATCGGCAGCGACAGCTTTACCGTGACGGGCTACTTCAGGAACGCCAGCGCCGGGGCAGACAAGACCGTATATATTACCGGTCTGACCGTCCCGGACGAGATCAGCAGGAAATACGACATCAGCCGCGATGATACCACCACGGCGACCATCATCCCGGCAGAGGCAAAGGTGAACGAGGAAAAAGCGCCGACAGCCAAAACGGGCCTTCAGTACACCGGCGAGCCGCTGGAGCTGGTAAACAGGGGCGAGGCGAGCGGCGGCAATATCAAGTACTCCCTGGACGGCGAGAACTACACCTACGCCGTGCCCACGGGTAAGGACGCGAAGAGCTACACCGTCTGGTACAAGGCAGTCGCCGATAACAGCAACTACAGGGACAGCAAAGCGGTGGAGATGGAGCCTGTCAAGATCGCACCGAACACCGATACGCCCAGCGTCCTGTGTGTGCCGGATACCTTCCAGTTTGACGGCTCGGCGAAGACGCCGGCGGTCGTGGTACGGGACGGCGAGAACCGCATCATCCCGGAGAGCGAGTACACCGTGACGATTCCGACCGCAATCGCGGCGAAAGATGAAAGCTACGAGGTAGCCGTCACAGACAATCCGGGCGGCAACTACGAGTTTAGCTCCACGACAGGCGGCGCCTTCAAAATCGTAGCGTCCAGCCAGGCCCCCCTGTCCATCATCACCGAAAAGCCCTCCGACGTCTATTACGGCGACACCTTCCGGCTGAGCGCCATGGGCGGCTCCGGAAGCGGGGCGATCCAGTGGAGCATCAAGGAGGAAAACGCACCCGCAGCCGTTGACGGCAACGGTGTGGTGAAGGTGACCGGAACGGGCGGATTTACCGTCCAGGCATACCGGGAAGCTTCCGACGGCTACGGCAAATCCAACACGGCCAGCGTGCCCTTTGTCGCCAATCCGAAGCCGATCACCGCTGTTGCGAAGGCTGCAAGCAGAGGGTATGACACCAGCAAAAATACTGCTGTAACGCTTACCGTGCCTGAAATCAACGCCGAAATTACTGCAACGGGTACCTTTGACGATGAGAATGTCGGAACAAACAAGACAGTCAAAATCGTATACAGTGAGGATCCAAAGGTCACAGATCCCAATTATCAAATCACCTGGCCCGAGACCACGACGGCGTCGATCTACATGGTGGACGTGAAGATTGAAACCGAAAACGCCCCGAAGCCCGTTGAGGGCCTGACTTACACCGTAGAAAACGGCCAGCCCAAGGCTCAGGAGCTTCTCACCGGCGGCGCAACGGTGGGCGGCATAGGCACGATCGTCTACAGCACAAGCGAGAAGGGCGTGTATTCGGAAAACATCCCCACAGGCACCAACGCCGGGATGTACTCCGTCTGGTACAAGGTGGCGGACAGCGTCAACTACACCGGTATCCCCGCCGCGGAGGTGGAGGTGGAGATCAAGAAGGCTGATCCGTACATTTCCAGCCATCCCGCGGCAAGCGGCTGGGGGGAAACGCTCAGTGCCATCAGGCTGGACGGCGGTGCGACCGACATTCCCGGCAATTTTGAATGGGAGGATGGCAGCATCAAACCCACCAGTGGAACCTCATATAACGTGATCTTCAGGCCGAATGATGAGTACAAGGCCAACTACAACACGCGCACCATTCAGGTTCAGGTCACTGCTCCAGTGCAGCAGACCTCAAACGAGCCCAGCAGTACCCCGGCGCAGGCACAGACGCAGACCACCGTACGCGGCGGCACGGCGAGCACCGTTTTGAGCGCCTCGGACGGCAGCAGGCTGGTGCAGCAGGCCGTGGCCAGCAAGAGCCGGAACGTCGTTATCAAGCCGGAAATCACCGGCGACGTGACCAAATCGGAGGTCTCTATCCCGTCCTCGACGGTAAGTAAGCTGAGCAGCGACACGGACGCGGCACTCACCGTCTCCTCCCCTGTCGCTGACGTGACCATACCTAACAAGGCGCTGGATACCTTGGGCCAGTCGGGCGGCAGCGTCAGCGTCGCTGTCGGGAACGCGGAGCAGTCGGTGGCGCTGACCGTGACCTCCGGCGGCGAGACCGTGAAACAGGTTCCCGGCGGCGTGACGCTCAGCGTCCCGGTGGAGGACGCCGCCCCAGGCACCGTGGCCGTCCTGGTCAACGAGGACGGCACGCGGGAAACCGTGCGCAATTCCGTCGTGACTGACGGTGTGATGAGCATTCCCCTGAGCGGCTCCGCCACCGTGGAGATCGTGGACAACAGCAAGGACTTCGACGATGTCCCGCCCGAGAGCTGGGAGGCCGGTGCCGTGGACTTCGCCAGCTCACATGAGCTGTTCGGCGGCACGAGCGAGACAACGTTCAGCCCGGACTTGGCCATGAGCCGCGGTATGCTTGCCACCGTGCTGTACAGGCTTGAGGGCAATCCGGAGATGGATCTGACCGACGCGTTCAGCGACGTCAGCGACGGCGCGTGGTACGCGGACGGTGTCGCCTGGGCCACGGAGAACGGCATCGCGGGCGGCTACGGCGACGGCCAGTTCGGCCCCAATGACGATGTCACTCGGGAGCAGTTTGTTGTCATGCTCTGGCGGTACGCCGGAAGCCCCGAGGCCGGCAGCCAGGCCCTTGACTTCGTTGATGCAGACCGGGCCAGCGGCTACGCCCTGGAGGCGCTGTGCTGGGCCGTGGAGAACGGCATCCTCAACGGAGTGGGCGGCGGTATGCTTGACCCGGGTGGAACGGCCACCCGCGCTCAGGCGGCACAGCTGCTGAAAAACTTCATGGAAAAAACCTGACAAAAAGCGTCAAAACCGCCCTGTACCGAAATCGGTACAGGGCGGTTGAGCGTGTCGAAAAAGTGGCAAAGCCACTTTTTCGAGAAGGCTTCGCTCCGCTCTGCGCACTCGCTGTCCGCCGCAGGCGGACAACTCGCACGCTCGCTACACGCAAAGTGTTTTTTCCGACGTACACGCCGCCGGAAAAAACGATTATACTAAACCCTGATAAAAAGCTCAAAGAGCTTTTTCCCCAAAGGGGATGCGGCATCCCTAAGGCGGCGAAGCCGCCAAGGGCTACCGGATATAGCGCCGTAGGCGCGTCAGGGTTTAGTATTACTTCGCTGAATCTGCGCAAATAGCTTACCGAATAAACTGAACCGGCGGAGCCGGGAGAGTGACCTCTTCCAGCACCGCCGGCCTTTTTATTTCTCAGTTCATATCTCAGTCGATGCTCAGTCCGCGAACTCGAAATCCTTCATCTGCCGCACCACATCCATGATGGTGCCGTCACGGGCCTCAACAATGCCCACCACGCGGTCGCCGAACTGGATCGGCTCGGGGGTACTCACGATGGCATAGGCCATGTCCTTCAGCTCCTCGATGGTGTGCAGGGGTACGCCGCACTTCTGAGCGGCCTCCATCAAGTCGGGACGGCGGGGGTTGACGGCGATGCCGTACTCGGTCACGACCACGTCCACGCTCTCGCCGGGGGTGGTGACGGTGGTCACGTCCTGGCACACCGCCGGGGACCGGCCCTGGAGCAGGGGCGTGATGATGATGGTGCACTTGGCGCCTGCGGCGGTGTCAGGGTGTCCGCCCTGGGCACCGGTGATCAGGCCGGTGGAATCGGTGATCACGTTGCAGTTGAAGTGGGTGTCCACCTCCAGGGCGGCCAGGATGACGAAGTCAAGCTGGTTGACGTAGGCGCCCTTATTCATGGGGTCGGCGTACTCGCTGCCGGTGATCTCCACGTGGTCGGGGTTCTTCCCTACCGACTCCACCGCGCCCAGGTCGAAGTCCTGGGTATCCACCAGCTTGCCGATCAGGCCCTCCTCCAGCAGCTTCACCATGGGGGTGGCGATACCGCCGAGGCCCAGTCCCATGTGGATGTTTCGCTGGCGCATGACATCCGCCAGATAGATGGTGGAGGCGATGGACGCGCCGCCCACGCCGGTCTGGTAGATGAAGCCCTCCTTGAAATAGGGGGTGGAGACCACGAAATCGGTGCAGTACTTGGCCATCAGCAGCTTGCGCTGGTCGGTGGTGGGCTTGGCGGCACCGGTGGCGATCTTGGCGGGGTCGCCGATGGCGTCCACCACGCACACGTAATCCACGTTCACCATGGAGATTGACGCGGGGATGTTGGGGAAGGGCACCAGGCAGTCGGTCACCGCAACCACCTTGTCGGCGTACTGGGCGTCCACATAGGCATAGGACAGAACGCCGCAGTTGGACTTGCCGCCGTTGGGACGCAGGTTGCCGCATTCGTCGGAGGTGGGCGCGCCGATGAATGCGATATCAATGTGTACCCTGCCCTCCTCGATGCAGCGTACCCGGCCGCCGTGGGAGTACATCACCGCGATGTCCCGCAGCTTGCCGTTGGAGATCGCCTCACCGATCTTGCCGCGGACGCCGGAGGAGAGGATGCCGGTTATGGTGCCGTCCTCGATGTAGGGGACGATGGGGTCGTGGGCCTTGCCCAGGGAGGAGGCGCAGATGCAAATGTCTTTCAGGCCCATGTCATGGATCTCCTTCATCACCATGTTCACCACATAGTCGCCCTCGCGGAAGTGGTGGTGGAAGGAGATGGTCATGCCGTCGTGGGCGCCGCACTTCTCCAGCGCCTCGCGGATGGAGCCGATCAGCTTGCTCCGCGCGGGGTCGATCTTGGCCCGCACCGTGGGCGCGGCCTTGGTGTACTCCTTGTTGTCATGGTAGAGAGAGCCGCGGAAAATGTCCCGTCCGGTGGCCTGCAGGACCTCCTCGGGGATATCACGTCCTACTGCGTTGATCATACCAGGTCACCTCCATAAACGCCGGCGGCCTTCGCCAGCATCAGTGTACGCTTCGCGCCGTCATAGAACGCGATGTCGATCATCTTGCCGTTTACCGTGAAGACCCCGATACCCTGGGCCTTCTTGCTGTCAATCTCCTGCACCACCTTCTCGGCGAAGATGATGTCCTTCTCCTTGGGCGTAAAGATCTCGTGAACGATGGGGATCTGCCTGGGATTGACCAGGGATTTGCCGTCAAAGCCCATCAGGTGGATTGTCTCGGTCTCCTTGCGGAAGCCCTCCATGTCGTCCAGGTTGGTGAACACGGTGTCGAAGCACTGTACCCCCGCGGCGCGGGCCGCGATGATCATGTGCTGGCGCGCGCCCATCAGCTCCACGCCGGTGCCGGTGATGCCGGTCTGCAGGTCCTTGGTATAGTCGCCGCCGGACAGCGCCACGCCGATCAGGCGGTCGGTGGACTTGCAGATCTCCAGGCAGTTCAAAACACCGTAACAGGACTCCAGCGCCGCCATTAAGAGGGTGCTCCCCTCCTCACGGCCGAACTCACGCTCGGCGGCCTGCACGGCCTGCTCCACGGTGAGCACGTCCTGGGCGCAGGTGCACTTGGGAATACGGATTACGTCGGCGCCGCCGGCCACGCAGACCCGGATGTCCTCCCGCCAGTGGGGGGTGTCCAGGCCGTTGATGCGCACCACGCGCTCAACGCCGCGGTAGTCGATCTCCCGAAGGGCATGGAACAGGGAGAAACGGGCGGCGTCCTTCTGGTTCTCCGCCACGGCGTCCTCCAGATCAAGCATGATGGAGTCGGGCTGGTAGATGTAGGGGTCGCGGATAAGCGAGGGCTTCTGGCAGTTGAGGAACATCATGGAGCGGCGAAGCCGCTTTTTATTGGGATGGCTCATTTCACGGCACCTCCCCATGGAATATTCTCCTCCGAGCACTCGGCGGCCCGGAAGGCGGCGCCCTCCACCCTGGCCTTCAGGGTGCAGTCCAGGGCACCCTTGTCCACCACAGTGACCACAGCGTCTTGTATCTCCAGAGCCTCCAGGGTCTCCAGGACGACGCCTCGTATGTGGTTGCCGAAGCGGTGGATCACGGGACTGGTCAGCGACAGCTCGATGCCGCTGCCTCCCTTTTCAATTGTCACCATGGCGTCACTGGACTCCATGGTCCCGGCAATGCCGGTGCGTTTGATTTCCAAGATCGATTCCTCCTCTCAAGAAATGGCTCCTGCCGGGTCATCCGGGGAGCTGTCCCAGCAAGGCGCAGAGGTGATAGACCAGCTGGGGGAAAATCAGGACCACGCTCACCATCCGCAGCACCTGGGTAACCATAAGGTCGGCGCTCTCCACGCCCAGGTCGGCGGCGATCAGCGCCATGTCGGATGCGCCGCCGGGGGTGGCGCTGAGCATGGACTCCCGCCTGTCCCGGTGGAACAGCCGGGAATTGAGCCAGCCGCACAGCAGGCTCATGGGGACATACACCGCCAGGATGATCAGTGCGGGCACGATGAGATGCCGCAGCTGCAGGATGCTCTCCCGGGTCAGCGTACAGCCGATATATGCGCCGGACAGAATCTGTGCAGCGCGCTTGAGCGGCATGGGCAGATAGGCCCGGCCATAGGTCAGGTTCATCACGATGACCGACAGCATGGAACCCACCAGGATTCCCGCCGGAATCCCAGAGACCCGGCCGATCCAGCCGCCCACAGCTGCAATTGCTACTGTAACGGCGGCCAGGGGGATAGTCTTCGGCTTGGTGTCCTTATGGGCGTCCTCCGCCTGGACGCCAGCTTCCTGCGCGGCGGAGGCAGGCGGTACCAGCAGGGCGATGACAGAGGGCATCAGCACAATGCCGGTCACCATCCGCACGAACTGGAGGATGGCCACAGTGCCCACGTCCGCCCCCATATCGGCGGCGATCAGCGGCGTGTCGGACATCCCGCCGGGCACACAGCACAGCAGCGCCGTCATCAGGTCACATGCCCCGGTCCTCCAGATGAGGAAGCCGGCCAGCAGGTTGGCGCCCAGAAAAAAGGCCATGATCATCAGATAGGGCTTCCAGACCCGCCGGATGCTCCTGAGCTGTTCCCGGTCAAACATAGCGCCGATATAAGCTCCCGCCGCCACCTGCGCGGCGAAGCGGCCCGCATAGGGCATATACCCGTAGGGCGTCAGTACCTTCAGCAGAGCGGCGACGATCAGCGCGCCCACCAGCATCCCGCCGGGGACCTTCAGCCGCTTGAGCAGCAGTCCCCCCGCCGTGCAGGCAAGCAGGGTAATCAAAAATCGGAGCAAAAGGCTCCTCTCCTCTCGGATAAAATGCTTTTGAAAACAGCGTCAACCGCGGAAAGGACGCCGTTGAATAAAAACGGCGCCCCTTCTGATATGGATCGCGCCTTAGAACATCAAATTATTCCTTGGCCTTGGCCTTTTTGCCGGGGATCAGGCCCTTGAAGATCGGGAAGAGGATCATCGCGGCGCACACCAGCAGCAGCACGATGGTGATCGGGCTGCTCAGCGCGCTTACCCAGCTGCCGTTGCCTATCATGTAGGCGCGGCGCAGGTTCTCCTCGCACATCATGCCGAGCACCAGGCCCAGAACCAGCGCGGCCGACGAGTAGCCCAGCGACACGAACAGGTAGCCGATAAGTCCGGAGGCGATCATCAGAACCACGTCGCCGGTGCTGTTCTTCAGGGCGAAGGAGCCGATCATGGCAAGCATGATTATGACGGGCCCCAGAATGGAGTAGGGGATCGACAGGATCTTGGCGAATACCTTGGCGATCGCTATGGAGACGAACACCATGATGATGTTGGTGACGAACATGGAGCCGAACACGGAGGCCAGATACTCGGGCTGGGTCTTGACAAGCAGGGGGCCCATTTGCACGCCCTTGAGCACCAGGGCGGACATCATGATGGCCGCGGCGTTGCCGCCGGGAATGCCCAGGGCCAGCAGCGGGACCATAGCGCCGCCGGTGGCGGCGTTGTTGGCGGCCTCGGAGGCCACAATGCCGTCCGCGATGCCCGTGCCGAACTTATCGGGATGCTTGGAAATCTTCTTCTCAACAGTGTAGGACAGGAAGGAGGCGATGGTAGCGCCCGCGCCGGGCAGGATGCCCACGACCGTGCCGAGAATGGAGGAGCGGAGCATGACCCACTTCACCTTGAGGAACTCCCCGATTTTCGGGATGTTGGTCTTGAAGGTGCCGGTGCTCTCCATATCGTTTCCGCCGCCCTTCGCGCGCTTGTTGGTCTGCTTGAGCACCTCGGTCACGGCAAAGAGGCCGATCATGACGGGAATCATCTCCACGCCGGAGAGAAGGGTGCTGCTGCCCCAGGTGAAGCGGGCGACGCCGTTCTGGGGGTCCATGCCGATGGTGGCGAGGAACAGGCCCAGCAGGCCGGAGATAAGCGTCTTGACCACGTTGCCGTTGTCCAGGCAGGTCAGGACGGACAGTCCGAGCATGGACACGCCGAACAGCTCGCCGGGGCCGAACTTCAGGGCCACCGCGGCCAGGGGGGCGGAGACGATGGCCATGGCGAATGCGGCGATCAGCCCGCCGACGGCGGAGGCCACCAGGGAATAGCCGAGCGCCTTGCCCGCCTCGCCCCGCTGGGCCATGGGATAGCCGTCAAAGGTCGTGGGGGCGGAGGACGGCGTGCCGGGGATCTTGAACAGGATGGCGGTAATGCCGCCGCCGGTGATGGACGCGCAGTAGACTGAGCAGAGGAAGGCGATAGCCACAACGCCGTTCATTGGGTAGGCGAAGGGCAGGGCCAGCGCCACGGCCATGGAGGCCGACACGCCGGGCATCGCGCCGAAGATGACGCCCACCACGGTACCCGCGAAAATCAGGAGGAAGGTAGTCGGCGTAAAGGCGATCTGGAAAGCGGTAATCAATGTATCAAGCATCTGTCATGACCTCCTTCTTACAGTCCGGGGATCATCCGGAGCAGCTTTTCCATGAACAGGGCGAAGCTGCGGAAGATGCTGACGCCTCTGGGGAGGAAGATGCTCAGGGGACCCTGGAAGATTATGTACAGGATCAGGGTGGCGATGACTCCGGTGGCGATCAGCACCGCGGGGCGCTTCTCGCCCAGGAGGACGCCGAAGGCGATGAGGAACAGGAAGGACGTGGGGATGAAGCCGATCTTGGGCAGGACCAGAGCGGCTACGATGCAGATTATCATGCCGATGAGCAGCTTGCTCTTGAAGAAGCCCTTGACGGCCTCGGCGGTGACGGTCCCGACGCCGTTTTTCTTGCGGATGGTGTTCACAAGGCCGATGACCAGCAGAACGATCATCAGGCCCAGGACGAGCCGGGGCCAGAAGGCCGCGCCCAGCTCGGTGGCGGTGTGGTCGTCCACCTTGCCTATAAAGATGAAGCAGTAGACGGAGAAGGCCAGAAGCACGACAGTGAAGATAAGATCCAACGTAATCGTACGAAATCACCCTTTCTGATTCTTAAAGGATTCCCGGCGGCGGGGGCTTTCGGTCCGCGCCGCCGGGAGCGGATTTGTCACGGTGCAGGTACGGTTTACGAGCCGAACATCTCGGTCAGCTCTTTGTAGTCAGCGTCCCACTGGGCCTGGTAGGTGGCGGGATCCATCCAGCTGGTGCGCTGGTCAAGGTTCTGGGTCTTGGTCCAGTTCTGGAACTCGTCGCTGTTGACGACCTTCTCAGCCGCGGCGACAAAGGCGTCGATGGCGTTCTGGGGCATGTCATTCTTGCAGAAGATTCCGCGGTAGGGGCCGTAGTAGCAGTCCACGCCGACTTCGCCGGCGCACTCCACGTCCTTGAGCTCGTCGATGGTCAGGCGCTTCTCGGTGCAGGCGAGGATGCCCTTCATGTCTCCGGACTGGAGCATGGCAAGGACCTCGGCGGGGCCGACGCAAGCCAGGGCGATGTGGCCGCCGATAACGTCGGAGTTGAGCTGGGAGCCCTCGGTGTAGCCGACGGCCTCGACCTTATTGTCGAAGGCGGCGACCACGCAGGCGCCGTCAAGGCCGGTCTTGGTCATAACGCCGCACTGCACGGCGCCGGGGTTGGCGTCGATGTAGTCAACCAGCTCCTGCCAGCTGTTGTAGGGGGAATTTGAGCTGGTCACGAATATGTTGCAGTCCCAAACCATGTTGCAGATGGGCTTGATCTGGCCGTACACGTCGAACTCGGTCGCGCCGCTGATCTGGGCCAGCATGGGGGAAGGCGTGCACATCAGCCAGGTGTAGCCGTCAGAGGGCTGCTGCACAACGTACTGCACGCCCTGCACGCCGCCGGCGCCGGCGACGTTGTTGACGTTGACGGTCTGGCCCAGCTCCTGCTGGAGCAGGGTGGCGAACTGGCGGAGCGTGGTGTCGGCGCCGCCGCCGGCGCCCCAGGGGCAGACGATTTCGATGGGACGCTCGAACACGAACGGGGCGTTCTCGTCTACGGGCTCGTCCCCGCAGGCGCACAGAGCCAGGAGCATCATCGTTGCCAGGAGCAGTGCCAGGAGCTTTTTCATTTTCATTTCGGTTCCTCCTCTTATAATATATGATATATGGGATTTTCTGCCGCATCCCCGGCAGGCTGTCATAAGTCATAAGCTATCCATAACAAAAATGCAATGTATGCTTCGTGAATATCGCATAAAGCACTTGCATTTTTGGGAGGTTCGTATTATAACTTATGATAAAAGCAATTTTACCACCAATCTGGCAAAAAGAAAAATACTTTGTTTTTGCTTTTTTGATAAGTAAAATATTATGCCATAAAAAGTTTGCTCCCCGTTTTGGCTAATAACACCATAAGCGCAAAGCGCCCTTCCCCCGGCGCGCATCCCCGCGCCGGAGACACAGAAAGGAGATGGCGGGAGCACGTCCCTCCCGCCGCCCGTGCCACATGAATCTGAAACGCGCCCGCTACATCAACGCGATCTACGAGTCCGGCGGCGTCACGGCTGCGGCAAAAAAGCTTTTCGTCTCCCAGCCCTCCCTCAGCCAGACGGTGCGCCTGGTGGAGCAGGAGATGGGCATCGCCATCTTCGAGCGGGGCATATCGCCCCCAAAGCTGACCTACGCCGGAGAGCAGTATCTGCAAGCTGCCCGTGCGATGATTGCCCAGGAGGAGCAGCTCAACGGCATTTTAGAGAACATCCGCAACGAGAAACAGGGCTGCCTGCGCCTGGGCTTCAGCATCCAGCGGGGGCTTCAGCTTCTGCCCCTGGTGCTGCCCGAGTTCAGCCGGCGCTACCCGGACGTGCAGCTCATATTGGAGGAACACGGTTCCGAGCTGCTGGAGAAAATCGTGGGAGACGGAAAGATCGACCTCGGCCTTGTGACCACCGAGCCCTCCGACAGCAACCTGAAGTACATATTGATCGAGAACGAAAGCTACGTTCTCCTCACCAGCCGGGGCAGCGCCCTCGGCTCCCGCCGCCGCCCGGGGGACTCCGTCAGCCTGATAGAGCTGGTGGGCGAGCGCTTCGTCTCCCTCAAGCCCGGCCACAACATCCGCGTCATCCAGGACCGGGTCTTTGCCCGCTGCGGCATTTCCCCGCGTATCCTGATGGAGACAGACAGCCTGGAAGGGGCGATGCGCACCGCCGTGGCCTGCGGCTGCTGTATGCTCTGCCCGCAGGTTTTCGTGCGCGACGCCCCGGCCATCGCCGGAGAGGGCGTGTGCTACCAGGTGGACGAGCTCAACGAGCAGCGGCATTTCTACGCCTGCCACCAGCGGGAGAAATACCTGCCCGCCTACACCCGCGACTTTATCGAGATGGTCCAGGCTGCCACCCGTGAGAGCCGCCGCCGCGGGCGCCAGGGGGCGGAAGGGGCTTAGGCCGGCCCCTTATCTCACCTCCTCCAGAATCTCTAAAAACCTGGCCGCCGCCGCGGGGAGATAGCTCTCCCTGGAACGCACCGCCGCCGCCAGCAGCAGCGCGTGATACTCCTCCGGCAGGGCGTAGTAGTCCGCCTCCCCGCCGCCGGAGAGCAGCGCGGCGTACCGGCGCGGGAGCATGGCGATGCCCTGCCCGGAGCAGGCCACCCGGCGGGCCGTCTCGAAGCTGGAGGAGGTGAACACTATCTCCGGCTTGACCCCGGCCTGGCGGAACACCCGGTCGGTCACCCGGCGGATCCGCTGCCCCGGCGTTACCGCGCAGAAGGCCCGCCCCTCCAGGTACCGGGGGTCCAGCACGGGCAGGCCGCCCCCGGCGGCGTCCTCGGCGAAGCGGCCTATGGGGTCCCCCCTGGCGGCGGCGATGACGAAGGGGTCCCGGTACAAAACGCGGCAGTCATAGTCCTCCGCCATCTGCTCCGCCTCCTCCCCCGTCAGGTTCATTACCCCCAGGTCCAGCTGCCGGGTGGACAGCATCTCCATCAGCCGGCCCGACGGCTCCTCCCGCAGCTGAATCTCCACGCCCGGGTACCGCCTCCGGTACGCAGGAAACACACGGGGCATCAGCTCCATGGACAAAAAGCGGGTCATGCCCACCAGCACACGGCCCCGCCGCAGGCCCTCGATCTCCCCCAACTGCTGCTCCAGGTCTCCGTACATCCGCAGGATTTCCCGTGCCGTCTCACAGTACCGCTCGCCGGCGCAGGTCAGCACAAGCCCGCGGCTCTCCCGCCGGAACAGGGGCTGTCCCAGCGAGCGCTCGATCCCGGTCAGGCTGTGGCTCAGGGCGGGCTGGGTGATGTACAGCTTCTGGGCGGCCCGTGTCAGGCTCCCCTCCTGGGCGATGGTGGTGACGTATAAAAGCTCCCGGTCTGTCATCCGTCTCACATCCTATAAATAAAATTTATACTTCTCATCTTATCTTTGACAGTTGTTTATATTGTAACGTTATGGTATCATAAATTCAACAGGAACCAAGAAATTATTTTATATTTAGAAAGGATGGATCAACATGGTTAAGCTGTACGAATCCGGTGTCTATCTCCTCAACGGGAGCGAGCTCGTCACGGAAGATGAGTTCGCCGCGCGCACCGGGGCACCGGGCGACCGCCGCAAGGCAGGCCAGGGCACCATGGCCTACGGCATACTGAAGGCCCACAACACCGCCGAGGACATGGACAACCTCCGCCTGCGCTTCGACTCCCTCACCAGCCACGACATCACTTATGTGGGCATCATCCAGACCGCCCGCGCCTCCGGCATGACCGAGTTCCCGATCCCCTACGTGCTGACCAACTGCCATAACTCCCTGTGCGCCGTCGGCGGCACCATCAACGAGGACGACCACAAGTTTGCCCTGTCCGCCGCCCACAAGTACGGCGGCATCTACGTCCCCACCAACCTGGCCAACATCCACAGCTATAACCGCGAAATGATGGCCGGCTGCGGCCGGATGATCCTGGGCTCCGACTCCCACACCCGCTACGGCGCTCTGGGCACCATGGCCGTGGGCGAGGGCGGCGGCGAGCTGGCCAAGCAGCTGCTGCGCCGTACATATGACTTCGCCCGTCCCGGCGTCATCGCCATCTACCTCACCGGCGCTCCCAAGCCCGGCGTAGGTCCCCAGGACGTGGCGCTGAGCATCATCGGCGCGGTGTACAAGAGCGGCTATGTCAAGAACAAGGTTATGGAGTTCGTCGGCCCCGGCATCGCCGGGCTGTCCGCCGAGTACCGCAACGCCATCGACGTCATGACCACCGAGACCACCTGCTGGTCCTCCATCTGGGTCACCGACGGGGAGACTAAGCGCTACTTCACCCTCCACGGCCGTCCCGACGCCTATAAAGAGCTCAAGCCCGCCGATGTCGCCTGGTACGACGGCTGCGTGTACGTGGACCTGTCCGCCGTGGAGTGCACCATCGCCATGCCCATGCACCCCTCCAACGTCTACACCATTCACGAGCTTCAGGAGAACGCCCAGGACATCCTCCATCAGGTACAGGAGGAGGCCAACCGCCAGATCAAGGGCGCGAAGATGGAGCTCGACAGCAAGTATCACGACGGCGCCGTCTGGGTGGAGCAGGGCGAGATCGCCGGCTGCGCCGGCGGCACCTATGACAGCCTCTGCGCCGCCGCCGACATCCTGCGCGGCAGGAGCTGCGGCAACGGGGCCTTCACCCTGAGCATCTATCCCGGCTCCATGCCCGCCAATCTGGAGCTGATCCGTACAGGCCGTGCCGCCGACCTGCTGGCCGCCGGCGCCATCATGCGCGAGTGCTTCTGCGGTCCCTGCTTCGGCGCGGGCGACTGCCCCGCCAACGGCGAGTTCTCCATCCGCCACACCACCCGCAACTTCCCCAACCGCGAGGGCTCCAAGCCCGGCGAGGGCCAGATGAGCGCCGTGGCGCTGATGGACACCCGCTCCATCGCCGCCACCGCCGCCAACGGCGGCAGGCTCACCGCCGCCACCGACATTGAGGTGGAGTACACCACTCCCGACTACCATTTCGACCAGGGCGTCTATCAGAAGCGCGTCTACAACGGCTGGGGCAAGCCGGAGCCGGAGTACGGACTGAAGTTCGGCCCCAACATCAAGGACTGGCCGGAGTTCCCCGCCCTGACCGACGACCTGCTGGTCAAGGTCTGCTCCTACATCACCGACCCCGTCACCACCACCGACGAGCTCATCCCCTCCGGCGAGACCTCCAGCTACCGCTCCAACCCCGAGCGTCTGAGCGAGTTCGCCCTGTCCCGCCGCGATCCGGAGTACGTTTCCCGCAGCAAGGCCGTGCGCCAGATCGAGCGTGACCGCGAAGCCGGTGCCGCCCTCCCCGATGAGATCGCCGCCGTGGCCGCCGCCCTTGAGAAGGCCGGCGTGTCCTGCGACCTGCCCAACACCGAGATCGGCTCCACCATCTTCGCCAACATGCCCGGCGACGGCTCCGCCCGTGAGCAGGCCGCCTCCTGCCAGCGTGTGGTGGGCGCCGCCGCCAACTTCGCCAGGCAGTATGCCACCAAGCGCTACCGCTCCAACTGCATCAACTGGGGCATGGTGCCCTTCCTGGTGGAGGATCCCTCTGTGTTCTCCCTGGGCGACTATATCTTCGTCCCCGGCATCCGTCAAAAGGTCCTCGAGAATGCCGAGAGCATCAAGGCCTACGCCGTGAATGCCGAGGGCAGGGTGACTGCCTTCACCGTCTCCACCGGAGCGCTGACCGAGCCGGAGCGCGATATCATCGCCAACGGCTGCCTGATCAACTACTACCGGAACAGCAAGTAATAAGCGTAGAGCCCCCGCGCCGGAAAAACGGCGCGGGGGCTTTCTTTTTCCCAAAATGTCTGATACAATAGTTTTAATGAGACGCGCTTTGCGCGGCGCGAGCGTGCGCAGCACGCGGAATTCTCGATTGAACTTTCAATCGAGAATCAGTATAAAATGAGACAAGGAGCGTGTAAGCAATGTCCTTCATCTCTGAGATCCGCCCCGGCGATATCCGGGAGAACCGGCAGATGGACGCCCTCCTGCTGCAGGAAGGCATCCGGCGGGACGGCAATCTGGACTACTCCTGCGGCCTGTTCGACGATGACTGGGAGCTGACCGCCACCGGCAGCTGCTTCGGGAACACCATCCGGTGTCTGGCGGTGTCCCATGAGCACCAGGGCGAGGGTCTTCTCAATCAGGTGGTGAGCCATTTGGCGGAGGTCCAGGCACAGCGGGGCAACACACATCTCTTCCTGTACACCAAGGTGCAGAGCGCCAAATTCTTCGGCGACCTGGACTTCCACGAGATCGCCCGGGTTGAGGACCGCCTGGTATTTATGGAGAACCGCCGTCATGGCTTTGCCGACTACTGCGCCGCTCTGGCCCGGCACCGGCGCGAGGGAAGCTCCGCCGCCATCGTCATGAATGCCAACCCCTTCACGCTGGGTCACCTGCACCTGGTGGAACGGGCCGCGGCGGAGAACGACACCGTCCACCTCTTCGTCCTCAGTGAAGAGGCAGGCCCCATCCCCTTCGCCGTGCGCCGCCGTCTGGTGCGGGAGGGAACGGCCCACCTGCCCAACGTGAGATGCCACGACTCTGGGCCCTATATGATCAGCTCCGCCACCTTCCCCAGCTATTTTCTCCGGGACGAGGATACGGTGATATGCACCCATGCGGCCCTGGATCTGGCTGTCTTCCGCCGCATCGCCCCCTGTCTGGGCATCACGCGCCGCTACGTGGGGGAGGAGCCGTCCAGCCACGTCACCGCCCTGTACAACCAGGTCATGGCCCAGCGCCTGCCGGAGGCGGGGATCGAGTGCCGGATCATCCCCCGCCTGGAGACGGAGGGAAGGGTGGTCAGCGCCAGCACGGTGCGCCAGGCCATTCACGACGGGGCGTTGGAACAAATCCGGGATATGCTCCCCCCCTCCACGCTCCGCTTCTTCACCTCCCCCGAGGCCGCCCCGGTGATCCGGGCAATCCGGGCGGAGACAGATGTGGTACATTACTGATATTTTTGATACTAAACCCTGATAAAAAGCTCCAAGAGCTTTTTCCCCAAAGTGGATGCGGCATCCATGCACAGCAGACGGCGCGACGCGCTTTGCGCGGCGCGAGCGTGCGCAGCACGCGGAATTCCCGATTGAACTTTCAATCGAGAAT
>JAMPGF010000039.1 GCA_023664105.1 Butyricicoccus sp. | reverse complement strand
CTATTCGTGTAAGATGTTTGTAATGGCTCATAGCTCCCTCCGGTATCCTTCTTCTTCTCTCAAACATCAGTTTACCAGAGCTATGAGCCATTTCCTTCCCCTGTTGCACTTACATTGTATATTCAAGGCCAAGCCGCACTATTTCAAGTGCAACGGCTATGTCCGCGGCCGCTGCCGCTCCAGCCAGCACATCGGCGTGGAAAAGCTCCACGAGGCATTTATGGATAAGCTCAGGCATGACACCGCTGGCTCCGCCCCGCTGCGCTTCCGGCTCGCCGCCCCGGACACAGACCGCGGAATAGAGCGGGCCCGCTCCGCGCTGGACTCGCTTGAGCGGCGGCTTGCCCGCGCCCACGAGGCTTACGCCGCAGGCGTCGACACGCTTGAGGAATACCGCCGTTTCCGCTCCGGGCTGGAAGCCGAGCGCGAAGCGATACTCGCCCAAATTGCCCGGCTCGAGGCCGCCCCCGACCCGGCCCAGCCCCCGGAAAACGCGGTCCGCACCGCGCTCGAAACGCTCGAGCGCCCCGACGCGTCCACTCAGCGGAAAAACAGCGCCGCCCGCGCCGTGGTCCAGTCCTGCGTCTTTGACAAATCCTCCCTGTGCCTGAAAATAGTCTACCGCGTTTTTATCTGAGGTAAATTGCAGTCTGACGGAGTACGGCGGTCCGGACGGCGTCAGGCTACGGTGAGTTTTTATGCGCTGCGAAAAAATGTTGTCTTTGGTGCGGAGAGGCGGTAATATGATATCACGATTTTATATTACCGCTTATGCGCCCGTGACGCCCTCCTCGATCTTTTTGTAGCCGCCGACAATTGCCTCGGCGATCTTTTCGTTTGCCTGTACGAGCTTTGACTTTGACATTTTGATATCCTCCCGTATGTTCTTATTTCAGCCCCTTGATAACCGGGATCAGGCACAGCAGCAGGACAATGCCCACAATACCGACGACAATACCGGGGACCATCATGTCCCAGATCATGGTCATGCACATGCCCACGCCAAGGACGATGGCGCCGAGAATGCCGAGAAGCGTTGTGCCGACCGTCTTTCCGTTGAAGACGATGGCGGGCTTGCCGTCCATCTTCCGGCGCACGATCACCATCGCCAGCAGTACGGCAAGGCCGAGCGCGCCGATTATGACTCCCTGTGTCGTCGCGTCCCATTCCGGGAGCAGGCCCATGCACATGCCGAGGGCAAACAGTATGCCGCCGACCACGCTCATGATAAGTGTTGCAAAATCTTTCTTCTTCATAAAACCGCGCCTCCGAATTTTCCGGTGATCTCTCACCTGTTGACCGTATTCTACGGCGCGAATGTTTGCGAAGCTTTCAGATTTTGTTTGAGTTTTATTAAAAATCCGCGTTCAGGGACGATATGCGCCGAGGATGTGCAGAAATCTTATCTCCCGGAAGGAATAGGTGCTCAGGGGCCGGAGATCCGTGTCATAGGTATGGGCCGCGACCAGCGTATTCTCCAACGTAGCCGGCGAGCCGAGCTCCACAACAACCGGCGTGTGCCCAAAAATCCCCCGGTTAAAGCGCAGCTGCACAAAATCCCCCGGCTCCAGCTCTTCCAGTCCGGTCTCAACGGCAAACGGCCCCTGGCTGGCCTTACCCCGGAGCAGGAAGTTTCGGAATTGCTCCACGCCGGTCCAGGCCGGGGCTTTGTTGTTGGCATTGATATAGTACCAGCCGAAGGTCGGGGTGTAATTCATGATCCCTGTCCCGGCGTAAAGACACTGGGAGGCGAAATTGGTGCAGTCGCCTCCCAGTGTCTCGTAATCATAGTATTTCGGATTACGCCCGTAAGCCCAGCGATGGGCATAGTCCACCGCCGCGCGGCGGTCGTATGGCGATACAATAAGCGGCACTTGCGCCTCTCCCCTTTCTGTACGCCATACTATGCAGGGGCGGCGCGCGGGGATCGCGCCTTTATCCGTCCCCTCCCGGCTCAAACGCCTCATACAGGCGGATCAATTCATAGCGGCCGGGCCGTTTTAGTGAAACTGCTTGCATTTCACCGATTCTTGGGCTATAATAGCCGCAGAGCGGCTATTATAATTGATTTTATAGCCGCGCATACGCGCATGGCCAATTATAGCACGACTGCTTTGCAGTCATGCTATAAATATAAAGAAATAGCAAAAAAGCTGTGGATACTCCTTCATGGCCCGGCCTATGCAGTGAACCGGCGGCATCTGGCGGGGATAATATGCATGTGGGCAAAAGCACATTAAAACTATTCGCTTGGACGGAGAGTATCATGTATCATTGCCATATTTCGTTCTATTTTACCGGCAGCCAGAGGGACATCTTCGAGACAGTCAGGGAGATGCCCCCGCTGGAGCATTTTACCCATAGCTTTACGGAAAGCGAGCGCCCTGAGGCGGCGCTGCTGGCGCCCGCGGACGTGATACTGGCCGATATTCGCAGCATGGACGCTGAAGCGGCGCTGCTCTCGCTGACCGGCGGCATGAAGCCCGGGGCCGAGCTGATTGTGCTCTCCGGCAGGGAGCAGCTTTCGGCCTTGTCGGACGGCGCTTCCGCGGTCAAGGACATATGGGTCATGCCCATGGGGGAAGAAGAGGTCCGGTTCCGCTTCCTGCGGTGGCAGCAGGGCTATAAGCTGGCCAGGGACTGTTGGCAGGCCCAGCAGTTTCTGGATGCCACTTTGCTGTGCACGCCCAACGCAATCTGGTATAAAACTAAAGACGGCATCCACGAAAAGGTGAACGCAAGCTTTTGCCGCATGCTCAACAAGACCAGGGAGCAGGTGCAGGGGCAGCGGCATGCCTATATCTGGGATGTGGAGGAGGACGACCCTGTCTGCATCGAGTCGGAGCTTGAGGTGATGCGCAGCAGGGAAACCCGCAAGTCGGAGGAGCTGGTCCATACCCACGACGGCGAGATGCTGCTGACTACCTACAAATCCCCGCTGTTCGATTGTGACGGAAGCGTGATGGGCACAGTGGGCGTTGGCGTCAACATGACCAGGGAACGGGCATATGAACGCGAGATCCTGGAAAAGAACCGGACACTGGAAATGCTGTTTTCCAGCCTGGACTGCGGCATTGTGTGCCACTCGCTGGACGGGACGCGGATAATCAGCGTCAACGAGGCGGCTCTGAAGCTGCTGGACTACGGCTCTATGGAGGAAATGCTTGAGGCCGGTTTTTTCCAGGTGGCCCAGTCCGTGCTGGACGAGGATAAGCCTAAGCTGCGCGAATGCATCACCTCCCTGAAGAATGCCGGGGAAAGCATCGGTGTGGAATACCGCGTAAAACAGCGCAGCGGAAAGCTGCTGCATATCCTGGGAAATATCAAGCTGCTGGAAAAAGACGGAGAGCTGTTTTACCAGCGCTTCCTGCTTGACTGCACCGCCCAGAGGCAGCGGGAGGAGCAGATGCGGAACCAGAAGGACCAGGAGGTCCACTATCAGGAACAGATGCTTGAGCTTTTCTCCGCCTTACTGTCCGACAATATTGACGACATCTATATGATGATGGACGGGGCGGGGATCAACGTGGAGTTTGTCAGCCCCAACATTGAGCGCGTCTTGGGTGTTTCCGCCAGGGACATTTTGAACAGCGCGGATGTGATCGGCCACGCCGAATACATCACGGGGTATGAGGTAGGCAGCAAGGGCCTTGCGGCCCTGGAGCCCGGTATGGCCCTGGAGCCCATGGAGACCAGGCGCGTCCATCAAAAGACCGGGGAAGAAAAATGGTTCCGTGAGAGCGTATACTGCGTGTCGGTGCAGGGGGTCAAAAAGATCGTCGTTTACATCTCCGACCGGACGCGTGAGAGGGAGGACCGGAATGTCCTGACCGAGGCGCTGGAAATTGCCCAGGTAGCCAACCGGACAAAAACCGCGTTCCTCAGCAGCGTCAGCCATGACATTCGCACCCCCATGAACGCCATCATGGGCCTTGTCACGCTGCTTAAGGATGACGCGGACAACCCGGAGCGGGTTGTGGAGTACACCCAGAAGATCTCCGCTGCAAGCCAGCACCTTATGGGACTTATCAATGACGTGCTGGACATGAACAAGCTGGAGAGCGGCAGCGCGGTGCTGAACATCACGCCGCTGAACCTGGCGGAGGTCATTGAGGAGATCAACTCCATCATCCGGCCCCAGGCCAGGATGAAAGAGCAGGAATTTGAGATATCCGCCACCTCCCTGACAAATGAGCTGCTGCTGGGCGACAAGCTGCGCATCACCCAGATCCTCGTCAATATCCTGTCAAACGCGGTGAAGTATACGCCCAACGGCGGAAGGTTCAGCCTGAATGTGCAGGAGCTGTCTCAGGTGGACCGCAACTACAGCCGCATTCGCTTCACCATCAGCGACAACGGCCAGGGCATGAGCGAGGAATACCAGAAGGTGATCTTCGAGCCCTTTACCAGGGAACAGGACATGGCGTGGAACACTATGCAGGGCTCGGGTCTTGGCATGGCCATAACCAAGAGTCTGGTGGACCTGATGGGCGGCACGATCCGCGTAGAGAGCGCCCTTGGCGAGGGAAGCACCTTCACCGTAGAGCTGGAGCTGCGCATTCAGAAGACGGAGGACGACCCCGGATTCTGGGCCAATCACGGCATGGAGCGGATACTTGTGGCGGACGACGACGTGGATGTCTGCCGCGACATCGGGAGAAAGATGGCGGATACCGGGGTGAAGATACAGTTTGCCTCTAACGGCGCCCAGGCCATCGAAATGGTCCGCCGCGCCCGGGAGGATGGGCGGCCCTACGACCTGATACTGCTGGACTGGAAAATGCCGGATCTGGACGGACTTGCCACGGCCCGGCTGGTCCGTAAAAACGCCTCCGACGAGATCCCCATCCTGCTGTTAACCTCCTATGACTGGACTGAGATCGAGAAGGAGGCCCTGGAGGTTGGGATCAGTGATTTCCTGCCGAAGCCCTTCTTCATGAGCAATTTCAAGGACGCCGTGGGGCGGACGATGGATACGCATAAGAAGGAGGCGCCCGCCGTCACAGAAAGCGTGTTCAGCTCCAAGCACGTGCTGCTGGTGGACGATATTGACGTCAACCGGATAATTATGGTTAAAATTCTGACCACACTGGGCGCAAAGTGCGACGAGGCGGTGAATGGGCAGGAGGCGCTGGAGAAATTCGAGGCGTCCCGTCCCGGCGAGTATGACATGATTCTGATGGACATTCAGATGCCCATTATGAACGGCTACGACGCCACCCGTGCCATCCGCGCAAGCTCGCACCCCTCGGCGGGGGATATCCCTATCATAGCCATGAGCGCCAACGCATTTGTGGATGACGTGCGGGAGTCGCTCGAGTCTGGTATGGACGCCCATATTTCCAAGCCTGTTGTTATCGGGCATATGGAACAAACGGTACGGGAAGTATTGAATCGCAGGAACAAGCAAGCGCAGTAACCGGTTTCTCTGATACAGTTAAACAGTGCGTTTCCTGACACCTCAATGTGACACAATCTAACACACAAAAAAGCGATGAGCCATTGCGGCTCATCGCTTTTCATATAAACATCATATCATAGCTCTATTCGCCGCGGCGCCGCACCCGGCCTGTTACTGGGCTGTCACCTCCAGGTCACGGTAAAGCTCAAAGATCTGCTCCTCTACGCTGCAAAAGCTGTCCAGCAGCCGGGGATTGAACTGGCCGCACTGCCCGGTCAGGATCATCTCCAGCACCTTATCTCTTTTGATTGGCGGCTTGTAGACCCGCTTGCAGCTGAGCGCATCGTAGACATCGGCCAGGGCAACGACCTGCGCCCACGGCGAAATATCGTCTCCTGCCAGGCCGTCGGGATAGCCCTTCCCGTCCCAGCGCTCGTGATGGTGCCGGGCGATGTCGCAGGCATACTCGTAGATCCCGCCGTCCTTCAGCTGGGGAATGTGCTTGAGAATATTCACACCCTGTATGGTGTGGCTTTTCATGATCTCGAACTCCTCGTCCGTAAGCTTTCCTGATTTGCAGAGCACAGCGTCCGGAATGGTAATTTTCCCCACGTCATGCATGATGGAGGCCAGGGTGATGTTATCTATCTCCTCCTGGGTCAGGTTCATCCCGAACTCAGTGTTCTCCAGCACCACCCGCGTAATGGCACTGATGCGCTGGACGTGTCCGCCGGACTCCTCGTTGCGGAACTCTATGGCCGTGGCCAGCGCTTCGATCATCCCCTGATTGAGCTCGATGATCCTCTCCTTCTGCTTGAGCAGCTCGGTACTCTGGCTCTCCACCACGCCGCTGAGGTGCCGGCGGGCCTCAAACAGCTCGATGACAGACTGCACCCGCCGCTCTACCACATAGGGCACCACCGGCTTGTTTATCACGTCCATGACGCCTAACCGATAGGCGCCCTGCACCACGCTCAGGCCGCTCTCCGCGGTGATGAGAAAAACGGGGATCTTCTTCACCAGGCCGGAATCCTGGAGCTTCATCAGCACGTCGATCCCGTTCATCTTCGGCATCATCACGTCCAGAAGGATCGCGCAGATCCGGTTATTCGGGTCCAGTATCTTCTTGAGGCCTTCGAGTCCATCCTCTGCCTCCTCAATCGCGTAATGCTCCGAAAATACTTTCCCTAAAATCTTCCGGCTGGTAAAATCGTCATCCACGATCAGGATCGTCCCGGGCTGTCCGTTTTCCGCCGGGACCGAAAGCAGTTCCTCCATTTGGGCCAAGTCCTTTCTCAATAATGCGGTTCACGTATCGATCTTCATGAAATAATCTATGATCTGCTGCTCGCAGTCCTCCAGCAGGTAATAGAGCACCGGCATGACCATACCGGGGTTGTCGTTGACCATCCTCCTGATCACGAACTTGACCGGCTTGGATTTGTCACCGTAGAACTTCGAGCGCATTTTCTCAAATTCGTCGGCCATACGGCACATCTGGTTGTAGATTGAGTTGTTCTCCTCCAGCAGTCCGTCGGGATACCCCCCTCCATCATACCGCTCATGGTGGTGCAGGCACATGCTGGAGCATACCTCGACAAAGTACTCGCAGCTCTTGTCCCGGTTGAGCCGGATCAGGCTGGCGCCCAGGGAAGGGTGGGTGTGGTGCAGGTCCTGTGTCTCCGTATTTGTCAAAAGCGTCTGGAGGCGCCTGTCCGGGATTAACATTTCACCGATATCGCAAAAATACGCCGCCTTGCTTATCAGCCTGATGCTCTCCGGCGTGAGCTTTGAGTCACGCAGGGTCTTGCTGTAATTGGTCAGCAGGATATTCATCAGGTCTACCATGACCTGATAGTGTTTCTTGTCCTTGTTGAAGTTGGTCAGATACTGGTTGTACAGGATCTCAAGCTCCGATATGTACGCCTCGGTAGCCTTCATATCCTCGGCGCTCATATCGAAGTCGGGAATGAGTCCTAATTTTGACCGCACACGGCGCAGCACGTCCTCACGGTTAAAGGGCTTCCCGATAAAGTCGGAGATTTTGTATCGGATCGCTCTCTCCACGTTTTCCCTGGTCGGCTCCGCGGTTACAAGGAACACAGGGAAATTGTCCACTTCCTTGTCCGCCATGAATTTCAGCACGTCGAACCCGTCGATATTAGGCATGGTGATATCCAGCAGCATCCCGTCTATCTGAAGGTCCTTGTTGGTGACATAGTTAAACGCTGCGTTTCCGCTGCCGGCCTCCAGGATCTCAAACTCCTTGCAGAGGATGCTTTTGAGCATGATCCTGTCGATATCCGAATCGTCCACGATAAGCAGCCTTTTCCGGTCCTGGCTCATAATCCTTCACCTCGTCAGTGTTTGCGTTTCATCATTTTGGCTGGCGGCACATATCAGCCCTTGCTCCTCTTGATGCAGTCGATGATCTTCTCCTGAACCGGCAGCATCCGCTCGAACTCCGCCCTGGCCTGGGCGGGCTGGTTGCTGCGCAGCAGCCCCAGCGTCTTCATATAGCCGTCAAAAAGGGGCGTAAGGGACAGGTTTCCTGTGGTCCCCTTCAGGGTGTGGACCTTCCGGGTCAGCCCGTCCAGATCGCTGCCGGAAAACTCCTCCACAGAGATGGCGTTGCTCCCAATAGCGTCCACAAACATCCCCAGCATCATCTCATAAAGGGAATCGTCCCCCATCACGCGGTCCAGGCCCTCGTCTACATTAACGCCCAAGGCTTTCAGTTCTTCCAATAAACTCATAATCCTAAACTCCTTTTATCATAGCGCTTATTGCTTATCTTCCTCGCGGCTTTCCAGCACCTGCCGGATCGTCGTTTTCAACTTGTCAACCTGGATCGGCTTGGCAACGTGCGCGTCCATCCCTGACTCTATGGCCTCACGGACATCGTCCACAAAGGCGTTGGCCGTCATAGCGATGATGGGCATCGTCTTTGCGGAGGGATGGGCGCTGGCCCGTATGGCCCTGGTGGCGGCATAGCCGTCCATAACCGGCATCTGCACGTCCATCAGGATCATGTCGATATCGCCGGGCTGAGAGCGTTCAAAGGCCTCCACGGCCTCCTTCCCGTCGCCCGCAACGTCACATTTGGCGCCCAGTGTGGTGAGGATCTTGACAAGAATGATCCGGTTGACCTCAATGTCATCCACAACCAGGATATGCCTGCCCTTTACGATATCCTCACCCGTCTCATTCACCGCCTTCTGACTACCCATGACCCTCCGGATCACCTCCTTGAAATTGGTCATAAAGAAGGGCTTGGGCATGAAGTGGTCGATTCCTATTTCTTTGGCCTCCTGCTCGATATCGCTCCAGTCATAGGCGGTAAGGAGAAGGATGGGGATCTCATCGGCATAGTCTTTTCTGATCATGCGGGCCGTGCCCAGTCCGTCCAGGTCAGGCATTTTCCAGTCCAGCAATATCAGGTCATGGGGCTTGCCCGCGTCCCGGGCCTCATGCATCATTCGGACGGCGGCTTCACCGCTGGTGGCATATTTCACCTCCACCCCCGTCTTGGACATGGCCTTGACGATGCCTCGGCAAACGTCCTCGTCATCATCCGCCACTATCATCCTGGTCACCTTGTGGTCGAGCCAGAACTTGATGTCGGTCTCCTCCGTCTCCTGGATGTACAGCTCCAGCTCCACCGTGAAGGTGCTGCCCTCGCCAACCCGGCTCTCCACCCGGATTGTGCCGTCCATCAGGTCGACCAGGCTCTTGGTAATAGCCATGCCCAGGCCGGTGCCCTGGGCCTCGTGGACAGCCGTGTTATCCTCCTCACGGGTAAAGGGGTCGAATATCACCTTCAGGTAGTCCTCGCTCATGCCCATGCCGTTGTCGCTTACGACAAAGCGGATGCGGCTGTAGTTGTTGACGACCTGGGGGCATTCCTCCACCCGCAGCTGGATATTGCCGCCCTCGGGCGTATACTTCACCGCGTTGGACAGCAGGTTGATCAAAACCTGGTTTATGCGCAGCTTATCCCCCTTCAGGTGCTCATACTCTATGGAAGCGACAAAGATGTCGAAGGTTTGCCTCTTTGCTTTTGTCTGGGGGCGTATGATGGTGTTGATCTCGTCAATGATCTCGGCCAGACTCATCTCCGCCAGGCTCAGCGTAGTGCTGCCGCTCTCGATCTTGTTCATGTCCAGCACGTCGTTTATGAGGTTGAGCAGGTGCTGGCTTGCCGCGTCAATGCGCCCGATATAATCCATGACCGCGGCGCGGTCCCCCGCCTCGTCCCGCATGAGCTCCAAAAATCCTATGATCGCGTTCATTGGCGTGCGGATATCGTGGCTGACGCTGCTCAGGAAGGAGCTTTTTGCCTCGCTCGCGGCCTTGGCCATGTGCAGGGCATCGATGAGATTCCTGCGGTCCTTGCGCTCCTCGGTCCGGTCGGAGATGTAGTACACGCGCTTTCTCCTCCCCTGCAGCTCGACGCAGTAGGCGCTTTCGCGGAAATACCTGCGCTCGCCGGTTCTGGGGTTGACCCGCTCCGTGTTGCGGCTGAGCGTCTCGCCGGGAGGCATGACGGCCACCTTGTCGTAAAATTCCGTGGACAGCTCCGGGGCCAGGGCCTTGTCGGAGGTGTCGAAATAATCATGCAGGTCCGCCGGGGCCACGCCCATCACCCGCTCCACGTTTTCGCTGACGAATTCGATCTCCCGCGTTTCCTCGTCCAGCATTATGAACACGTCGTCCGAGCTGCGGGCAAGGTGCTCGGAGAATATGTTGAACAGCTGTGTCTGGTACTCGATCTTTGTGTCCTTGGATTTCAGGTCCTGCTGTGTGCGCCATATCAGGATGACGAACACAACGCATATGACCAGGACCAGCGCCAGAAAGGCCACCGCCATCTGCGAGCCGCGCAAAATCGCGTCCGCCGCCGCGCTGATAACGCCCGACGGCACGACGGAGATCAAAAACCATCCGTCCACCGACCCTATCGGGGCGTATGTATAAATCAGCTCGCCGCGGTAGCCCACCAGGTCCGCACTGCCCTGCTCGTCGTTCCTTAGCGCTTCCCTGAAGCGGTCGATCTCATCCTTCTGGTCCACAAGCTGGACAAGCGCGTCGAAGAGGTTGTCGTACTCCTGCCCTACGCTGACGGACGGGCGCACAAGTATATTGCCGTCCTTATCCACCACATAGGCCCAGCCCTGCCCTCCGTAGAAGGAGAGCGAGAACAGCTCGGCGATCCTGGACTGTTCATAGCTCTTCTGCACCAGCCCCCTGTGCCCGTTCGGGAAGAGGAAGCTCTCATAGTACCCGAATCTGGAGGTGCCGGTATGGAGCCCGGGGTAGCCGACACGCGTGCCGCTGCCCTCCAGCGCGGAATAAACCTCCAGCTCATCCTCTGTCAGCGTCTTTTCCCATATTCCGTCCGTGGAGGTGCCGCAGGCCCAGCCCTCATCCAGGCACATCACCGCGACAGAGGCGTCCACCTTGCCGAACAGCGCCAAAAGCTGTTCGATATCATCCAAATTGCCGCTGCCGCTTTCCTCAAAATACTCCGCGTAGCTGCGCAGGCGCTCCTTATCCTGGGAGATGAATGTGTCGAAAGCCTGCTGCTGCTGTTTTGTCACGTCCAGCACATTCTGCAGGTCCTGATCCTTCAGCTTATTCCCAAGATTGTGGATGTAAACCAGCGCTCCGCACACAATGATCCCCAGGCTGACGGAAATCACGGCCACCAGCCAGCGGCGGTCCAACCGCCTGCGTCCCTTCGCCATTCTATCTACCTCCGTATCGCTTCATATCCGCGGCCCAGGCACAGGCAGTAAAGCTTTTTGCAGTCGATGCAAATCTTCAGCTGCAAAACAGGTGTGCGCCTGCTTTGTAATTTATGTGAAACTGTGAAAAAGCTCCAATTGGCCGCTTCTGGGCGGCCAATCTCGCTTTTCAAATGAATATGGACCGGATACCGCATAATCTGGTTAAAAAAGCACATATTGCTACACAGTACTATATAGTATAATCTATCTGCGGCAAAAAAACAAGGCCTTTCTTTAACTTTGACCCGCCGATCTTTTGTCGGTCACCTGCCGGACGTGGACCGCTGCCTGTGTGCGGCGCGGACACAGATGTTCACATCCCTGAGCAGCTCATATTGCAGCTTGGGAGATGCTGAAGCTGGGGAAACAGCGCTCCGGGACCAAAAATTTTTAATAAATTAGTAATCTTAACTTGAATTGCAGATTGAGATGTTATATAATAACAGCAGCTTGCAAGCAAGAATGAAGGGAGATGCCATGGTACTAACGAAAAGTGAGCTTGAAATTATGAATGTTATGTGGAGAGTCGCGGCGCCCATGACGCGCAATGATATTATCGCGCAGTCTACGGACAAGACCTGGAAAGACAGCTCCATACACATTCTCCTCAACAGCTTATTAAAGAAGGAGGCGATAAAGGAAGTAGGATTTACCCGCTGCGGCAAGAACTATGCGAGGCTGTTCGGCGTGAATATTTCATGCGAGGACTATTATGCCGAGACGGTTTTTCCTGCCGGCGGAAAAGAAAACCTGCCCATGCTGTTCTCGGCGCTTATCCGAAGCGAGCATCTTACTACGGAGCTGATAGACGAGTTGGAGGACATGCTGAAAAAGAAGAAGGCTGAGCTGGATGGGAGTGGAAATTAGTTCCTATTCTCTGGTCACCACTATTATCCTGTACAACCTCGCGCTGGTGCTCATATTCTTTCTGCGCGGTAAAAACTCGTTTATGGCGCGCTGCGGCACGGAAGTGCTGCTGTTCATCACTCTGCTTGCCGTGGTAAGGCTGCTGTCACCGGTTGATCTTTCACGGGCATATATCGTCAGGTCGGAAAAGTTCGCGCCCGCTGTAATAGATGTTATTCAGTTCAGCCCTTCCAAATCATTTCCGGCTTTCAATCTCGGGTGGCTCGTAGTATGCATATGGCTGACGGGAACATTCTGGTTCGTTGAAAAGTATGCGTCCGAGCTGTACGCGGCATTACGTTCAAGGAAGGCTTATGTCTCCGTAAGCAATGAGGAGGCGGAACGGACGATGGAAAAGCTTGGCGTGAAATACCCTGTGGTAATCTCCAGGCAAGTGTTATTACCGCATACCGCCGGGTTTTTCCGTCCCGCGATATACCTGCCTGACATCAAGCTTTCGCAGCGTGAGTGGGAATATGTTCTCAGGCACGAGGTACAGCACATTAAGGCGCACGATGTATGGATAAAGCTCTTTTATGCCATACTCGAGACTGTGATGTGGTGGAATCCTGTTTCGCACCTGTTCATGCGTGAGCTGGACTCACTGCTTGAGCTAAGATGTGATGCGGCGATCCTCTCCAGGATAAGCGAGTATGAGGGTTGGGAGTATTTCACTACAATATGCAAGGTTCTGGCAATTCAGCAGAAAAAACTTGCCGGCAGTACTGAAATGGCCAGCGCATACCTTGCGACCTCTGAGAATCATGTTCAGGAGCGCTTTCACCTGGCGATGGACTTGGAAAAACGACCGCACCCGAGAATAAAACATGCGGCATATGCTGTTGCATTGGCGCTATTTTGCCTGTCATATTTTGTGGTGATACAGCTGGATTATCATCCCCCTTTGGACGAAGCTGCTGGAATGATCACAGATTATGAAGATAATACCGGAGATCTGTTCATATTATTTGCTGATGGAAAGTATACCCTTTATGTGAACAATATTTTTAGTAAGAATTTGAGTGCTACGGATTTGGCTCAAGAACCGTACAATGCATTACCGATATATTTTGTGGAGGAAAACAATTGAAAACAATAAAAAAAATAGTTTTATACATAGTGATATGCTTAACATTGACAACAAGCGCGTTTGCTGTTAGCAGCGACTGCGTAAGTATTAGTGCCCAGCCGCCGGCATATGGCGATGAGCCGATGGCCGAAGAGGTGCAGTGGGTGTATATGCCGATTGATGGAGTTATGCACAAGCGCCTTTGGTCGCGTACCCGCGGCAAATGGCTTACTGGTTGGATACCCTGTGAGTGATAATTTCACCGTATATTAGGCATAAATACTTTGAACAAGGGACGGGCTGCGCCGCAGCCCGTCCCTTTGCTGATGCTCATACGGCGTGGAATATGCCACGGAGCAGTTCATGCGCTCCACGCTAATATAGCGCAGCCCCGCCTTTCGCAGAGCTGTTTCTTATCTTTCATTTCCTGCCTTTTCAGCCATCTCTTCCAGCGCATCCAAGTCTATCGAGTAAATATATCTGTGGCCTTCTCTGCTTCTTTTCAGCAATCTCTCCATCGTTGATTCAGATATTTTTACTAATTCTTTTCGCATTTTGCTGTAACCATATTCCATCACCTCTGCCAAGCCTTTAATATCGAATTTCCCGCTGCCGAAAATCTTATCCTGAATAAGCACAACTAATATTTTGTGGCTGTCGCCGTCCAGCTCTGGCTTTAGCCTGTCAAACAGGTTAGCATAGAATACGAACTTCTCTTCGCCATCCCAAACCTTTCTGAGCATTTGTATTATTGAGTCATTTACAATTTTTAGGAATATGATTATAAACGGTGTTATATCCCCTCTGTTTTTCTTATTGTTGGCAAAATCAAACGCAGAATAATACAGATTTTTTTCATTTTTTATCGTGTATGCCAACCTCAGCCCAACGAGTGTGCCAAGATGCATACTCAACAGATAACTGCTTATAAATCTGTTCAATCTTCCATTTCCGTCATAAAACGGGTGGATATATCCGATGTAATAGTGCAGTGCGGCAATTCCGATAAGCACAGGAAATTCCCCTAAATTTATCACCTCCAGCGCCTTATCCATGCTGTCAATAATGTTCTTTTCCGGTGGCGGAAGCCCCCTATGCTTTTCTTTATCCGTCGCGGAAACTACCGAAACGGGACCCTTTCTGAAAATCTCTCCATCCGGCAGATCTTCCTTGGCCATTTCATCTATTACGAGCTCATCATACAGCTTCCTTATATCCCTGCTGTTTTTCAGCTCTATCACTTCTTCACTGCCACTTAGCAGTTTTTCATACTTCACAACCATTCCCCTCAAACGCATGGCCTTTTTGCTTTCCTTTTGAGTTGCGTCAAGTATCTCGCTTATTTCCCTCTTTGTGCTGTGCACACCCTCCAGGTCATTGGTCATCATCACCTCATCAATAAGGCAGTTGCGTTTATAGCAGTCATATGCGATGGAAGGCAATCTATCTACGGTTTTTTTCAGCACAATATAATTCTTATAAATTTCGCAAATAAGCCCCGTTATCTCAGGGCAATTCATATAATAGGACTTATATCCGTTTATCTCCAGCGGAAGCACTGTAGCCCATGCAGACTCTGGGCGCATCGCGCATTCCTGCTCATATCCGTCCCTGTCTTTATAATACATCTTTCTAAGCTCGGGATATTTCACACGTTCCCACTCCTTTTTTGCCGCAACTTTTTCAAAAGGCCCCTTTTGTAAAAGTTTATCAAAGTTTAGCACAGTTTATTCATCAAATCAAGCCTTTCTTATAAAATATCAGCCAGAGCGGGAATCCCACTCTGGCTGATCATGCGTGATAAGGCGTTTATGGACAGCTTTGTACGGAAAGGTATTATTCACACGATCCGCTCAATGCTGACCAGGGACCACTGATTTTCGGGACTCTGGTTAATAACCATCTTAACCAGATGACGCTCCTGGCCCAGTGTGGACATGGTCTGCTCACACAGGATCATGTAGTTTGTGCCGGCCACGATCTGCGTTCCCACATACAGCACCGGCACATAGCGCGCGCCAACGATGGGTGAACCCGCAACGGCGCTGAAGCCGGTAGCGGCCTGCTGGGGCAGATCGCAGGGCTTCATGTGCTCCAGCTTCCAACCGCCTGCTAATGAATTTGACATGATGTGCTCCTTTCCGCCTTTCGGCTGTAAAAAAATGATGGGCTTAATCGTATATATTTTACCAAATGATTACATTATAAGTCAACCGTTTTTTGACAAAAATGATAAAAAAAGATAAAAACGGGGCGGGCCAAACGGCCCGCCCCTTAAAGGTTTTATGCGGTTTTGAACAACATTGTCCACCCGTCGCGTCCCCCGTCCTTATCCGACGCGAGCCCAACGAAGTGGGTCGCGGAGGAAGATGAGGAGCAAGGGAGCGGGCGCAGTTTTCGCCGGAGGCTTTATGCCGCAGGCGGAAACGGAGCTAAGCGGACTTTGCGACGAATCACTGCAACAGCTGGAGCACGCCCTGCGGGACCTGGTTGGCCTGGGCCAGCATGGCCTGCGCGCTCTGGATGAGGATGTTGTTCTTGGTGTACGCCATCATTTCCTCGGCCACGTCCACATCGCGGATGGTAGACTCAGCATCCTGGATGTTCTCGGTCATGACGCTCAGGTTGTTGATGGTGTGGTCCAGACGGTTCTGGGTCGCGCCCAGAGTACCGCGC
>JAMPGF010000038.1 GCA_023664105.1 Butyricicoccus sp. | reverse complement strand
TCATCATTAAAACCCTGATAAAAAGCTCTTGGAGCTTTTTATCAGGGTTTAGTATTAGTATAAAATGAAAAAATATCTTTGCCCATTACAAAAATGAGCAAAGGTATTTTTTACTGTGATTACCGGCTATGTCCGCTCCAAAAGCAATTTCTCCTGTTCATCGATATAGCTGTGCCAGACCGGCAGCGCCTCGTCCCAGCCCCTGTATTTGGCCTCGCCCCGATGATCCGGCAGATCGTACTCCTGTTCCAGGTAACTGCCGAGCCAGGCTGTGACCTTCTCCATACCCCGCCAGTTGACATGGTATACATCCGCCATATCGGTGGAGAAGTCGAAGCCCATCTCCTCTGTCTGGTGCATCAGGTTCACGAAAGGCACGCCCCACTCCATGGCATAGCCGGCCATGGCGTTCACCGTCGCCTGACGGTTATACTCGTCGTCCTCGGGGGTGGTAAACGGTACGGCGACCAGCAGCAGCTCGACCTCCTCCCAGCGGCAGAGGTCGACTATCCTCTCCAGATAATCGAGCTCCACCTCAACGGGGACGGCTGTCTCGCTCTCCGGCACCACGTCCCAGCCCTCATAGGGCTGGAAGGTGTTGAAAAGCGCCTGTGCCCCGCGCTCCGTGGTGTCCGTCCTCTGGAAGTCCTCCTCGGTGAGATCCTTCCAGCGCGTGTGGTACAGGTTTATGTCAAGCAGGAATTCGACCCTGTCCTCCTCCGGCAGCAGGTCAAACGCGGCGCGCAGCTTGGGGAGTCCGAAGCGCATGTTGTCCAGCGTGAAGTGAAGGTTAGCCTTGGTGTCGATGAGCGTGTCCTGCACCACCTTGTATATATCCAGTACGACCAGCTTCGGTTTCTGCCAGCGCAAGGCCTCCTGCAATGCGTAGTATGATACCGGCAGCACCTGTCCGTTCTGGCCCAGGTTGTTGGAGGCGATGCCGTGTTCCTCCCACAGCTGCACCGGGGAGACGGCGTTGAGCATGTGGGACGACCCCATAAAAATGACATCGAGAGAGTTCCGGCGCTCCTCATAAATCGCCGCGCTGGCGAACTTCAAGCTCTTGCTTCGCAGAACGCCCGAGACAGTCTGGAAGAGGAAAAGGAACAGCAGCAGGAAAACCACAGCGCGCACAGCGCCGCGTAATCGGGAAAGTCTCATGTTGCCTCCATTTAAAAAGCGAAGTAAATAAACGCCGCCGGGTCATAGCCCGAGCCATAGATCCCGAAAATCAGGATAGAAAAGATAAGCAGCAGATAGAGCGTCCAGCGCAGCGCCAGGCACTGCCGCTCCAGCACCGCACCCATGTCCCACCGCTCCTGAAGCAGGTCGGAAACGACCAGCACCAGAACGCCAATAACCGTCACGGTAAAATCCTGCTCGTCGAGACCGAGCCGGAAGATGCCCTCATTCCGGAGCGCACCCGCCCGGAAGTCGAAAAACAGCGAACGCGTGAGCGTGAGAGCGCCGGACATGGAATTTGCGCGGAACAGGAGAAATGCGAAAGCCACCAGTGAAAAAGTAAAAAGCCATGCCGCGAAGCGCCAGACAAAACCGTCCCCGGAGATACGCAGCGCCCGCCGCAGCTCTTTGCGCGCCGGGAGCGTCAGCCGGCCCGACGCCTGGTAGAGACCATGCAGCCCGCCCCAAAGAATAAAATGCCAGCCCGCGCCGTGCCAGAGCCCGCTGACGAGGAAAACGATCATGCTGTTGACGACCGCGCGCCAGGTCCCCCTCCGGCTTCCGCCCAGCGGGAAATAGAGGTAGTCCCTGAACCAGCTGGAAAGGGAGATATGCCACCTGCGCCAAAAGTCCTGAATGGAGCGGGCGAGGAAGGGCTGCCGGAAATTTTGCATCAGCTGTATGCCCATGACCTGGGCCGCGCCGATGGCGATGTTGGAATAGCCCCCGAAGTCGCAGTAGATCTGGAAGCAAAAGCATACCGTAGCGACAGCCACGGCGGAGCCGGGCTGTCCGGCGGGGCTGTTGTACACTGTGTCCACCAATATGGCCAGCCGGTCGGCAATGACCATCTTCTGGAAAAGTCCCCAGCCCATACGCGCCAGACCCGCCCGTGCCCGGACTCCGTCGAAGCGCTGGTTCACCCTCAGCTGCCTGAGCAGTGAGCCGGAGCGCTCGATCGGCCCCGCCACAAGCTGTGGAAAAAATGAGACGAAGAGCGCGTAGCGGAAGAAGCTGCGCTCGGCGTCGATATCCCCGCGGTAGACGTCCACCGTGTACCCCAGGGCCTGGAAGGTGTAGAAGGAGATGCCCACGGGCAGCAAAAGGTCGATCGCCGGGGCCCGGAATACCAGCCCCGCAAGCCCGAGGACACGGGAGAGGCTTTGCAGGAAGAACCCCAGGTATTTGAACGTGCACAGTATAGCCAGATTGGAGCCAAAGCTCAGCCCCACCCACAGCTTTTTTCTCATCTGCCGCGTCCGCGTGTCCGGGATACGGTCCGAGCGCGCGATGAGCACGCCGCTGAGGTAAGTTATCGCCGTGGATGCCAGCATCAAAAGCGCGTACGTGGGATTCCAGCTCATGTAAAAGTAGTAGCTGGCGGCCAGGAGGAAGAGGTATCTGAATTTTTGCGGGATGAGGAAATAGACAAGCGTGACTACGGGGAAAAAGATGAGGAAGTCGAGAGAATTAAACAGCATGGCGGATGCTCCTTTACCGGGCGCTTACTCCTTCCAGAGCAAAATCTCCTTCGCCTCCCGCGCGAAAAAGACGCGCGAGTAGACAATCACAAACGCGAAGTAGAACCCGCTCGTGACGGAAAACAGCACATGCCCGGCGATGAACAGGTAGCCCGCGCACATACCCAGCGCGGTGAACAGCGCCGCGGTGATGATATCCGGCCGCCTGACCATACCCTTGAAAAACCCGATAGCCGCCTTGGCGTACAGCCACAGAAAGCTCAGGCAGCCGGCGATGCCGTAGTAAAACAGCACCTCGAACACGTCCATCTCCAGCACCTCCTGCTGGGAGCCGCGCCCCATGCCGAACAGCCAGACGGGAACGCCGCCGTTTTTGAACAGCTCAAAATGCTCCGCGAGCTTGACGCTGCGCCCGCTGAGCATGGCCCTTTCGATCCCGTCGAGCTCGACGACGTGCCCGGTCACGGCGAAGGAGTCGGCGATGCTCTGCCACAGCTCCGCGGCGGACAGCAGCATAATAACCGCGAACACAGCCAGCGCCGCGCCCAGCGCCCCGGCAAAGCCGAGCAGCGTGTGCGTCTTTTTCTCCCGCGCGAAGGTGAGAAGCGCCGCGGCGAGCATCACGCCGTAGTTCACGCCCACCGCGATAAATGCGGTCTTGCTGCCAATTATCATCAGCGCGTTGGCGCTCAGCCCGCCCGCGATGAGATACAGCACGACCCGGGAGCGCGGCGCATTTTTCCGGTCCATTTCCATAAAGCGCGCCGTGCACAGCGGCAGCAGCAGGGCCAGCACTGCGGTGATGTCGTTGCCCGCGTAGAAAAATCCCCGGCTTCCCCGGTAGCCCATCCGGTCGGCGTAGGTGCTGTACCCCACGCCCACAATGGCGGAAATAAGGATAGACAGCGACAGCACGGTAAGCGTAAAGGCGATGATCCCGTCGAGCCGGCGCAGCAGGGCCTTCCCGTCGACGCCCCAGCGCGCGGCGAACACGCGGGTGTACACCATGAGGATCACGATGTTGTAGCAAAACCGCGCCGCGTACTGTGCGTCAGCAAAGGGGGAGACCAGCGCCCCCATGCACACGCGCTCGCCCACCATGGACAGAATCCAGCACGCGCCGATAGGCAGCGCGGTGAGGATGGATTTTCTGTCCCGCACGATGAGAATATACAGCGCGAAGGCCACGAGCATGACCATGCGCGCGACCAGGCTCGGCGTCACGCCCAGCGTGTTTGTGAATTTGACATCCAGCACGCCAACGCCCATGACGAGGTTAATGTAGACCCCGTTAATGATATCCAGAAACGGGTTGACGAAGAGAAAAATCCAGAATATTTTTTCAAGCAGCTCAGCCGCCTTTGAGGTCTGTTTCATAAGCACTATGTATCTCCTTTGCCGTAAAATACCCGGTCAAGTATATACCAAGATCCGCCTTCCCGTCAATGCCCGGCGCGAAATTGGCATTTTCGACGCGGGAGCGGGGTATAATCAAAGTGTTAGCCCCATTATAAGGGCAAATGCATCATCGTTGCAAGAAGATGTTGACAGCGCCCCGCAAAAAGATGTAATATGGTAATGCTATTTTATAAACAGGAGATACTGCAATGGACGAAAACTGCACACATGACTGCTCCTCATGCGGCGAGAACTGCTCCTCCCGCAAGCCGGAGAGCCTGCTTGCCCCCGCGAACGGGTTCTCGAATGTAAAGAAGGTGATCGCCGTCGTCTCCGGCAAGGGCGGCGTCGGCAAGAGCATGGTCACCTCGCTGCTGGCCGGGGCGATGCGCCGCGCGGGCTGCAAAACCGCCATACTGGACGCGGACATAACCGGCCCCTCCATCCCGAAGATGTTCGGCCTGGACGGCGAGCGCGCCGTCGCCGACGAGCACGGCATAGTCCCGGCGGAGTCCGGCGGCACGAAGATAATGTCTATCAACCTCATGCTTGAACACAGCAGCGACCCCGTCATTTGGCGTGGGCCCGTGATAGCCGGCGCGGTCAAGCAGTTCTGGAGCGACGTAGCCTGGGGCGACGTGGACTGCATGTTTGTCGACATGCCCCCCGGAACCGGCGACGTAGCCCTGACTGTGTTCCAGTCCCTTCCCGTGGACGGCCTGGTGATCGTCACCTCGCCCCAGCAGCTTGTCGGCATGATAGTGGAAAAGGCCGTGAACATGGCGAAGCTGATGAACGTCCCGGTAATCGGCCTTGTGGAGAACATGGCCTGGTTCAAGTGCCCCGACTGCGGGAAGGAGCATTTCATCTTCGGCGACAGCCATATTGAGCAGATCGCCGGGGAATACGGCATCGGCGCGACGGCGCGCATACCCATGGACCCCGCCATGGCGGAAGCCTGCGACGCCGGCAGGGCCGGAGATGTCGCCGGCGCCTGGCTTGACGAAATCGTAAGTGCGATAAAGGAAATCTGACGCGCCGCCCTCGGGCGGCGTGAGAAAGGAAACGGCATAATGAAGAATTTTCTGAAAAACTACTGGTTCATAACCTGTATGCTCGTGGCCATTGTGGCCGGCTGCGTGACCGGCGCGGTCTGGCCGGGCGCGACCTGCCTTGAGCCGCTGGGCACGGTGTTCATAAACCTGATGTTCTGCGTCGTCGTGCCGATGGTGTTCTGCTCCATCTCCTCGGCGATCGCCAACATGCAGAGCGTCAAACGAGCCGGAAAGGTGATGCTTACCACCATCGTCACCTTTCTTGTCACGGCTGCCATCGCGGCGGTCATCATGTACATAGTCGTTCGAATAGTTCCCATAGTCACCGGACGTTACGACATGGACGAGGGCGAGGTCGGCGACACCCTGGGCGTAGCCGACATGATAATCAACTTCTTCACCAAGCCCGACTTTGTCGAGCTGCTCTCCCGCCGGGCCATCCTGCCGCTTATCGTGGCGGCGGTGCTCTTCGGCTTCGGCGTGCAGATGTCCGGCGGCCCGGAGACGCTGGTCGCGAAGTTCCTCGCCAACATCACCGACTGCCTGATGAACGTGGTGAAGATCATCTCCTACTACGCGCCCATTGGCTTCTTCGGCTTTTTCGCCTATCTCGTCGCGACCTACGGCCCGGAGCTTATCGGTGACTACAGCCGCACGCTGATCGTCTACTACGTTATGTGCTTTGTCTACATGTTTGTTTTCTCACCCATCTACGCCCGCTTCGGCGGCGGCAAGGGCGCGGCCAAGGTCATGTTCAAGCACCTGCTGCGCCCGGCTGCGGTGTCCTTCGGCACCTGCTCGTCCGTGGCGACTATCCCCACGAACATGGAAGTCGCCGAGGAGACCGGCATTTCCAAGGACGTGTCGAACATCGTCCTTCCCATGGGCGCGACGATGCACATGGACGGCAGCGCCATGTCCGCGATCGTGAAGGTTGCCTTCCTCTTCGGCATCTTCGGCCTGGACTTCGGCACGGGCAAGGCGATACTTGCGATAATAGTTGCGGTGTTCTCGTCGGTTGCCATGTCCGGCATCCCCGGCGGCGGCGGCACGGGCGAGCTGGTGCTGTGCACCATTTTCTTCCCGGAGCAGCTTGCCATAGCCTACCCCATAGCCATAGCTCTGGGCAACCTCGTCGACCCGCCGGCGACGATGGTCAACGCCGCGGGGGACTACGTGGCGTCGTTCATCGTCTCGCGCTTTGTGGACGGCAAGGACTGGCTGCAAAAGCAGCTCCAAAAGACCGGCGGCAAGGCTTGAGCGCGAAAAAACTCTTTTCACCCATAGCTCCCCAGGCCCCCAAAAAAGCAGCAACATATGCAACAAACTTTTTCCCGGCGCGAAAAAAACGCGCCGGGAAAAAATCCCCCGAGGTTTTCGCAAATTCCCTGTTGACATTTGCGAAAAATGGTGTATAATACTATTTGCGCTTAACAAATAGCGGGTTTGTGTAATGGTAGCACACCGGACTCTGACTCCGTTTGTGAGGGTTCGAATCCTTCACCCGCTGCCAAAACCCTGCTCCGAAAGGAGCGGGGTTTTCAACTGAATATCAGTCAACGACACATGTTTTACCCTTGAGGTATGTAAATCTGATTACGGCACACTTTCGTAACCGGGTTTACGCTGGGGAAGAGCATGTGTTTATTTTTTTAGGAGAGTGTATTATCATGCCAAGAAACCAGTTCCAGCGCACAGTTTTCGCCCTGCTGACCGTCATCGTGACGGTCCATGCCTACGTCTTTTTCAGCCTGTACGTCGTCAACGGCTCCACGCTCATGAGCGTGACGGGCGCGCGCAGCGTGCTCGAGGCCATCCGCCTCAACGGCGGCGTGTACATGCTCGGCGCGCCGATGCCCATCTGGGCTGTCGTCTCCGTGGAGTTTTGCCTCGCCTTCGGCCTTGAGCTCGCGGTGGGCAGCCCTTGCTCGTTCCGCCTTGCCAGCCGGGTTTTCGACCTGCGCAGCACCAATCCCGTCATTTTTGAGACGGCGGTCATCTGCGCCACCGTGGGGCTCATGTGCCCGGCCATGAGCTTTATCGCCGCCTGGCTGTACTACCCCTACTACGCCGGCTTCAGCCTTCTGACCCTGCTGGCGAACTGGCTCAAGCTCGTGTGCCTGAATTTCCCCTTCGCCTTTTTCACCCAGCTGTTTTTCATCCAGCCCCTCATCCGCACAGTGTTCAAGCTCCTGTTCCGCCGCGACATAGCCGCGCGCAGTCCGCGCAAGGCTCAGGCGTAATACTAATCTTCCATAGAAAGCAGGCACTTTCTATGGAAGATGGTGCCGCATAGGCGGCACCCATTTGCGCCTACGGCGCAAATGTCGTCTGCTGTGCATGGATATCCGTAAGGCGGCAAAGCCGCCAACGGCTATCTCATCATGCAAACTTCAACGCGCCTTCGGCGCTATAAAAAGTAGACGTTGTCTACTTTTTAATGAAGTTTAGTATAAAGAAACGAGAGACCCCCGTTCCGGAAGGAACGGGGGCTTTCGCACGTTTACCTGCGCCCGACGAGCTTGTCGATTTCCTCAAGCAGCAGCTTCATATCCATCGGCTTGCCCAGATGGGCGTTTATGCCGCACTGCCGGGAGCGGCGCACGTCGCTAACCATGACGTTGGCGGACAGGGCGATTATCGGGATGCGCGCCAATGCCGGGTCAGGCAGCGCGCGGATGGCGGCGCTGGCCTGCCAGCCGTCCATGACGGGCATCTGCAAATCCATGATAATCAAATCATAATCGCCGGGCGCGGAGCGCCGCACCTTGTCCAGGGCGGCCTGCCCGTTGTCCGCGGGGTCGATCAAAAAGCCCATGCGCTCGAGCAGCTCGGTTTCGATTTCGCGGTTGAGCTCGTTGTCGTCCACCAGCAAAATGCGGCAGCTGGGCTTCGCCGCGGCGGAGTCGTCCGAGGTGACGACGGAAGTGGGCTGCATGCGCAGGCGCAGCGTGACGGTGAAGGTGCTGCCCTCGCCGACCTTGCTTTTCACGTCGATGGAGCCGCCGAGCATGTCGACGATCTGCCGGGCAATGGTCAGCCCCAGGCCGATGCCGTGAATTCCGCTGAGCGTGGAGTTTTTCTCGCGGCTGAAGGGCTCAAAAATGCTCTCGATAAACTCCTCGCTGATGCCGATGCCGGTATCGCTGACCTCGAGGCGGTAAATGGCGTAGCTGTTGGGCAGCTCATCGCCCTCGCTGAGTGAGACGGTGACGCGCCCGCCGCCGCTTGTGTAGGTTATCGCGTTGTTGACGAGGTTAAGCACAAGCTGCCTGAGCTTTGCCTGATCGGCGTAGACATGCCCGTGCCGCACCGCGGAGCAGTCGAGGGAAAAGCCGATGTCCTTTTCCTGAGCCTGCGGCAGGAGGAAGTCGCAGGTTTCCTCCATAAGCCGGCACAGCTCCAGCTCCTCCTCGGCGGGCCCGGCGGCGGTGGAGAGCATGGACATATCCAGCAGATGGCTTATCATATCCAGCAGCCTGTGGCTGGCCGTCTCCACCTCTTCAAGATATTCCACGACCGCCTTGGTGTCGCCGGGGTTGAGCTTTGCCAGGGCGGTGAAGCCGAATATGGCGTTGAGCGGGGTGCGCATTTCATGAGAAATATTGGAAAGAAAAGTGTTTTTCGCCTTGATTGCGAGGTTGGCCTTCTCCAGCGCGTCCGCCATCAGGCGCTTCTGCTCCATCTGCTGCTGGTTGCGCTCGTCGGTCGAATCGCCCAGAAAGACGTAGAACACGTCTCCGTCGGAGGAGCGGACGAAGTGCCCGAAATCCTCCACATACCGCACGCTCCCGTCGCGGCGGCGGATGCGGTATTCGACGTAGTCAAGGTCTTGCCGGCTCGCGGTGATCTGCCGCCGGATGCTCTCCTCCACGGCTTCAAGGTCATCCGGATGCACAAGCCCCCGGAAGGAGCCGCCGGTCAGCTCGCGGAACTGAGCCATGTCCTCGCACTGGAAAATGCGCAGAACGCCCCGGTTGGCGTAGATGATCTCCTCGTCGCCAAGTGCGCGGTAGATGAAAAATCCGCCGGGGAGCTCATCCGTGAAGCTGAGCATGTCCCATGCCGCGCTCAGCTCGGCCAGCTCCTGTTCGGAAAACAGCCCCTCGGGAATTTCGCCGCCCGCGAGCATATCGATATCCGCGCCCTTCTCCCTGAGCATGTGCAGAAGCTCAAGAATGCGCTCAACAAAATGCCGCTCATGGTCCCGTCCGCTCATTGCAAAATCTCCTTAAATTGCACAAATTATACCTGATGGGAAAAGTTTACCACAAAAATTTGGTCTTGTCATCAACATTTTGAGCGCAATTCCGGACTTTTTGAGCGCAATTCCCCGCAGTTCAGCTGTCAAGCAGGTCCTGGATCTCATCGGCGAGGTCCTCCAGCCGCTCGTGCCGGTCGGCCCAGTCGTCGTACTCCTCGCTGGCTAAATCCTCCGGTTCGCGCTCGTCCAGCTCGCCGATCTGCTCCCGTACCTCGTCGAGATGATCCATCAGCTCGCCGCGGCTCATCGAGTAAATGTCCGGCTCGGTATCGAACGCGCCGAAATCAACGATGTCTCCCATGCTTTCGCCTCCAATCCCATGTTGTGCAGTAATTGTAGCACGCGCCGGGGAAAAAATACACCCTCCCGCGCAATTTTTTTTCGTATGGGGGAATTGGCTTCTTGTGCGCGCGCGGGCGATGTGATAGGATTGAGGCGGGACAATAATTTCTGCAAGGAGACAGAATATGGATAGAATTTTCAGACCCTGCGAGCTGCTGCTGCCGGCGGATTGCGACATGAGCAGGTGGTGCGTCGTGGCCTGCGACCAGTTTTCCTCCCAGCCGGAGTACTGGGACGCGCTGGACGCCGCCGTGGGCGGCGCGCCGAGCACTCTGCGCCTGATGCTGCCGGAGGCGTACCTTGAGACAAAGGGCCAATTTGAGCAGGCGGAAAAAATAAACGCGAAAATGCGCGAATACCTTGCCGCCGGCGTGTTCCGCAGCGTGCCGGACAGCTATGTCTACCTCGAGCGCACGCTTTCCGGCGGCGCGGTGCGCCGTGGGCTTGTGGGCGCGCTGGATTTGGAGGCGTACGACTACTCAGCCAATTCCCGCTCGCCCATCCGCGCCACTGAGGGGACGATAGAGGAGCGCCTGCCGCCTCGCGTGAGCGTGCGCCGTGACGCGCCGCTGGAGATGCCGCATATCATGGTTTTCGTGGACGACGCGGAAAACCGCCTGCTGGCTCCGCTCTCGGAAAAAACCGCCGCGCTGCCGGAGCTGTACGACTTCGAGCTGTGCCTCGGCGGCGGTCACCTGCGCGGCTGGCAGGTCACGGGCGCGGACGCCCTGGCGGTCGACGCGGCGCTCGACGCGCTCTCCGACCCGGCGGCGCTTATGGGAAAATACGGAAGCGGTGCCCCCGCGGTGTTTGCCGTGGGCGACGGCAACCACAGCCTCGCCGCGGCGAAGAAGTGCTGGGAGGAGCTCAAGCCGGGCCTCAGCGAGTCCGAGCGTGAGGCGCACCCGGCTCGCTTCAGCCTGGTGGAGCTTGTGAACATCCACGACGGGGCGGTCACCTTCCAGCCGATACACAGGGTGCTGTTCGGCACGGGCGAGGCGGGCTTCCTCGCCGGGGCGAAGGCTTTCTGGGCCCGGCGCGGCAGGGGCACGGGCGCTGCGCACCGGATAAGGCTCGTTTGCGGAAACGGGGACGAGGTGCTGGACGTGCCCGGCCTGACGGTAGGCGAGCTTATAGGCGCGGCGGAGGATTTTTGTCAGAGCTGGATAGCCGTGCACGGCGGCAGGGTGGACTACATCCACAACGATGACACCGCCGAGGGCATGGGCCGCCGGAGCGGCTGCGCGGCGGTACTCCTGCCGGGGATGGAGAAAAACGAACTGTTCCCCTCCATAATCCGCTCTGGCCCCTTCCCCAAAAAGAGCTTTTCCATAGGCCGCGCCGAGGACAAACGCTATTACCTGGAGTGCAGGAAAATCAAGTGAAAAAAACGAGGTCATCTCCCGATGGCCTCGTTTTTCAGACTGTCAAAAAACCTCGTAGAGTTCGCGGCGTGCGAAGCACGCGGGATTCCCGATTGAGCTTTCAATCGGGAATCAGTATTACTCAAGCACATGCTGCCCCGTGTACAGCATGAAATAACGTCCTTCGTTCGCCACGAGCTCGCTGTGGCTGCCCTTTTCTTCGATCTCGCCGTGTTCGATGACGACTATGCAGTTGGAATTTCGCACGGTGCTCAGGCGGTGCGCGATGACAAACACGGTGCGCCCGTCCATGAGGGTGTCCATGCCGCGCCCGATGAGCTGCTCGGTGCGCGTGTCGATGGAGGACGTGGCCTCGTCAAGCACCATGACAGGCGGGTCAGCCACGGCGGCGCGGGCTATCGCCAGAAGCTGGCGCTGGCCCTGGGACAGGTTCGCCCCGTCGCCGGTGAGCATGGTGTCGTAGCCGTTGGGCAGGCGGCGTATGAAGCTGTGGGCGTTGGCGCTCTTCGCCGCGGCGATGCACTCCTCGTCAGTAGCCTCAAGCCGCCCGTAGCGGATGTTGTCCATGACCGTCCCGGTGAAAAGGTGTGTGTCCTGCAAAACCGCGCCGAGGGAGCGGCGAAGGGAGTCCTTGCTTATGTCGCGCACGTCTATCCCGTCGTAGGTAATGCGCCCGGACTCGATCTCGTAAAAGCGGTTTATCAGATTGGTTATCGTGGTTTTGCCCGCGCCGGTGGAGCCGACGAAGGCTATCTTCTGCCCCGGCTTGGCGTAGACGGAAACGTCAGTAAGCACGCGCTTGCCGGTGACATAGGAGAAGTCAACGTGCTCGAGCCTCACGTCGCCGTGCAGGGGGATGAGCTCCACGGCGCCGGCGCCCTCGCCGGCGATCTGGCCGCGGACGGGCTGGTACTCCACACCGCTCCCGGGGCGGTCAAGCTTCCAGACAAGCGGGGCGCCGGGACTCTCTCTCCACGCGCCGTCGGGGGCCTGCTCGGCATGGACAAGCGCCGCGCCCTCGTGCTGTGGGCGCTTCCAGGCCCAGGCAGTCACGCGGCCGGAGGTGTAGCGGCTCATTTCGCCGTCTTCGGCGGCGTCGACGGGGATGAGCGTGACGCGTCCCTCGTCCGGCTCGGGCGGGGTGTCCATGACCTCGAAAATGCGCTCCGCGCCCGCCAGCGCGGACAGCAGCGCGGTCAGCTGCTGGGAGATCTGGTTTATCGGCTGGCCCACCTGCTTGCTGTATTGCAGATAGACCGCGAAGCCGCCCAGGTCGAAGCCCATGACCAGTGCCAGGAAGCCGCCGAGCATGGCGGTGAGCGCGTAGCCGATGTGCATGATGTTCACGGCCAGCGGCATGATCGCCCCGGCGTAGAAGTTCGCGTCCGTGGACGCGGAGCGGTAGGCCTCGTTGAGCCCGGCAAACTCGGCCTTGGCCGCGTCCTCGTGGGTGAAGGCCTTGACCACCTTCAGCCCCTCGATCATCTCCTGGATGTTGCCGTTGAGCTGGCCCAGGGCGGCCTGCTGCTTGCGGTAGAACCTGCGGCTCCTGCAGCCGAGCACCTTGAAGGCCATCATGGAGGCGAAGAGCGTCAGCGCCGTGACGGCGAACAGCGGCGGGCAGGTGACGATCATGACCGTCACGAGGCCGACGAAGGTCAGGGAGCTGGAGATGAGGCTGACAAAGCTCTGCTCCATGGCGAGCGCGACGTTGTCCGCGTCGTTTGTGAAGCGGCTCATCAGCTCGCCGTGGGTGTGCTGGTCGAAGTATTTCAGCGGCAGATTCTCCAGCGCGCAGAAAAGGTCGCTGCGCAGGCGGTTCGCCGCGCGGTGCGCCAGCACGGCCATCGTCGCCGACTGCACGTAGGTCGCCGCGCAGCCGAGCAGGTACAGCAGCAGCAGAGTCACAAGGGACGCGGCAAGCGAGCCGAGCTTTTCCCCGGCGGTGCCGCTGCCGACGAGGTTGTTGATTATCGGACGGAGCATGTACGTCCCGCCGAGGCTGGCTCCGGTGCTGATGACCAGGCACAGCAGTACGGCGGCGATGGGCAGCTTCCTGTGCAGGAGGTAGCCCAAAAGGCGCTTTATGGTCTTTTTCGTGTCCTTCGGCTTCTGGAAGCCGCCGCGCGCGCCGGGGCCGTTGCCGGGGCCGGCCTGGGGGGCGTCATCGGGCTTCTGGCTGTATTTCCTCTTTTCGTTTTCCGCCATTACGCGCTCACCCCTTCCTGCTGGGAGGCGTATATCTCCTGATACACGCTGTTGGTTTTCATCAGCTGCTCGTGCGTGCCGACGCCGGAGATGTGGTCGTCGTCGAGCACGACTATCTTGTCGGCATAGCGCACCGAGCTGATGCGCTGGGCGATTATTATGACCGTGGTGCCCTTGAGGTTTTCGCTGAAGGAGCGGCGTATCTGGGCCTCGGTCGCGGAGTCGACGGCGGAGGTGGAGTCGTCGAGAATGAGTATGGACGGGGCCCGGAGCATGGCCCGTGCAATGCAAAGGCGCTGTTTCTGCCCGCCGGAGACGTTCACGCCGCCCTGCTCGATGTAGGTGTCGAAGCCCTCGGGGAAGGACATGATGAAGTCATAGGCCTGGGCGTTTTTCGCCGCGGCGATAATTTCCTCCTCGGTGGCGTCCGGCTTGCCCCAGAGCAGGTTTTCCCGGATGGTGCCGGAGAAGAGGACGTTGTTTTGCAGCACCATGCCGATGCGGCTTCGCAGCTCCTCAATGGGATAGTCGCGCACGTCCACGCCGTCGACGAGGACCTTGCCCTCGGTCACGTCGTAGAAGCGGGGGATGAGGTTTACCAGCGAGGATTTGCCTACGCCGGTGCCGCCGACTATGGCGACGAACTGCCCCGGCTCGACCCTGAGGTTTATGCCGTGGAGCACGTCGTCTCCCGTGCCGGTGGCGAGATATTTGAAGTTGACATCCCGGAACTCCACGCGGCCCCGCTTTTCGGGCAGCACCAGCTCATGGCAGTCGTCGCCGTCGCGGATGTCCGGCACGGTGTCGAGCACCTCGTTGATGCGCTCGGCGCAGGCGCGCGCGCGGATGAGCTGCAGAAGCGACATTGCCAGCATCATCACGCTCATGAGCACGTTCATGATGTAGGTGGTGAAGGAGTACAGGTCGCCGGAGAGCATCCGCCCGTCCACGACGTATTTTCCGCCGAACCAGAGGATGAGCACGATGCACAGGTTGAAGGTTATCATCATAATCGGCGACATGAACAGCACCCGCAGCACCGCCGAGATCCCGGCGTGGGTCAGCTCGTCGTTGGCGCGCTGGAACTTTTCCTTCTCGTAGCCCTCGCGCACGAAAGCTTTAACCACGCGGATGGCGATGAGGTTTTCCTGAACCGAGTCGTTCAGCCCGTCGATCTTCTTCTGGAAGCGCTCAAAAAGCCGGTAGCAGGTGCGCATGAGAAGCCCGATGGCCAGGCCCATCACCGGAACGGCGACGAGCAGTATTACGGTCAGGCGCGCGTTTATGGTGGCGCAGACGATGAGCGCGCCGATGAGCATAAAGGGCGAGCGGACCATGATGCGCAGGCCCATGTTTACCATCATCTGGATATTGTTGACATCGTTGGTCATGCGCGTTATCAGCGAGGCGGAGGAGAAGCGGTCGATGTCCGCGAAGGAGAAGTCCTGCACCTTGTCAAACATCGCCCCGCGCAGGTTGCACGCGAAGCCCTGGCTGGCGTAGGACGAGAATTTCGCCGCGCTCACTCCGGCGAACATGGATATCACCGCCAGAACGAGCATCACCGCGCCCTTTTGCACGATGTAGCCGATTCCGTATCCGGCGTTTATGCCGAAGTCGATGATGTCCGCCATGAGCTTGGGCAAAAGCAGCTCGCACACAAGCTCCACGATGATAAGCGAGGGCGCCAGAATCGCGGCTTTTTCATAGCCCCTTATGAATTTGAAGAGTTTTCGGAACATTTGCATACCTCCCCGTTGTCCGGTGCGCTCCCTTCGCGGAGGGAGTAAAGATTTTTTGTCATGCGCGCGAAAAGCCCCGTTATCTCCCGGCGCTCGGCTTCGGAAAAGCCCCTGTACATGGCCTCGTCGATGTCGGCGAAGGCGCGGCGGCAGGCGCGGGCGGTCTCGCGGCCCGCTTCGGTTATTTCCACGATGTTGCGGCGCTGGTCGCGCTCGTCCGCGTGGCGGCGGACGTAGCCGTGGCGCTCGAGGGATTTTATCGAGGCCGTGACCGTCGACGCGGACAGGCGCAGGGCCGCTCCCAGGCCCTTCTGCGTGCACGCGCGCCCGTCGCGGTGCGCGTCGTCGAGCAGGAACAGGAGCATGGGCTGCCCCACGTCCCGCAGGTCGAGCCGGTCGAAAAGCGCGGCATGCGCGAGCCGGTGGGCGCGCATGAGGTTGTGAAAAGCCCATTGCGGGCGTCCGTGCTGCTCAAGCGCAATTTCGTCCATTTGGATACCTCCTTTTCTGATAAAAATAAAGCCTCGCAGAGTTCGCGCCCGCAGGCGCGAAAAAAATCAAGTCATTTTTCCGGCGGCGTGTACGTCGGAAAAATTCTTCTCGCGGAGCGCGCGTGTGAACGAAGTGAGTGCGCGAAGCGGAGCGCAGCCTTCTCGAAAAAGTGGCTTTGCCACTTCTTCGACACACAAAAATTAGTTTGCACACGAAAAGTTTGCGTGCGAACTAATTTCGTATTATACAGGCTGCGCTATATTTGTCAATAGGTTTTCAGCGCGGAGACTGTAAACAATTTGTGAAGAGGGAATTTGGCGCCGGGCGTAATATTTTCGACCCGGCGCTAATAAACATAGGGCAAGAGGTGATGGACATGCCCGAGGGCTTTTCATACGCGGCGGCGCTGCTGCCGGACGCGCTGCGGCGCGCGGCGCTGGAGCTGCCG
>JAMPGF010000037.1 GCA_023664105.1 Butyricicoccus sp. | reverse complement strand
GCGGGCTGGATACGTTGGGAGATCTGGTCATTTACGCAAAAAGCAAGGAAGAATTTCTGGCAAAAGAGCTGGGGATAGAGACGGATTTCTGCTGCTGTATAAGCGGCTGGAAGCAGGGAGCTTCCAGTGGCCGAGGAACGGGGCGGAGGCGCGGGAGCTGAGTGCGCAGCAGTACCGCTGGCTGATGGAGGGATTGAGCATAGAGCAGCCGAAGGCGCACCGCCCGGTATATGGGCTGAGCATGAAATAAATCGTCTGGAAGCATTGAAAATGCTGTACTTTTCCGGATTTATATGGTATAATTAAGACATGAAAAGTGACATGAAACAAATGACAAGCAGCGAAGAAATGGTGACCATTTCCCGCGCGGAATACGAGAATATGCTGGCTCAGATTCAGTGGCTTACGGAGCAGCTGCGCCTGTCGCGCCAGAAGCGGTTTGGAGCATCCTCCGAGCAGACTTCGGAGGATGCCATGGAGCAGCTGAGCTTTCTGTTCAACGAAGCGGAGGTCTACGCGGACCAGGAAGCCAGGGAAACATCTGAGGACAGCGTAGTCGTTTCTGCGCATAAGCGCCACAAGAAGCATGAGTACACGCTGGACGAGCTGCCTGAGAATGTTCCCGTAGAGGTGGTGGAACATCGGCTTCCGGAGGAAGAGCTGGTCTGCCCGGAGTGTGGGGACACCATGACGGAGATAGGCAAGGATGTACGCCGGCGGCTCAAGATAATCCCGGCCCAGGTGACGGTGGTAGAGGACTGGTACTACACCTATGCCTGCCGGAGGTGCGAGAAGGAAAATATTGAGACGCCGGTGGTGAAAGCGGCCAGAGAGCCGAACTTTATCCCTGGCAGCTTTGCCACGCCTGATGCTGTGGCATATCTCATGGTGCAGAAGTTTGTCATGGGCTCTCCGTTATACCGTCAGGAGCAGGAGCTCAGACGCCAGGGCATTCCTCTTAGCCGGCAGACGATGTCCAACTGGATGATCTGGTCTGCGGAGCATTGGCTGGGCCCGGTTTATGAGCAGCTGCACAGGGAACTGTTGACGCGGGAGGTGTAAAACCGATTGCGAGCCCAGCGAAGCGGGTCGCAATCGGAGAGGAGGAACAACGGAATGAGCGAGCTTTGCCGCATGCGGCGAAGCGAGGGATATGGAGTTTGTGACGACGAGGCTGTACCGGACAGGCCGGGATGACGGGCCGCCAATCGTGCTGTATGAGTACCAGTGGCCATATTTGTGCAATTACCTGAAGGACGGCAGGCTGGAGCTGAGCAACAACAGGGCTGAGCGGAGCATAAAGCCTTTCGTCATTGACCGTAAGAATTTCCTGTTCGCCAACACGCCCAGCGGGGCGAAAAGCAGTGCCGTTATCTTCAGCCTGATCGAAACGGCGAAGGAAACCGGCCTTGACCCGTACCGCTATCTGACATGGGTGCTGCAAACAGCGCCAACGCTGTCCAAGGATGATACGGATTGGGCGGCGAAGCTGCTGCCGGAGAAAGCCCCGGAGACATGCCGATCCGCAGGAGTACATAAATTAAAGCCATTTCTTTTGACTGGTTCACTGTAAAATGAACCAGTTTTTCGCTTCTTTCGACATTTTTCTGTAAAGCGGAACTACAGAGCATTTTTGAAATTCTTGCTTCCCTCTATGCTTAAGCATAGGAAGGAGGTGAGGAAAATGTTAGTGATTTTTAACGGCGCACAGGCTCGATCCATACGAAAGGAAAAAGGATTTCATTTGGCAACCCTGGCGGAATCCGCAGATGCAACCGAACGCTGCCTGAGTGATTTGGAGCTCGGAAAGAAGCGGAACCCTTCTGCAGCCTATCTTTACAAGATCAGCCGTGCATTGGGTGTCTCCATGGAATCGCTTATGCAGGTGATTCCTGACGGCGATGAACAGCATCGCTGACAGAATTCCACAAAGAAAGGTGCGCTTGAAAGGTTCAAAATTTTTCCACAAGTATGCGAAACCCTGCTTTCTCTCGGCGTTTCTCCTAATTATGTCGGTTTCTATCTAGCGGCCTATGCCATCACTCTTTGCGCCGAGCAACAGGATCGACTCCTGCTGGTGACAAAACGACTCTATCCCGAAGTGGCACAGCATTACAAAATGAGCTGGACTGCCGTTGAACGCAATATCCGCACTGTGGTTGCTGTGATTTGGGAAAAGAACCCTGCCCTGTTGGAATCCCTTGCGCACAGACCTTTGCAGCCCAAACCTCGCAATACCGAGTTCCTTGACATTCTTTCCCTGTGCTTTCGCCCCGATGATGCAACTGTGATCCTTCCCCAATCTGCCTACAATCTCAACAAGAACAATTCCTGCTACTAAAATTTATGAGGCCAGCCTTGATTGCAATTTCGCTGTCTCGGCCGGCCTCATGTTAATGAGTCATCTTACGCTTGCTGTCCGTGCACATATTTTACGCTTACTTTGTTTGTCCAATATTACATCCATTTATATAATTCGGAATGTTTTATATCAACATTTTGTAAATTCACAGCAACGTTGCCCCCAGATATTCATCAGGAAGGTTGCTTGTCATGTCCTTTGTATACTCACAATTTAAGATATGCAGTGTTAAAAGAGAAAAACATTAGAGCCAGCCTCCTACAGGCGTGGCTCTAATGTTTCAATTACCGCAAATACATTCCTCACGACAAAGAGTGTTCGTATCTGCGCGTTCTGGTGCTCCAGCGGGGATTCGAACCCCGGACACCCTGCTTAAAAGGCAGGTGCTCTGCCGACTGAGCTACTGGGGCGGGTCGCTTGGGGTTTTCGCTATGGGGGCTTTATTGTGGCAGGGGCGGTAGGGCTCGAACCTACGAATGTCAGAGTCAAAGTCTGATGTGTTACCGCTTCACCACGCCCCTGTGTGGGAGAAGAAAAGTGGGGGACTGGGATATTTGACCCAATCCCCCGGCTTCCTGTGGGGTGGGTAAAGGGACTCGAACCCTCGACACCCGGAACCACAATCCGGTGCTCTAACCAACTGAGCTACACCCACCATAAATGGCACGCCAGAAGGGACTCGAACCCCTGGCCTACTGCTTAGAAGGCAGTTGCTCTATCCAACTGAGCTACTGGCGCTTATCAAACGCTGCGGCTGGCTCAAGGTGGAGCGGGTGAAGGGAATCGAACCCTCGTATCCAGCTTGGAAGGCTGGTGTTCTACCATTGAACTACACCCGCAAGCCTAAAGATTGTATCATCTCGCGGGCGCGTTGTCAAGACGTTTTTGGCAAAAATCAGGTAAATCCTCACAAAATTCCGCGGGGTGGTTGCGGCGCCTCCGGCGCCGTCGGGGAACCTCTTGATAGGGGTCCCCGAACCCTTCCTGATCTTTTTAAAGGATTTGGGGTGTTTCGCGTCTTGCGAGGCGCGACCAGGGGCTCTGCCCCTGAACCCCGCGGCCCTTGTAAAGGCCGACGAAACTTTTTAGAGCTTATCCCGAAATTATCCGTGATACAATTTCTGCACTTGGTATTTCGGCTCATACGTGATATTCACGCCGATGCGCTGGAACAGATTCTCGTCCACATGGGATAGAATAACCGAGGAATGGGCCTCGCAGCCGCGGAGCTTGTACAGCTGGTCCATGGCAAGGTCTGCCATGGGGTTGGTCACGGCGCTGATGGACAGGGCGATGAGCGTCTCGTCCGTGTGCAGGCGGGGGTTGCGGTTGCCAAGGTGCTCGATTTTCAGGTGCTGTATCGGCTCGATGACGCTCGGCGAGATGAGCATAAGCTTGTGGTCCATGCCGGCGAGGGACTTCAGCGCGTTGAGCAGGCAGGCCGAGGACGCGCCGAGAAGGGACGAGGTCTTGCCCGTGACTACTTTTCCGCCCGGCAGCTCGAGCGCGACGGCGGGGCCGTCCGTCTCCTCCGCGCGCCGGAGGGCCGCGCCGATGACGGGGCGGTCAGCCGCGCTGATGCCGAGGGAGTTCATGATAAACTCTATCCTCGTAAGCTCCGATGGGGTCGACAGCCCCTGGCGCACGGCGCAGGCCGTGTCGTAATAACGGCGGATTATCTCCTGTCGCGAGGCCTCGCAGCAGGCCTCGTCGTCAAAGATGCAGTAGCCGGCCATGTTCACGCCCATGTCCGTGGGGCTTTTGTAGGCGCTCTCTCCCCAGATGCGCTGGAGTATGGCGTTGAGCACCGGGAAAACCTCTACATCGCGGTTGTAATTGACCGTGGTTTTGCCGTATGCCTCGAGGTGGAAGGGGTCTATCATGTTCACATCGTCAAGATCCGCCGTCGCGGCCTCGTAGGCGAGGTTGACGGGGTGTTTGAGCGGGAGGTTCCAGATGGGGAAGGTCTCAAACTTCGCGTAGCCGGCGGGAACGCCGCGCTCGTGCTCGTGGTAGAGCTGGCTCAGACAGGTGGCCATTTTGCCGCTGCCGGGGCCGGGCGCGGTGACGACGATGAGGGAGCGGGAGGTCTCGATGTAGTCGTTGCGGCCGTAGCCCTCGTCGGAGACGATCAGCGGGATGTTGGAGGGGTATTCGGGGATGATGTAGTGGATGTACACACGCACGCCGAGGCTCTCAAGCCGCTGGCGGAAGTGGTCGGCGGCGCGCTGGCCGGAGTAGTGGGTTATGACCACGCTGCCGACGTACAGGCCCTTGCCGCGGAACGCGTCGATAAGGCGCAGGGTGTCCTCGTCATAGGTTATGCCCAGGTCGCCGCGAAGCTTGCTTCGCTCGATGTCGTTGGCAGAGATGGCGATGACTATTTCCGCCTCGTCGCGCATTTCCATGAGCATGTTTATTTTGCTGTCCGGCTGGAAGCCCGGCAGGGTGCGCGAGGCGTGGAAATCGTCAAAAAGCTTGCCGCCAAACTCCAGATACAGCTTGCCCCCAAACTGGCTTATCCTCTTGCGGATGTTCTCCGACTGCAATTTCAGGTATTTATCGTTATCAAAGCCTGTCCTTACCATTTTCGTCCCTTCCCGCCGCGCGTATTCCGGCTGTTCAGCCTATGATATGATACAACAAAGTCCGGCTTTATTCAACGGCGTTTTTCACAAAAATTGCACCTGTCACATGCCCAAAACGCCGATGAGCAGAAGAGCGGCGAGGCCGTAGTACACCACCACGGCGACAAGGTCGTTGACCGTGGTGATGAGCGGGCCGGACGCCACGGCGGGGTCAACGCCCAGCTTCTTGAAAATGAGCGGTATGACGGTGCCGGATACGCTGGACAGCAGGATGGACACCAGCAGCGCCGCGCCGGTGCACAGGGAGACGGAAAACGCCGAAAAGACCGTCTGGCCTTTGAGCGCGACGAGGTACGCTCCCACGAGCAGGAACGACAGCGCGCCTAAAATAAGGCCGTTTACCAGCCCCACGCGGGCCTCCTTGCCCACAAGCGCGAGCTTCTGCCGGGTACCCAGCCGCCCGTCCGTCAAAACGCGGATGGTCACGGCAAGGGACTGCGTGCCCACGTTGCCGGACATGTCCAGGATGAGGGACTGGAAGCTGACGATGAGCGCCAGGCGGGCGACCACGCCCTCAAACACGCCCGCGACGCTGGACACCACGAGGCCGAGGCCCAGCAACACCACGAGCCAGGGCAGGCGCTTGCCGATGCTCTTTCGCAGCGGCTCGTTGAGATCCTCCTCAGCCGCCAGACCTGCCAGGCGGGCGTAGTCCTCGACCAGCTCGTCGCCGACAAGGCGGGTGATGTCCTGCGAGGTCAGGACGCCGCGCAGGCGGTTTTCCGCGCCAAGCCCGCACAAAGTATAGCACAAGCCCGCAGCCAAATCAACCAGCCGGGAAGGAAATCTTATTCGCCGCATTTGCCCACCGCCGCCCCCGCCCTTCTTTATTTCAAAAAAATTCACAAATGCCGCGCGGTGTTGCATTGCGCGCGCGGGGTTTTTGTGCTACAATCATAAGTCAAGACAATTTGAAAACGGCAGGTTTGGAGAGGTTAGATCAAATGGGACTTTTTACGAAGATATTCGGCAGCTACTCCGACAGGGAGCTTAAAAAGATAAATCCGATAGTGGACAAAATCGAGGCGCTTAGCGCGGAATACTCCGCGCTAAGCGACGAGCAGCTCAGGGCAAAGACACCGGAATTCAGGCAGAGGCTCGCCGGGGGCGAGACGCTCGACGATATTCTGCCGGAAGCCTTCGCCGCGGCGAGGGAGGCGGCCTGGCGCGTGCTGGGGCTCAAGCCCTTCCGCGTGCAGCTAATAGGCGGCGTGGTATTGCACCAGGGGCGCATCGCCGAGATGAAAACCGGCGAGGGCAAGACGCTGGTGGCAGTGCTTCCGGCGTACCTCAACGCGCTGGAGGGCAAGGGCGTTCACATCGTCACCGTCAACGACTACCTCGCCCGGCGCGACAGCGAGTGGATGGGCAAGGTGCACCGCTTCATGGGGCTGGAGGTCGGGCTTATCGTCCACGGGCTGAACAATGATGAGCGGCGCGCGGCCTACAACGCGGACATCACCTACGGCACCAACAACGAGATGGGCTTCGACTACCTGCGCGACAATATGGCCATTTACAAGCAGAGCATGGTTCAGCGCGGGCACCACTTCGCCATCGTCGACGAGGTGGACTCCATCCTGATAGACGAGGCGCGCACGCCGCTGATAATCTCCGGGCAGAGCGACGAGAGCACCGACCTTTACCGGCAGGCGGAGGATTTTGTGGCGCGGCTGAGGTGCAAGGTCTACGCCAGCGTGGACGAAAAGCAGGAGGAGGACGAAAACCTCGACGCCGACTATGTGGTGGACGAAAAGGCGCGCACGGCCACGCTCACGGCGCGGGGCATCTCCAAGGCGGAGCAGGCTTTCGCTCTGGAAAACCTCGCCGACCTGGAAAACTCCACGCTCAGCCACCACATCAACCAGGCGATAAAGGCCCACGGGGTCATGAAGCGGGACATCGACTACGTTGTCAAGGACGGCGAGGTCATAATAGTTGACGAGTTCACGGGCCGGCTCATGCTCGGCCGGCGCTACAGCGAGGGGCTGCACCAGGCCATCGAGGCCAAGGAGCACGTCCATGTCGCCAACGAAAACAAGACGCTGGCCACCATAACCTTCCAGAACTACTTCCGTATGTACCGTAAGCTCTCCGGCATGACGGGCACGGCGGTGACGGAGCAGGAGGAATTTGTATCCATCTACGGGCTGGATATCGTGGAGATACCCACGAACAAGCCGCTGGCGAGGATCGACAACCCCGACGTGGTGTACAAAAACGACGCGGGGAAGAACCGCGCGATAATTGAGCAGATAAAGACCTGCCACGAGAAGGGGCAGCCGGTGCTGGTGGGCACGGTGTCCATTGAAAAGAGCGAATATATTTCCAGGCTCTTACAGCGAACGGGGATAAAGCACAACGTGCTCAACGCGAAAAACCACGAGCGCGAGGCCGAGATCGTCGCCCAGGCCGGCAAGTACGGCGCGGTGACCATAGCTACAAACATGGCCGGTCGAGGCACCGATATTATGCTCGGCGGCAACGCGGAGTACCTTGCCAAAGCGGATCTGCGCAAGGCAGGCTACACCGAGGAAATCATTGCCGAGGCCACGGGCTACGCCGACACGGACAATGAGGACATCCTCGCCGCGCGGAAAATGTTCGCCGAGCGCATGGAGGAGCACAGGAAAACCACCTCCTCCGAGGCGGAGAAGGTGCGCGAGACGGGCGGACTGTATATTTTGGGCACGGAGCGGCACGAGTCGCGGCGCATCGACAACCAGCTGAGAGGCCGCGCGGGACGTCAGGGCGATCCGGGCGAGAGCCGGTTCTTCATCGCCATGACAGACGATATCATGCGCCTTTTCGGCTCGGAGCGGGTTATCGGTATGATGGAAACGCTGGGGCTGGACGAGGACACGCCCATTGACAACAAAATGCTTTCCAACGCCATCGAGCAGGCGCAAAAGACCGTTGAGAGCCGCAACTTCCAGACCCGCAAGGCCACGCTGGAGTACGACGACGTGATGAACCAGCAGCGCCAGCTCATCTACGAGCAGCGCTACAAGGTGCTCAACGGCGAGGATGTCAAGGGCAATGTCCAGAGTATGGTCAGGGACCTGATAAAGGAGACCGCCGGCGCCGTGGCGCCGGAGAGCCAGGAGCAGCTTAACGAGACGCTCGCGCCGCTGGAGAAGCTTTTCCTGCGCCGCGGGGCGATAGCATACCACTCGGGCATGGATGTCTCCGAGGTCGTGGAAAAGGCGGAAGCGGAGGCCTTCGCCGCCTACGAGCGCAAGGAGCAGGAGCTGGGGCTGATGCAAAACGGCTCGCCGCTCATGCGCGAGCTTGAGCGCGTTATCATGCTGCGCGTGGTGGACGAGTACTGGATGGAGCACATCGACGCCATGGCCGAGCTGCGGCGCGGCATAGGCCTGCGCGGTTTCGGCAACGTCAAGCCCGTGGACGCCTACAAGCAGGAGGGCTTCGACATGTTCGAGGCCATGGTCGGCGGCATACGCGAGGAGGTCGCGCGGCGCATTTACCTCGCCCGCGTGAACAAGGGGCAGGAGGTGCAGCGCAGGAGCGTGGCGAAGGCCAACCTCAACGCCGTTGGCGGCGACGCCTCGGTGAAGAAGCAGCCGGTGCGCCGGGTGCAGAAGATCGGGCGCAACGATCCCTGCCCCTGCGGGAAGCTGCGGCCTAACGGGCTTCCGATGAAATATAAGGACTGCTGTGGACGGAATCAGTAATAATTTGCCTTCCCTGACGGGAAGATGATGCATTTGGTTGATAATATGAGTTTTATCGAAAACAAAATTGACGGCGTGACCTTTATGACCGCGCCGGTGATACGCGCACATCACGGTTTTTCAACGCGGTACGGCGGGGTGAGCGGGGGGATTTTTTCAAGCCTTAATCTGGCCATGTCGCGGGGCGACGACCCGGCGGCGGTGGAGGAAAACTACCGGCGTATTACCACCGCCGTGGGCGCGCCGTCCGACGCGCTGGCGCTGACAAAGCAGGCGCACGGAAACGTTGCGCGCGTTGTCACGGAGCCGGACCCGGCGCTGGGCTGGGCGGGAAGGCCGGAGTGCGACGGGGTCGTGACGGCCCAGCGGGGAATTACGCTGTTCTGCTTCACGGCGGACTGCGTACCTGTGCTGCTGTGCGACGCGGAAAACGGCGTTATCGCCGCGGTGCACTGCGGCTGGCGCAGCAGCGTCGCGGATATTCTGGGCGTCACGGCGGAGAAGATGACGGGGCTCGGCGCAAAGGCCGAGAGCATCTGCGCGGCTATCGGGCCCGCGATCGGCGCCTGCTGCTTCGAGGTAGGGCCCGAGGTGCCGGAGGCGGCGGAGGCTCTGCTGGGCGAGGATCTTGGCACGCTGTGCCGGGCAGAGCCGGGGCGCGAGGGGAAGTTTTTGCTCGACCTTCGCGGGGTCAACCGCCGGCGGCTCTTGCAGCTGGGGCTCTGCGCGGAGAATATCGGCGTGTCGGACGAGTGCACGGTGTGCTCGCCGGAGAAGTACTGGTCCCACCGGTATACACGCGGGGAGCGGGGCTGTCAGGCCGCGCTGATAAGCCTATAGGGGCGCTCGCGATTTGAAAGGAACACATCAATGGCAAAACGCATGAAAAAATTAGCGGCGCTGCTCGTCTCGGCCTGCCTGCTGCTGTCCGGCTGTGGGGATGCGGCGCAGAACGGCGGCGACACCGGCAGCGAAAACGAGGGCGTAGCCACGGGGCATGTCGTGGAGGAAAAAACCGCGGAGGACTCCGTTTTCTCCGTCAACTACGACGCGGAGGCCGGGCTTAACCCCATCCGCAGCTCGAGCAGCACCAACTCGCTTTTCTGGTCGCTGGTGTACGACACGGTTTTCAACGTCGACGAGGACTTTGCCGTCACGCCGAACCTCGTGACAGACTACTCGACCACCGACAACCAGTGGTGGGTGTTCTACATCGACACCTCCATCCCCTTCAGCGACGGCAGCACGCTGACGGCCAAGGATATCGTCTACTCCATCCGCCAGGCGCAGCAGAGCGCGTATTATTCAAGCAGGCTTTCCATAATTTACGGCATCAGCGCCATGGGGGAGGACTGCTTCGCCATAAGCACCAAGTACCCGGACAGCTTCCTGCCCTCGCTGCTGAACATCCCGGTGATAAAGGACGGCACGATCGGCGAGAGCTCCCCCCCCGGCAGCGGGCCGTACCGCCTGTCGGACGAGGGCGACAGCCTCGTGCTCTTTGAGGAGAACCGCCACTGTCAGGAAATGCCTATTGACGTTATCTACCTCAAAAGTTATAATGACATCGCGGAGCAGATAAGCGCGTTTGAGGCCTCGCTTATCGACGTGGTGACCAACGACCCCACGGGCATGTACAATCTCGGCTACGGCAGCTCCAACGAGATACGAAACTTCAGCACGACGAACATGCACTATCTGGGCTTCAACATGGACAGCATGTATTTCCAGAACAGCATCTGCCGCTACGCGATGATGTACGCGGTTGACAGGGACTGGGTCGTGGACGACCAGATGGCCGGCTGCGGCGAGGTGGCGAAGCTGCCGCTTCTGCCGTCGAGCGAGCTTTACGACGCGGCGTACGCGGAGAAGTTCAATTACGACCTGCGCCACTGTTTCGAGCTTTTTGAAAGCGCCAATGTCGCCGACCACGACCACGACGGCGCGCTGGAGATCCTGGTGACGGGAATCGTGGTGGAAATCAACATAGACTTCATCGTCAACAACGACAGCAGCGTCAAGGTGCAGGCCGCCAGAAAGCTGGCAGAGGACCTTACCTCCATAGGCATCACCACCACGCTGCGCGAGCTGAGCTGGAAGGATTACGTCGAGGCGCTGGAGGAGGGCGAGTACGACATGTACTACGGCGAGATCCGCCTGACGCCGGACTGGAACCTTGCCTACCTCTTCGAGGAGGAAAACGAGATGAACTACGCCCAGTGCCGCGACGGGAGCTATACCCAGCTTTACTACGACTACCTCGCCGCCGACACGGCGGGGCGCTACAACGCCTATCAGGAGGCCTGCCGCTACGTCATGGAAAACGGCGCGATCGTGCCGATCTGCTTTGAAAAGCGGCAGATGCTCACCCACCGCGGGATCGTCACGGACGCAAGCCCGACGCAGTACGACCTGTTCAACAAGTTCAGCGAGTGGACGATAAACCTGAAATAAGCGGGGTGTGACCGCCCCGGCGCAATAAATTATGAAAGAGGAGGATTCGGTGAAATGACAGACAGGGAACTGATCAACTTAGCCACGCAGGCATCGGAAAACGCATATGTGCCATATTCCAAGTTCAAGGTGGGCGCGGCGCTGGAATGCTCGGACGGCACGGTGTTTTGCGGCTGCAACGTGGAAAACGCCGCGCTGGGCAGCACCATTTGTGCCGAGCGCACCGCGATATGCAAGGCGGTGAGCGAGGGGCACCGGGATTTCGTGCGCATCGCCATCTACGCAAACAGCGAGAATTTCTGTATGCCCTGCGGGGCCTGCCGGCAGTTCATGTCCGAATTCGTCAAGGATATGGAGGTGCTGTGCGCCAAGGCCGGAGGACGCTATGTCAGCTACCCGTTCAGCAAGCTGATGCCGTATGTGTTTAACTATTGATTCTTCTGAGAAAGGTACATAATGAGAAAAAAAGGGATAAAGAGAATTATAACGCTGGCGCTGGCGCTGCTGACTGTGCGCGCGGCGGTGCTGCCCGCGTCGGCGGAGTTTTCGGACGTGGCCGAGGGCTCGTGGTATGAGACCTACATAGGCCAGATAACCCAGCTGCCGGGAATAATCAACGGCTACTCGGACGGCACCTTCCGGCCGGACGACAACGTCAAGCGCGGGGAGTTCCTCAAGATGGTTTTTGAGGCGGCGATGAACCAGGGCGGCAGCGGCTTCCGCAGCACCACCGAGCGCGACGGCATCCACTGGGCCGGGAAATACTACACCATGGCAATGGACTCAAACATTCTCGTCGCGGACGTTTACAGCGGCGGAGATGTGCTGTTCGCGTGCACCTACGCCGAGCTGGAAAAGCCCATAAGCCGCTATGAGGCGGCGGTCATACTCACAAACGTGTGCACCAACGTGGGCATGGAGACCACCGTCAAGGTCACGGACGCGGCAAGCCACATCACCGACTACTCCGGGATAGAGCAGCAGTATGTCAACAGCGTCGAGCAGGCCTTTGGAAAGGGACTGCTCAACGGCATGGGCGACGGCAGCTTCTCCGGCGACGCCAACCTTCTCCGGAGCGAGGCCGCGGCGATAATCTACCGCTTTCTGTGGACAAACGACCGCGTGATGCCCGACTGGGCCGAGGTGGCCGAGGTTCAGAAAGTGCAGACCATGCCCGCGGGCTATGTGCCCTTCGCGATAAGGTACCGGTCCATGAGCGTGGCCGAGAGGCAGACGGCCCTGTTCGGCAACCCGAACAAGACCTACTTCACCTCCGCAGCAGACGCGGCCGGCTTTATGGAGACGGTGACGATCCCCATCTGGACCCTGGACCAGAGCGGGAACAAGGTCGCCTCCACCGCGAACGTCACGGTGCACAAACTGGTTGCAACGGATGTGCGCCTCATCTTCGAGGAGATATTCAACGACCCCGAGCGCTTCCCCATCTACGGCGGCTGGTCCGTCGGCGGCGCGCGCTTTACGGACAATATGCGCCACTCCTGGGGCTGCGCGATAGACATAAACGCCTTCTACAACTGCGAGTGCACCGTCAACTGGAATTCGCGCACCAACAGGGTCACCTGCGGCTACGGCTGGTGGCCGGCAAGCGGCGGCGATGATGTTTTCCACGGCTCCATGACCGGGCCGAGCCCCTATTCCATCATCCCGGGCAACAGCGTTGTGCGCGCCTTCGACCATTACGGCTGGGGCTGGGGCGGCAACGGCTGGGGCGTCAACAGCTACGGCAACGAGAAATACGACTACATGCACTTCTCCATCCTGGCCTCGGGAGGCTGAGAAGCGTCAAAAAAACGGCCAGGGGCTCCCTCAGAGAGAGGCTTTTACTAAACTTAAAGGACGCCACGAAGGGCGTCCTTTAAGTTTAGTATGCTATTATTTATCGTACCATGGTATTTATATATTGTGATACTATTCTTCCATGGAAAATAGACATTTTCTATGGAAGAGGCGTCGTGTAGACGCGCCGCCCATTTGTGCCTCTGGCACAAATGCCGTCTCATGCAAACTTCAACGCGCCTTCGGCGCTATAAAAAGTAGACGTTGTCTACTTTTTAATGAAGTTTAGTATGATAACAGCGCGGCGCGGCTGCCAATATTTTTCTTGACTGGGGGAAACAAAAATGCTGCCGTTTATTGATATGCACTGCGATACGCTGGGGGCCTGCCTGCGCGGGGAGAGGGACATCTTTTCTCTGCCGGACATGATGCTGGACATTGAGCGCATGGCCGCGGCGGGGCAGGCGGCACAGTTTTTCGCGGTGTTCTTCCGCCCCGAGGGGGAGACCGCGCGCGACGGGACGCCCCTGCCGGGGGACGATGAGCTTTTTGATATGCACCGCGCCCTGCTGCTGGAAAGCGCCGGGGCGCACGCGGACTGCTTTGCGCTCTCCCACAGCGCGGAGGACATCGAGCGAAACCGCGCCGGAGGGAAAATCTCCGCCATACTCACACTCGAGGACGGCAGGGCCGTGCGCGGGGAGCTTGAGCGGATAAAGTGGTTTTACGAGCGGGACGTGCGCGTCATAACGCTGACCTGGAACGGGGAGAACTGCTTCGGCAGTCCGAACAGCGCCGACGCGCGCGTGATGGGCCGGGGGCTGACGGACTTCGGCGCGCAGGCGGTGGAGTACATGAACGAGCTGGGGATTCTTGTGGACGTGTCGCACCTGTCGGACGGAGGGTTCTGGGACGTGGCCCGCATAAGCAAAAAGCCCTTCGCCGCGACGCACTCAAACTGCCGCGCCCTCGCGCCCCACACGCGCAACCTCACGGACGAGATGATACGCGCCCTTGCCGACCGCGGCGGCGTGGCGGGGCTGAATTACTTCCCGCCTTTCCTCAGCCCCGACCCCGGCGAGCGGCGCAGCCGCGTGGAGGACATGTGCCGCCATGTGCTGCACATGCTCAATGCCGGCGGCGAGGACTGCATCGTCCTGGGCAGCGACTTCGACGGGATATACGGCGAGCTGGAGATCGCCTCGCCGGCGGATGTGCCGGAGCTGTTCGCTGCGCTGGAAAAAGCGGGGCTGACGGCGCGCCAGCTTGAGAAATTCGCTTATGAAAACGTCCTGCGCGTCCTGCGCGAGAGCCTGTAGGGGCATTTCCGGCAGAAAAAAGCGCGCGGGTCTTGAAGTTTTGCGCGGGTATCTGTTATTATAGAGAGGCAAGGGGAAAATAACGCCTGCGCGGTTTTTCCGCCGCGCGCGCAATACGGAGGTTAAGCAAATGACGGTACAGGAAATACTGGAGAAATACGACGCCATCAGTAAAACCGAGGGCGAGGGCAAGGCCGCGCCCTTTCTGGAGCAGGAATGCGAAGCTTACGACGCTGCCGCGCCGGAGGATCTGACAGGGCGCGCCGCGCTTTACAACGAGCTCGGCGGGATCTACTGCGCCGCGGGCAGCTATGAGAAAGGCGAGCGGGCCTTTTTGCGCGCCGATGAGCTGCTCGGCGGCAGCGAGGAGCTTCGCCGCAGCGACAGCCGCGCCGCCGTGCTGGAAAACCTCGGCAGCCTCTACAGGCTCGCGGGGCAGTACGACAAGGCGCTGGAGCAGTTCAACGCGGTCAGGGAGATATACGACGAGGTGGAGGTGTCCGGCGAGCTTTACGCGGCCTGCATAAGCAACATCGGGCAGGTCTATCTCGACGCGGGGCGCTCCGAGGAGGCCGAGGAGTATTTCAAGGGCGCGCTGACCATTGCCCAGACGGACGGCGGCTTTGACGCTCCGGCCCCGGAAAGGCCGCTGAGCGGCGACGCCATGGACACGGCGGAGTATCTGAGCCGGACTGTGGCGCAGCTCAACGCCCTGGTGACGATCGGCACCAGCCTCGGCGGCATGGCCTCGGCGCGCCTGATGCGCGGCGACACCAGGGGCGCGGCGGAGCTGCTGCGCCAGGCGGGAGAGCGCTTCAATTCCCTTGGCGGGCAGTATGCCGAGGCGGGGGAGTTCTTCCTGACGAAGGCGAAGGAGCTTGGCGGCTGACGCCTCAAATGGAAGGACTCTTCGCGTCCTTCCATTTGAAAAGGCTGCGCTCCGCTGCGCGCCTCGGTTGTCCGCCTGTGGCGGACAATTCGACGCTCGCTGCGCGAGAAGAATTTTTCCGACGTACACGCCGCGAACTCTACGAGGTTTTTTACACGCACAATCCCCCGGCTGAAAGCCGGGGGATCGATGCTATATTTCGCGAAGTACAAAGCGCCGGTCGCGGTATTCGTATACCGTCGCGCCGAGCAGCTCGGCCTCGCGGGCGTCGTGGGTGCTCAGCAGTATCGCCGTACCTCGCGAGTGTTCGAGGATGAGCGCGGCGACATCGCGCCGGAGCCCGTCGTCCAGGCCCCTGAACGGCTCGTCGAGCAGCAGCGCGTCCCCGCCATAGGCCAGCGCGCGGCACAGCGACACGCGCTGCTGCATCCCGCCGGAGAGCTCGCCGGGGTATTTGCCCTCTGCGCCGGAGAGCCCCGCGCGGCGCAGCAGCTCCCGCGAGGTATCGCGCGTTTCGTCCCCGTGCCCCGGAAGCACGGCGGAGACGTTCTGCTCCGACGTCAGCCAGGGGAAAAGCCGGGGCTCCTGAAACACAAAGGAGACGTGCCCGCCGGCGTCCGCACTGCCGGAAATTGGCCGCAGCAGCCCTGCAACGGCGCGAAGGAGGGTGGTTTTCCCGCAGCCGGACGCTCCCATGAGCGCGGCGCGCGTCCCGTCAGGCACCGTGAGGGAGCAGTTTTCAAGGACAGTATTTTCGCCGTAGGCGGCGGTGAGGGATTTTATTTCTATCATCGCGCACCTCCGGCAAGCCGCCCCACGGCGGCCATGAGTACCTTTTCGATAATCAGACTGCACAAAATGACCACCAGCGTCCAGGCGAAGAGGTCGGTGGTCTCGAGATAGAGCTTCGATTCATAGAGCATTCTGCCGATGGAGCTTTGCGGCACGGTGAGGATTTCCGCGGCAATGCCGGCCCTCCAGCCCAGGCCAAGCGCGGCGCGGCAGGCCGAGACGAAGTACGGCGCGCAGGACGGCACATACACCAGCCGGCAGGTTTTCCAGCGGGAGAAGCGGAAAACGCGCGCTGTTTCAAGCAGCAGGGGGTCGGTCTGCTCAATCCCGGCGCTGACGTTGGTCCACACCATGGGCAGCACCATCAGAAAGGCTATGAAGCACGGCACCGTGTCCCGTCCCATCCAGATGAGCGCCAGGATGATGAACGAGGCCACGGGCGTGGACTTGACCGTGGTCAGCAGCGGCGAGAGCAGCGCGCGGAGGGCGGCAAAGCGCGCGGTCAGCGCCGCCGTGAGCG
>JAMPGF010000036.1 GCA_023664105.1 Butyricicoccus sp. | reverse complement strand
ACTGGTACAAATTGACGACCGTTTTCTTGAATTCTTCTGTGTATTTTACCGGGCTGTTTTTCGTAGACATGGGTCTTCTCCTTCCGCTTTTTTCTTGTCTGTTATTTTACCATACTTGTCTACTTTTGTAGGATACATCAAACATCCAGACCATCGCTGGGGCGGTCAAGGCTGCTGCTGACAAAGCGGAGGAAGTTCAGGCCATCATAGGCGGCTGGAGTGATGATCCTGGGAATATCGAGCACAGCGAGGCAAACGCCGAGCTGCTTGCACACGTTCGCGCAAGCCCAAATCTGAAAGCCATTGCCCGCTATCTCGGTCGCTTTCGTGAGATTTTCGCGGAGGGCAAACTAAACGGTTACGCCTATGGCCGTGGAGAAAAGTATTCCATAGAGCTGGGCGATAATTTGTCCCGCGCTCTGACCTCGGAGCTGGCTATGCTCGCCTCGCCGCTGACTACGCCGCTGTTTCTGCGAAAATACCAGCGCAAGCAGCTCAAGCAGTACCAGCGCAGGGAGTCTATTCACAAGGGCATGGGCGATATGATCGTCTGCCTTGACGAATCCCTCTCGACCGTGGGCGATGACGCCGCATGGGGCAAGGCCGTGGCACTGACGCTGCTGGACATAGCAACGGACAGTAAGCGCAGTTTCGCGCTGATCCACTTTTCCGGCCCTGGCAGCTTCAAGTCGGATATATTCCGACCGGGCAGTTATTCAGAGCAGGACAAGATGGCTGCGGCGGAGTGTTTTCTCGGCGGTGGTACGGACTTTGAGACACCGCTGAGAGAAGCCGTCCGGCTCATAAGTGAGGACGGCTTTGAAAACGCGGACGTTGTGTTTATAACAGACGGCGACTGCGAGTTACAGGAGGCATTTTCGGAGCAGCTCCGCAAAGCTCAGGCGGCAAACGGTTTTTCCGTTACCGGTGTCCTGTTGGATGCGGGTAGTCCAGACTGGGAGTTTAGCCTGAAATCCTTTTGCCAAAAGATATATCGCACATCGGAGTTGATGGGGGACGAAATAGTGCGCTCCCTTGTCAGCGAGAGAGTTTAAGTTTTCGCGGCGGAGCCTATACAGGGCTTCGCCGCTTTGTTTATGAGAATGAGCAAAACATGAGGTCTTGCATTTTCACCGCCGTTCCGTTACAATAGGAGCCATTCCAATACTATCACAAAAGCGAGGTACCCAATGAACCAGAAAGAAATATCGGAGCTGCGCCGGCGCTTCAAGCCGGATAAAAGCGCCATCAGCCGCATCTACGGCTGCTATGTCAACAGCAATAAAGAGGTCATCTCCTACATAAACGAATCCCTCGGCATGATGCCGGAGGACGAGGCCGAGAAATACCTCGGCCTGCTGAAAAAGGCCCTGTCCGGCGCGCCGGGGAAAAACCTTATCGACATTGTGTTTTCCAACAAGCAGGTCATGGACAGCGACGAGCACCGCCGGCTCATGGCGCTACGGGATTCCGGGCTGAAGGACGAAAGCCTCTGCCGGGAGTTTTACCAGACGATAATCGACTCGCTGGACATGGGTGACAGCAGCTATCTTATCCTGCTGGCCCACGACGCTTACGACGTGCCGCAGCGCGGCAAGGACGGCAATATCAATGCGGACGCCTCTGATCAGGTATTCTCCTACATCGTGTGCTGCGTCTGTCCCGTGAAGGACGGCAAGCCGGCGCTGGGCTACTGCGCCGGTGAAAACGAGTTCCACAACTGCATGCCCAGCCAGATTGTGGGCGCGCCGGAGCTGGGCTTTATGTTCCCGGCCTTCGACGACCGAAGGGCGAATATTTACAACGCCCTGGCCTATTCCCGCAAGGTGGACGAGCTGCACCAGGAATTTTTAGACGCCATTTTCCATGTTGAGCCGCCCATGTCCGCCGCCGAGCAGAAGGAGGCGTTCCAGTCTGCGCTCAGCGAGTCCTTGGATGGCGCGTGTAGCTTGGAGGTGGCGCAGGCTGTCCACGAGCAGCTGACTGACCGCATTGAACAGCACAGGGAGAGCAAAGATCCCGAGCCGCTGCTTGTAACGGCGAAAGAGGTGGGCGGTATTCTCGCTGACTGCGGCGTGAATGAAGATCAGGTGGTGGCGTTCTGTGAGAGCTGCGCCCAGCAGTTTGGCGAGGGCGCGGTACTCAGTCCCGCAAATCTTATAGACAGCAAGCGCTTTGAGATAAAGACGCAGGACGCAACGGTGTCCATCGACCCGGAGCGCAGCTATCTCGCGGAAACGCGGGTCATAGAAGGAAAGAAGTACCTGCTCATCCCCGTCGGCGAGGGGCTGGAGGTCAACGGCATGGCGGTGGAGTGAACAGAAGGAAAAATACGGCAAAAGCCCATGCCTGGATTTGAAATCTCAGGCATGGGCTTTTGTATGCTCATTCCACAAGCCCATACTTGACCTTGATGCGGTCGAGCTTTTCCAGCATAGGCTCGGCGGCGAACCAGAGAAAGACCCAGGTGGCGGCGGCATGGACGCAGTCCATAGGGAAGCCGGAGACACAGTAAGCGGCCAATATCTTCCAGCTTATCTTCTGCGCCCACATGAGCGCCGAGGAGCAGTTCATGATGCCGCCGTAAATCACGATCGCGGCAAGCGCGCCGAAAATGCACAGGCCAGTCCTGCCGCGGCGGAGCAGCCCCTTTCGGAACAGCACCCCCGCCAGAAATCCTACGATGCCCATACAGAACATCTGCCAGGGCGTCCACGGCCCTTGGTAGAACATAACGTTGCTTGCCAGCATGGTCATGGCCCCCACCAGAAAGCCCGTCTCGCCGCCGAAGGCCACGCCGGCAATGATGGTGATCGCCATGATGGGCTTGAACTGCGGCAGCATGAAAAACGCCGCCCGGCCCGCGACGCCGATGGCGCACAGCACCGCGATGATGACCAGCTCCCGCGCCTGGGGCTTGCGGCCCTCGAACACCATGAAAAAGGGCAGCATTGTTTCCAGCAGGATCAGAAGGGAGATAAAATAATATTTCTTCCCGTCCAGGTAGTAAATACCGACAAACAGCGTCAGGGGAATCAGCAGCAATATCAATGCCGTGGCGGCGGCGGTGCGCTTGCCCAGCTTGCGTTTTTCCACCGGCGTTTGCAGCAGGTAGTCCGGCCTGTGCTGCCTGCGGCTGACACACAGCCCGCACACAAACAAAGCGGCGCAGAAAGCGAGATATTTCCATACCTGGCGAAATGCCAGCGGGGTCATGCCGCTGGCGTCGATCAACCCGGTAAGGTCGGCGACGCCTATGAACTCCAGAAACAGAATGACGGCTATCCCTCCGGAGACCGCTGCCAGCATCTTTCGCCACAAGGGCAGCTTCCGGGCAGGCTCCGCTTCCCCCACTTCCGCCGGCTCCGGCAGGGGCGGGATGTCCTCCGGCAGCTCCGGCGCAGGCGGGAGCACGCCGCCGCAGGAGGCGATCACATCCTCCGCCGTCACCGCCTCGGGCAGCAGCCCTCTCGCCATGCGGTTTGCCGAGGTGGTGTAAAAGCTGTTGCCGGAGAAAAAGGCGCGGGGGCTGGCCTGCGTTACGATGCTCCCGTCGAAAAACAGCGCGCAGCGGTGGGCGTAGCGGGCGCAGAACTCGATGTCATGGCTCACCATGAGGACAGTGACGCCCCGGTGCAGAAGCGTCTGCATGATCTCCGCGAAGCTCTGCTTGAACTCCGCGTCCAGCCCCTTGGTGGGTTCGTCCATGAGCAGAACGTCCGGCTCAAGCAGCAGCACCTTCGCCAGCGCGGCGCGCTGCTGCTCCCCGCCTGACAGGTCGTAGGGGTGGCGGTCCAGCAGCTCCGTCAGGCGGCAGAGCGCCGTCACATGGGCGACCTTTGCGTCCTGATACGCCTTGTCCCGCTTTTCGCCCCTCAAAATTTCATACAGATCCTCCCGCACGGTTTTCTTCACAAACAGCGTCTGGGGATTCTGGGGCAGCACGCCCACGCTGCCGCTGGTATGTACCTCGCCGCGGTAGGGCTTGAGCAACCCGGCCAGCAGCTTCAGCGAGGTAGTCTTGCCCGTGCCGTTGCCGCCGAGCAGAGCCAAAAACTCCCCCTTTTTCACCGAGAGCGTCAGGCCCTTTACCACGTCGGGCGAATCCTTTTCGTATTTGAACCACAGACCCTCCGCTTCGATTGCGTTTTCGCCCGAATGGCGCTGTACCGGCTCCGGCGGCAATCCTTCAAGCGCATGAGCGGCGGCAAAATCCTCCAGCCAGTCCCGCCCCTCCCGGACCGTGACCGGGCAGGGCGCGCCGCTTTCCACCGACGCCCAGACGCGCATGGCCGCCGGCATGGCGAGGAACATGGAGTGTCCCGCGCCGCGCAGGGCAAGCCCCGCCTCGTCCGGCGTCCCCGTGCAGAGGATTCTTCCTCTGTCCATGACCGCCACCGCGGACGCCAGGGGAAACGCCTCCTCCAGCCGGTGCTCCGTCAGCAGGATGGTGGTGCCAAGCTCCCGGTTTATCCTGCCCAGCGTGGCAAGGAAATCTGACGCGGCGATGGGGTCGAGCTGGCTTGTCGGCTCGTCCAGAATGAGGACGCTGGGCTGCATGGCCATGACGGAGGCCAGGTTGAGCAGCTGCTTCTGCCCGCCGGAGAGCTCGGTGACGTTTTTATAAAACCAGGTCTGGATGCCGAAGAAGCTTGCCATCTCCGCCACGCGGCGGCGGACGGTGGGCGTGTCAAAGCCCAGGCTTTCCAGTCCGAAGGCCAGCTCGTGCCAAACCTTGTCCGTGACAATCTGGTTTTCCGGCGACTGCTGCACAAAGCCGATGCGCTGGCTCTGCGCGCGCTGGTCCAGCCCGTCCAGCGGCGTCCCCTCGAATAATATTTCCCCGCTTCTGCGCCCGTGGGGTGCCAGAACGGTCTTGAGCTGGCGCAAAAGCGTGCTTTTCCCGCAGCCGGAGGGGCCGCACAGCACCGTAAAAGCGCCCTGCGGAATAGTAAGGCTCAGCTCATGCAGCGCGGGCGTTTCCTGCTCGGGGTAGGTGAAGCTCAGATTTCGGATCGTAAACGCTTCCACACACGGTCCTCCCTTCTGTTGAGAATCACCGGCGTCAGGCACAGGGCGAGATACACCAGCTGGAAGCTCAGGGTAAAGGGCGTGAGCGCCGCGCCTTTGATGGTCGGGTAATATCGCCAGTACAGCCCGCCGGCGGCCCAGCCGCAGGCAATGTAGAACCCGCAGAAAATGAGCCAGCAGAGCACGGCGCGGTCGCGGTCATCAAAGCGGTAGATGGAGAAAGCCGTCCGCCCCGGCAGGCCGTAGCCCCGGCTTTTCATGCTGTCGGCGGTCTCAATGGCGTTTTCCAGGCTCCAGGTGACCATGACGGACAGGATCGTCACGGCGGTTTTCATCCGTCGCGGCAGGCTCCCGTTGGCCACGTCCCGCCCCACGCAGCGCTGCGCCTCGCTTACTGTTTTCAGCTGCGCCTTGAATTTGGGTACAAAGCGCAGCGTCATGGACAGTACAAGACTGAGCGCCGGAATGATTCGGCCAAAGAGGTAGACAAACTTGTCCGAGGTCATCACCGCCGTATAGCAGGAAAACCAGGTGATAACCGCCGCCAGCATTATTGCGGCTGTCACGCCGTAGACGATGCTCTCCAGCGTCAGGGGGTTGCCGGAGGGCAGATAGGTTAAGAGGGTCGCGCCCTCGTGGTTGAAGGCGGGATTCACCAGCGCCGCCAGCAGCATCATGGGCAGCATATACATCAGGCCAAAGCGTACCGCCCTGCGCCCGTTGAGGTAGATCGCGTAGCAGAGCGAGGCGGCAAGCGATATCGCCAGGCTTGCCGGATGCGTGAGGAACATGGTGAACGCCAGCACCAGGGCGAAATAGAGGAAATTCACCGCCGGGTGCAGGCCGGAAAAGGTGTCCTTATTCGCCATATCAGCCACCCACGGCGTTTGAGCCGCCCACGTCGCCGCCCAGGTCGCAGGTGTAGACCCAGCAGATGACGTCCCCGTCTTGGAGCTGGTAGCGCGAGCAGCCGTAATTTGGAAACCACTCGTTGACCTTGTACATCCAGCCAGAAAGCTCCCCGCAGTCGAACTCGTAAAGGTTGCCAATGCCCTCGATGTACGCGCTGTTGTAAATCGGCGTGTTGCTAAACTCCATGTGTATCCCGTTGAGCTTGCAGGTCCTTTGCAGGACGTTGAACACGCTCTCGCCCTCGTAGAAGGTGACCGTCACGGGCTGCAATATCCAGCCGTCGACGGGCACCAGCTCCACCTTCTCCGCGTCCAGCCAGTCCATGTGGTCGAGTATTGTCGCGCAGGAGATGGAGATTGTGCAGGTATAGGCGGTGTCGGAAATAACCGCGTCCTCCGGCTCTACGGGAACGGGCTTGCCCTCCGGCACGGGGTCGGTGAGGTACTGGTCCTTGCCCGTCTCGGGGTCTATGGCCATAGCCTGCGTCTCGGCGGGAGGCTCCGGTTCGTCTGTATCGGGAGTTGGTTCCGGAGTGGCCTCGGGAGTTGGCTCGGGGGTTGGTTCGGGCGTAACCTCAGCCATCGGCTCTGGCGTTTCCGCGGGCAGGGCGGGTGTATTCTCTGGCGGCTTGTCCGGCGTAACCTCCGGCACTGCCTGAAGCTCCGGTGTTGGCATGGCCTGCGCGACGCTCCAGCCGCGCAGCGACGGCGCGTCGCCGCCGTACCAGAACGCCGCGGCCAGCACCAGCACAACAGCAACGGGCACGATGACCTTCCATTTATGCTTTTTCCACCACATAGCCGCGCCCCTCACAGCAGCCTCGCGCCGCCCAAGAGGTTGAACAGCATCTGCGCGATCTCGCAGCGCCTGACCACGTCGGTACCGTCAATGACCGTGCCGGAGTCGTCCAGGATATCCTGGGCGTAGCAGAAGGCCAGGCCCTGCCGCGCCCACTCCGGCGTCTGCACATAGTCGCCGAACTGCGCCAGCACGTCGCGCACCGAGACGGTGTCAAGCTCCGTATCCATGCCGCAGAGCTTCGCCGCCCTCGCCGCCATTACGGCGGCCTCCTGCTTTGTTATGGTTCCATCGGGATTGAATTTCCCGTTCCCAACCCCGGTGATGATGCCGTAGTCGGAGGCCGCGCCGACGTAGGCGGCGTACCACGCGTCCGCGCTCACGTCGGAAAACTTATCGTTTGCTTTCGGCGTCAGCCCCAGCGCGCGCACCGTGATTGCGGCAAACTGCGCGCGTGTCATCGTCTCGTCGGGACAGAACAGCCCGCCGCCCATGCCGCTGATGATGCCGCGGGAAGCCAGCGCCTCGATCGCCGCCTGGTTCGCGTGGGCATTCGCGCCGGAGATATCGTCAAAGGTCAGGCCCGGCGAGCTGACCGGCACGGCCTTTACGTCCGCGTGCCTGCCGGGCAGTCCCGGCTCGGACGCGGCGCTGCCGCCGGATACGGCTGCGACATCGCCCATGCGGTAGAGGCTGTTTTTGCCCTGATTGGCACGCTGCGCGGCCGCGAGGGCGTACAACCCCTGCTCCGAGGCCATCTGGTTTGAGCCGGAGCCGTCGGCGGTGTGCCTGAAGCCCTCGCCCTTCTTGTAAAAGGTCATCAGGTTATCCAGCAGGGTTTTGCCGTTTTTGACGAAACGGGCATCGTCCAGAGCTATCCCCAGCTCGCACAGCGCCACGATTGCCTGTACGCAGCTCTCGGAATTATTCGTTCCCCAGGAGGAGAAGCCGCCGTTTTCGTCCTGCTTTGCGGAAAGGCAGCCCAGCCCCGCGTCGACAGCCTGCTGCACCTTTTCCTGATCCATGTACTTCGCCAGCGCCTGCAGGGCCATTCCGGTGATGTCGGCGTCGGACGCGCCCGTCCCCGACAGGCTCCAGCCGCCGTCGGGAAGCTGCTTGTCCAGAATCCGGTCGACGTACATCTGCCGCGTGGCCTGGGTTTTTGCCTCCGGGTTTTTCGGCATGGGGTAGTCCCGGCTGTCGAGAGCGATCAGCGCCCAGATAGGCCCGTTCATGCCCTGCCAGATCGTCTTGTCGAAGTCGCCAAGGGCTTTTGTCAGGTCGTAGCCGCCTACGTCCCTCGCGTCCCTGCCGATGGAGGACAGCGCCACGATGACGCGGGAATACTCGGTGTACTTCTTCTCGTGCAGCACGCCGTCACAGGCTTTGACATAAGCCTCCACCGTGGCGTAGTAATCCTGAAAATACTCCTCCGGTACGTCATAGCCCGAGCGCACCAGCCCCAGCACCGCCCACTCGCCGCCGGTGGAGCCGACCTGCGGGTTTTTGACGGTCCTGAGCATGTACCCGGCAACGTCTGTCACGGCGGACGAGAGCGCCTGCTCCGACACCTCCGCCGCGGCGGGCACCGCCAGCGCCAGCACAAGAGCGAGCGCCAGCAGCAGGGTCAGGGTTCTTTTTAATTTACGCATAATTGCCTCCCGAAATCTTCAAAATAATATCCAACGCAAGACGCGCCGAATCGGCACGGCTCCAAAAGGAGCCGCACCGATTGTGCGTTTTACGTTTACTTTACCATCAGGCCAACCAGTCTCTGCATGATGACCGCGACCTCGGCGCGGGTGGTGCTTCCGATGGGATCGAGCACGCCGTTGCCCTTGCCGGAGATGAGCCCGCTGCCTATCGCCCAGCTCATGGCGTCCCTCGCCCAGTCGGAGGTGGTGCCGCCGTCGCTGAACTTGGAAAGGTCGCCGCTCGCGCTCGTACTCATGCCGAGCGTGCCCGCATAACGGTACAGCATCGCCGCAAGCTGCTCGCGGGTGATGCTCCCGTCCGGGTCAAAGCCGCTGCCCGTGCCGTTGACGATTCCAGCATTGCTTGCCCAGGTCACGGCGTCGCTGTACCAAGTACCGGAGGCCACGTCGTCAAAGGGGCTGCTGCCAGTGGCCGCCGCGTCCTCGAGGCGGTACAGCACTGTCGCCAGCATCGCGCGGTTCATCGGCGCGTCGGGGGAGAAGGTGTTTTCGCCTGTGCCATTGAACAGCTCGTGGGAGCTGGCGAAGGCTACGGCGTCACGGCTCCAGTGGGTTGCCGTGTCATCAAAGTGCTTGCTGTTGTCCACGACCTTCACGGTGCAGGAGCCGTCCAGTATGGCCTTTACCGTCTTGTTGTCCACTATGGATTTCTTGACCACGCTCTCGCTGCCGTCGGCGTTCACAATGACCAGTACGTTTCCGTCCTCCACGGGGATCTCCGCCATGATGCCGCCGGAGAGCTTGTCTATTGACTTGCCGTCCACGGCAATCTCGATCTTCACCTCGCCGGTTGGCTTGCCGGACTCATCCTTGACCGTCTCGGCGGAGGCGGTGACCTTTTCGCCGGGCTGGGAGACGAGGTCGCCCAGACTCTCCTGCGGGATGGTGATATCCACGATGCCGGTTTCGACCTTCAAATCCGCGTTGGTCTGCTTGGAGATATTGTCCACTCCGGACTTCGGCAGCTCGACGCTGACCTTGCCGGCGTCGCCCTTGACCTCGGGGGAGATGACGATGGTGTCCGCGCCGTCGGTTTTAGCATTGGCGATGGCGTCGTTGAGGTCATCCTCGGTGATGGTCGCTTTGGCTTCGCCCTCGTCGTTAGTATCAGCCGGGGGATTCTGCGTTCCCGTTGTGCCACCACTCCACTGCTCGGAGCCTTCCTCCTTCGTGTAGTCGTCCGTGTAGTGGAACACAATCGCGTCGCCGTCGTCCAGGAACTGTTCGCTCACGCCGAGATTCGGGTGCTTGCCGTTGAGCGTGTACATCCAGCCGGACAAACTTCCGTTGGTGAACTCGCCTATCGTCACGCCGTCATAGGTTATTTCGTCCACATAGTTACCGGATGGGTTGCCGATGGTGAGCTTATCGTTTCCCTTCGCGGCCTCCTGCATCAAATCCCAGACCGTGGCGTTCAGGCCCAGCGTGTAGTCCGTTTTGCTTATCCATGTGGTCAGGCCGCCGCCCTTGAGCGTATGGGTGCCGGTGGCGGCGGTGGGCTCTCCGTGGGCGCTGTCGCCCATGAGCGTGAAGGACACGGTGATATTATCCTTGCTCACATCCCCGGAGCTCGGCTTCAAAACCCTGATCTCCAGCTCTGCCCTGGCGGTCTGGTACCTGACCACCACGTGGGACACGTTCTGCTTCTTGTTGTCAAAGCCGCTTATCTCAAGCTCGGAGAGCGTCAGCGTCTTTGTAGTATCATCGCTCATTGTCACGGTGAAGGTCGCGCCGCTCCAGTCAAGGCTTTCACCTATGTAGTAGCTGTCCTTATACCCCGTGACCTCCAGCTTGTAGGCGATGGCCTCGCCGCTGAAGGCGGGCTTGCCGTCCTCGTCAAGAATCCAGTTTTTCGTGCTGTGTGTCCCTTCGTTCAGGGCCTGGATCACCGAGCCGTCGGCTATCTCCGCCGTCTCAAAGGCTTTGGAGAGCTTTTCCGCGTCCCTGCCGAGGGGGTCGTCGTCGCGGTTGTGGCCGGTTTTGCTGATGTATTTGATACCGGGCAGCTCATCGGCTGTATTGATATATGTCACGCCGCTGACCGCCGTGGTCGTGGCGGCGCTGGTGTCCACATATGCTGCCGCGCCGATGCCCTTGTCCGCCTGGGTTTTCAGGTAATAGTTGTTGTCCAGGGTGTTATAGCGGTTCAGGGACGAGATGTCGCCCACGATGCCGCCCTTCGCGCCGCTGGCGCTGATTTTCCCCATGGACAGGTTGTTGGAGATGTTGCCCACGCCGTTGTCCCAGGCCTGGAGATGGCCCTCCGCGCCCAGGATGCCGCCGACATTGTTCCGCCCCTCGACAGTCCCGTCGAAGATGCAGTTGTTAATCTTCACGCACATGGTATTTCCTGCTGAGGAATTGATATAGCCGCTGCCGACGATTCCGCCTACAGTGTCCCCCGTGGCGTGGACACTGCCGTAAAAGGCGCAGTTTATAATCTCAAAGTAGCCCATGGACTGTCCCTTGCAGCCCACGAGGCCGCCCACGGTGTCGGTGCCGTACACGTCGGCGTAGCTGACGCAGTTGAGCATTTTCCCGCTGAACGCCCCGGCCAGGGAGCCGACCTGGATATTCCCGGCAGAGGCCCCGGAGGCGGTGCAGCCAATCTTCACGCCCTTCTCCACGGCGCAGTCCGTCATGTTCACCGTGTTGCCGCCGGAGGCGTAGCCGCCCAGGAAGCCGCCGTTTTTGATTATCGATCCGCTCTTGATAGTTACGTTGGTGATGTCGATGGTGTCGGGACAGCCGGGCTCGTAGCTGCCGCCGGTGCCGGTGCCGTATTCGCCGTCGGGGCCGTAGTCCACGGTGTACTTGTCCACCAGCGCGTAGCCGTCCATGTACGGGGCGTAGATGGTCAGATCATGGACCGCCGCTTCCCGGACATAGTTGAACAGTGGCTTGCTGTTTTTGGCAAAAGTAATGGTCTTATCATTACCGTCCAAAGTGCCGGAGAAGGGGCGGATGTTGACGCCCTGCTTGGCATCGTTTATGTCAGTTGTCCCGGTGGTCAGCGCGCCGATGGGGATCCAGTCCGCGGGAAGGTCGATGTTGTCGGTGAGTTGGAGGTACTCCCCCTCGAAGGGATACCCCGCCGCCACATAGGCGGACACCAGCTTCAGATCCTCCGCCGTGGAGAGCTGGAAGGGGCTTTCCGCCGTCCCCTCGCCGGTCAGGTCCTTGGCTACCGTGATTGGCTGCGTGACGGTCTGGCCCTTGTAGCTGACGGTGACGGCCTTGTCCGAGATCAGCAGGCCGCCGGTGGGCGAGACCGTGTACGCCCCGGCGGGGACCACCGCTTCCGTTTCATCGCTGTATACCGCCTTGACGACCATTTCGGCAGGGTCAAATTTCTCCGCCATGCTGTAGCTCACTTTTTGCGGCGGCGTAGTAATTTCCAGACTTTTCACCCGGTTGGTGTAGAAGTCCAAGGTGTAATCGTTGTTTCTCGCGTTGACATCCGGCACGTCCTCGCCTACAGCGGTCACGACGACCTGAGCGTGTTTGTAGGTAACGCCGGTTTCGTCTTTTTCGTCTTTCCAATTCAAGGTGACTTCGGAGGCGGCACCGGATGTGACCTCGTTGCCGTTGATTTTAACTTGTGTGCCTTCTATGTTGGGAAATCTGAGCGTAGGCGTAATTGATACATACGTTGTATTATCGGGCAATATCGCACTATATTCGTAAATATCTGCATTCCCATCAAATGCAGGTGTCAAAACAATATTTCCATTCTCATCACTAACTGTCAAACCATTTGTAGATAGTGTGGGTAAGCGAACGATTGTAACTGAATAAGCATCTTGTCCATCAACAGAAATAGTTATGGTACTTCCCTTTAACTGCGGAGGGAAAGCATTCATTAACCTTGTGCCGTTTTTGGTTAAGTTCCCTGATGGTACCGTTAAGCTGTCTGATCCGGTGACCGCTCCTCCTGGGTTATATTTTGTAAACGCAACTTTAATTTCAGCGGTGCTTTCCGCTTCACGCAGCATGGCCCATACAGCAAGACTTGTCATCGAAGCTTTATTGTCCGGTATTATAAGTGTGTAATTTCGGTTCTCCGGAGAGAAAGAAGGCTCAAGAGTATATTCAAAGGCGGTCGCTGGTTGTCCCGCACGAAATACTAAAGTGGATAGCTGAAGTTCTTCTGGGACTGTGGAATTATCTAATCCATAGAGGTTCAACCCGCTGTCATTAAAATCAATATCAGCCGAAAATGCTGACATGGGAAATAGGTTTGCAATCAAAAACAGAGATAAAAATATCGGTACAATTTTCCGCCTAAATACATTTTTCATTCAAAATTCCTCTCCAAAACAAAAAGGCGGGTGCCAGAACGAATATACCGCTCTGGCACCCTTGATATTTACTTACCAAACATAGGTCAGATACTCATAGCTCAAAGTAAAGGTCACATCGGACTTGACCTCCGCTCTGCCCAGGGACACATCAGGATAGTCATAAGAGGAAGCCAGCATATCCTCCGGCGCACCGATGAAGTACATCCAAGAAAGTCCCTCGTATGTAGTTTTTCCAACTTCCGGAGTATCATACTCGTAGGTATCATAATTCTCATAAGCTGCTCCGAGCACGTTGAGAGAAATCAGATACTGGTTATCCGTGGATTTCCAAACCGGATTGGTAATGACAGAGCCGCTCTGCGCACACGCCTTGTTAATGGCGTCCTTCAAGGTCTGCCCATCATCCACCGTGACAACGATGGGGCTGTCCTGGTTATAGACATAGGTGCTGGTCACATCGCCCTTCTCGTTCCTCGTAGCTTCCTGAACATAAATGGTAACGGTGTGCGCTGCCGCATCGGCCTCATCCGCCGCCAACACATTCGCGCCGAGGGCGAACATCATTGCCGCGGCCATCAGGATGGACAGGACCTTCTTCATCATGCTAATGTTTTTCATTGTAATTTTCTCCTTTCATAAAGTGAACCAATTTTATTTGTTATCGAACACGTCCCCGCTCTTGCCGCGCCGCCGGTCCGGGGACAAGCCCGGCGGCTTCAGTGGTGGCTCCGGCTGCTTCCGCCGGAGGTTAGCTGATCCAAGGGAAACACCTTCTTCCTTTTTATGATGTGTTTCGCCTGAGGCCTGCTTCACAGATGCCAGTACCGGTTCCTGCGCTCTCTTGGGCCCGTTCAGACCGCGTTTTCAAGTCCTTGGCACGCTCGTCTCGTGGCCTGCTTCCCCGGTACTTGTATCATCTCCTGGCTCTGCTATTCAGTTGTCGGTGCGGTTCACTTTTATGAAAGCTCTCCGCGCCGCCTCTGGCGATCGGCTTCGCTTGACGGCTGCCCGTCTCGCTCTGTCTGGCGCCAATATACGGCGGGAGATGAGAAAAATCAATATGCAAAAACGATGCGGCTGCGTTCGTTTTCGATAATTTCACTATCGAAAACGATAATTTTTCCGCCCGGAAAAGGGTAAAAGCCTGCCGCTTCCGCATCGCGGGCGCATCGTTTATGATAATTTCGGTGTTCTGACGGCGTTTTTTACATCCGTCAGCGATAATTTGCGCGTTCAAAAACGATGCGACCCTGTCGCGCGAGCCCGCGACAGCTCCGGTTCGCAAATGAGTGTGAAAAAAGAGAAATTATTTAAAAAATGCCGCCGCAGGCCCGAAAAACCGGGGTTTAGCGCAGGAAAAAGCCGATAGCCGGGTTGACAAGGTCAAAAATCAGCACTCCGACAAGCAGGCCGCCCAGCACGCAGCAGGTTATAAACAGCCATTTCAGCCAGCGGTCCTTGGCCTGGATCTCCTTCTCCCGCTCTGCCAGCAGCACGCTGTAGGCGTGGATCGCGTCCGGGGATATGCCCGCCGCCGGGCTTTCCGGCTGTTTTTCCACGCTTGCTGACTCTTTATTCGCGACAGTTATGCCGCACACAGCGTCCATCGACCCGCCCATAGCCTGCACCATATCGCGGATTGTCTGGAGATTCGGTGCCTCGACCCTTCCGGCCAGCACACGGTTGACCGTCCCAATCGGCACCCCGGACATGTCGGAGAGCTCCTTGTTGCTTATGCCGAGCCCGGTTTTCATTTCTTTCAGTCTGGAAACGACTTCGTTCATTTTATGTCCCGCAGCCGGCCTTGCGGCTGTCCCTTTCTCTGTATGTAAAAATAAAAGCAGCCGCTTCACATGAAGCGACCGTTTTTCTCGCTACCCGGCAGTCTTGTCACTCGCTCCGTTTCAGAAGCGCCCCACAAGTTTCAAGCATCGTCGGTATTCTGGCTCGTACAGTCCCGGAGGATCTCCTGCGCCTATCGTTCAGCCTTCCCAGTTTCCCAGTGACCGGCTCGCGCCGCGAACAATAAGCTCCTGTACATACAGCAACGGGTCAAAGCTCCGGACTCTGATCGGGCCTGCGCCCGACCGGCGGCAATGCCGCCCACCGGATTTCCTAATTTACCGCGCCTGCCGGGTATCCGGCAGTCATAACGGGTAACACGATGCGGATGTATTCAATTTCGTGCCGAGCGGGTTATTGTGCGGCAGAGCATCTGCCGCACAGCTGAGCCGGCTCAGCTGCCCTTATAGTAAAATTAGAGAGTGTGCCCTTATTTCCGTTCAGGAGCACACTCTCTAAAGACATTGAGCATTATATACTATCTTCCGCAGATATGCAAGGGATTTTTTTAAATATCGCGCCTGTCTCATAAACCGATATTATACTAAACCCTTATAAAAAGCTCAAAGAGCTTTTTATAAGGGTTTTAATGATGAGATAGCCGTTGGCGGCTTCGCCGCCTTACGGATATCCATGCACAGCAGACGGCGCGACGCGCTTTGCGCTGCGCGAGCGTGCGTAGCACGCGGAATTCTCGATTGAACCTTCAATCGAGAATTAGTATTAGACAGGCGTGATGAGTTTTTGGGGTTGGAGGAAATGGCTGATTGCCATCTCCCTCACGAATACCCATCCATCAAATCCCGAATTTCCGCAAAGCGCCCCACAATTTCTCCGTAGTTTTCTCGCCTGTGTGGGAAATCACAGCCGCTGCAGTCCTTGATGCCGTTGTCCTGGTACCGGAAATTTCCCCCGCAGTGCCGCCCGAGGGCATACAACGGGCAGAAGCAGAACAGGCAGTTGAAATTGTCTGGGTCATCCGTCTCATGGCAAGGGAGAAATTCGCACTCCAGGTTGCAGAAAAACTCGCAGTGCCGATTCGCCATCAAATCCATAAAATAGCCCTCCCTCTTTTCCTCTTGATTTATACATGATACCCAGGCAATTCAAGAAAGTCAACAAAAAGCCTCGAAAAAACATCACCAAGCCTCCACGCCCGTCTCATAAATATATTTTTGCGCAAAATCAGGAAAACGACTTCCAAAATATGGCTTGCAATCGAAAGATTTGTCCTTACGAAAGCTGCATTTGAGATGGTACATCATCACCCTTAATGGATTTCTTTAGGCAAGCTGTCGGTTTATGAGAGAAACGTGTTAAAAATATTGGGAAATAACAGATTTTATTCTAAGGTCGGAAGCTGTTGAGCAGGCCCGCCATTTCCGGGGACTTGCGGAGCGCGCGGATATTGGTGTCATATGGCGCGGTCGCGACTACGCGGAAGGTGTTCACGGGGTCCCCGTGCGCGTTGGCGATTCCGGTCGGCGCGTCAAACCTCACTTCAAGGTAAGCGTACAGGTCGCCCCTGCTCTCGGCGCACCAGCCTGTCCCGCCGTCAAAAGACCTGGCTTTCATTTTGCTCACGGTAAACTCGGCCAGGCTTTCTCTCAAGCCCTCCTCCGCCCCATTTTCCGAATACTCAAAATTTACGTCAACGGAGATTGCTTCGTCGGGCATCGACAGCATGATGCCGTTGCTCAAAAAAACATTGGGGCGGTCGTTCACCCTGAACCCGTCCGGAATCGCAAACGATGATCTGCCGGCGTAAAGCCGCCCTTCTTTGAAAACAAGCATAGTCATTACTCCCTTTTTACAAGAATTGGCTCCGTTCACATGAGCCTGTCCTGACTATACGGCACATGGCCCTCTTAGTCAATATGCAGATATGCGCATTGCAACTCTCATTTGTGATAAAATCGCATCGTTTACGATAAAGTCCGCTATCATCCATGATAATCGGAGCCATTAGCACGCCAATCTGCCTGTCCTTTGCATACTTCCCGCAAAGAAGATATAATAGCAGCCGGAGGTGTTAATGTGCGTATTATATCGTGGAATTTAAACGGCCTGCTGTCATGCGTTGAGCATGGCTCTTTCCAGCCAATTCTTGAATTGGCTCCTGATGTGGTGTGCTGTCAGGAGATAAGAACAAAACTGGACCATAGTCAATAAAGTGGACAAGCAGATTTGCCAAGAAATTGCAGTTCG
>JAMPGF010000035.1 GCA_023664105.1 Butyricicoccus sp. | reverse complement strand
ACTGCCAGGCCGAGATGAAGAAGGCTGTCGAGTGCGGCTACTGGAACCTGTTCCGCTACAATCCCGCGGCCAAGGCTGAGGGCAAGAATCCGTTCACTCTGGATTCCAAGGCTCCCGCCGGCGGTTACCAGGAGTTCCTGCTCAACGAGGCCCGCTACTCCTCCCTCACCCGGTCCTTCCCGGATCGTGCCAAGGAGCTCTTTGCTCAGAACGAGGAAGCCGCCAAGGCGCGCTATGCCCACCTGACCAAGCTCAGCGACCTCTACAACGACTGATTTGCAATTTTCCCGGAGGGCCGGCGCAAACGCGCCGGCCCTTTTCCCACCGCCCCATGGCGTTCTTATAAGATTTGTCAAAAAACGGAGGTGCCCCCAATGACAGAAATCCTCTTCCAGGGCCACGGAAGCCTGCGCGTCACCGCGCCGGACGGCACAGTGATCTACATCGACCCCTTCATAGGCGAGGGCTACGACCGCCCCGCCGACCTCATCCTCGTGACCCACCAGCATTTTGACCACACCAAGACCGGCAAGCCCGCGAAAAAGCCCGGCTGCATGATATGGAGCAATTTTGACTTTCTCATCGACGGGCAGTACCAGACCAAAGCCCTCGGCGCTGTGACGGTCCGCGCGGTAGAGGCCTACAACGCCAAGCACCCCAAGAGTGAGTGCGTCGGCTACATCCTTACCATCGACGGCAAGAAAATTTACGTTGCCGGTGATACCTCGAAAACAGAACAGATGGCCTCGCTCGCGCTGGAGAATCTTGACTGCGCCTTCCTGCCCATCGACGGGAAGTACAACATGGGCCCCGAGGAAGCTTCTGAGTGCGCCGCGCTGATAAAAGCCAAGCGAGTTGTGCCCTACCACATGGTGCCTACCATGCCGGGCTTTGCAAAGGGCTTCGACCAAAAGCGCGCCGAGGCGTTCAAGGCCGAAAACCGGGTAATTCTCCCCGCCGGCGAGACGCTCACGCTCGATTGATTTTGCCCCGGCAAACGAAAAACGCCTGCCCTCAAACGGGAAAACCCGTTTGGGGACAGGCGTTTTTGAGCCTGACTACTCCTTTACGCTGCCGTCCGCGTTGAACAGCGGCAGGGGGGCCAGGGTGATGATGTCGTCGCGCCCGGCGGCGTCGCCCTCGGCGAGAATGGCCATCTTGCCGGCCACAACGCCGCCGGCCTTCTCAACCAGCACCTCCATCGCGTGAAGGGACTCGCCCGTGGAGATAACGTCGTCGAGTATGAGCATGCGCTTGCCGCGGATCTGGCGGGCGTCCTCGGTGTCGATGACCAGCGTCTGCTCGCCGGCGGTGGTGATGGAGTTGACCTTCACCTCAAACACGCCCTGCATGTAGGCCTTGGCCCTCTTGCGCGCGAGGAAATACTTCTCCGCGCCGCTCTGGCGCGCCATCTCGTAGATCAGGGGAATGGCCTTGGCCTCGGGTGCGATGAGGTAGTCGTACTCCGGCGCCCGGCGCAGCAGTTCGCTTGCGCAGTGCACGGTCAGCTCCACGTCGCCAAAAATGACAAAAGCCCCGATGTACAAATCGTCTGTTACCTTGCAGACAGGCAAATCCCGCTTTAAGCCGGCAATGTCCATCTCGTAAGTCATGGTGTTGCTTCCTCCTAAAAATTTATCTCAATTTATCAGCTACCAAATCGGCACAGCAGGCACATTTTATCAGGATTTTCCGGACAAATCAAGCCCTCCGGGCAATAAAACCGCCCAAAGCCTCAAAAAGTTTGCGCGTCGTCCGGCGAAAGTCCGGTCAGGGCGCGGCGGAGCATGTCCAGCGCCTCGTTCGCGGCGAGGGTGCGTATCCTCGAACGGTCGAAAATCGGGCTGAAGTGCTTTGCCCGCACCCAGGTGCGCCCGCCGCCGCTCAGGGAGATGAACACGGTGCCCACCTCGTGCAGCCTGTCCGAGTCAGGCCCGGCAACGCCGGTCACGCCGATGCCGAAGTCCGCGCCGAGCTTTTCGCGCACCTTTTCCGCCAGATGCACCGCGACCTCATGGCTCACGGCGCTTTTTTCGCGCAAAGTCTCCTCATCCACACCCAGCAGGAGCATTTTCGCCTCGTTGGTGTAGACCGTCACGCCGCCGCGGAAAACCGCCGACGAGCCGGGGATGTCGGTCACGCGCTTGGCGATGAGCCCTCCGGTGCAGCTCTCGGCCGCGGCGAGGGTCCTGCCTTGGGCTTTCAGCAGCTCAAACGCCGTGTTTTCAAGGCTTCCCGTGTCCACGCCGTAGACCGTGTCGCCCAGCGCGGCGCACACCTCGTCAATCACCGGGGCCATCATCTCCTCGGCCCTCTCGCGGCTCGGCGCTTTTGCGGTCACGCGAAGGCGCACCTCGCCTTCCTTTGCGTAGGGCGCCAGCGTGGGGTTGGTCAGCTTATTCATCCGCTCGCGCAGGAGCGACTCGACATAACTCTCTCCCATGCCGAAGATGTGGATGTTGTGCGAGTAAATCTGCTCGTCCGAGAGCGAGCGCAGGTAGTCCAGACCCGACACCCGCATCATGCTCAGACACTCCTTCGGCGGGCCGGGGAGAATCATGACGTGGGTGTTTTCGGCGAAAAAGGCGCAGCCGGGCGCGGTGCCGCAGGTGTTGTAAAACGGCGTGCAGCCCACGGGCAGCCAGGCCTGCTGGCGGTTGTTCTCCGTCATGGGCCGGCCCTGGCGCGCTCGGAAATACTCCTCAAGCTCCCGCTCGGCGCGCCCGTCAAAATACAGCTCCAGCCCGAAGGCGCGGGCCACGGTCTGCTTGGTCAGATCGTCGCAGGTCGGCCCCAGCCCGCCGGTGGTAATGATGAGGTCGGCGCGCTTTTTGGCGATTTCCAGCGTCTCGGCCAGGCGCTCGGGGTTGTCGCCTACGACACTGTGCCAATAGACGTTTATGCCCAGCTCCGAGAGCATGACCGACAGGTCGCGGGCGTTGGTGTTTACAATATTCCCCAGCAAAAGCTCTGTGCCTACGGCAATAATTTCCGCGTTCATTGGCTTTCTCCTTTCTCAGTCTCCGACCTCGAGCCGGACGCGCTCGATGCCCTCAAACGCCTCGTTTACCAGAGCCTCCACATCCAGCGCCTTCTCGCACTCCTCGGCCTCGGCGGCGCTCGGCTTGAGCTTGGGGTGGCGCGGGGTGAATACGGTGCAGCAATCCTCGTAGGGGAGGATGGAGGTCTCGAAGGTGCCGATTTTGCGCGCGAGCGTGACGATTTCCTCCTTGTCGAAGCCCACCAGCGGGCGCAGCACCGGCAGGTCAGTCACCGCCCCGGTCACGGCCATGGCGGCCATGGTCTGGCTGGCGACCTGGCCGAGGTTCTCGCCCGTGACGATGGCGCCGCAGGTGTTGTAGTCCGCCACGCGCTGGGCAATGCGCATCATGAACCGGCGCATAATTATTGTAAAATATTCCTCCGGGCACTTGTCGCGGATCTCCTCCTGAATGTGCGTAAACGGCACGATCTCAAGGGTTTGCCGTCCGCAGTAAGCGGTGAGCCGGCGCACAAGCTCGATGACCTTTTCCCTGGCCGCCTCGCTGGTGTAGGGGAAGGAGAAGAAGTGCACGGGTATCATGTGCACGCCGCGTTTGGCGATCATGTAGCTTGACACGGGGCTGTCGATGCCGCCGGAGAGCAGGGTCACGGCGCGTCCGTTGCAGCCCACGGGCATCCCGCCCGCGCCCGGCATAGTCGCGCACTTCGACGTGGACGACCAGCTCCGGCTCGTGCACGTCAACCGCCGTGCCGGGAAAGGCCTCGGCGAGCAGCCCGCCGACGTATTGGCTGAGCTGGATGCTGGTCATGGGGAAGCTCTTGTCGCTGCGCTTGGACTCGACCTTGAAGCTTTTCGCCGCGCGCATGTCCCCGGCGAGGTATTCGATGGCCTTTTTCGCGATGGCGTCCTTATCCTTTTCACAGGCGGCGGCGCGGGTGAGGGAGATGACGCCGAACACGGTTTTGAGCGCATCGAAGGCGGCATCCATGTCGCAGGAGTCCTCCTGCGGCTCGACGTAGACCGTCGACTGCACCGCGTAAATGCGGAATTTGCCGAAGGGTTTTAAGCGGCGCGCCGCGTTGGAGACAAGGCGCTGCTCGAAATTTTTCCTGTTCAGGCCCTTGAGGACGATCTCGCCCTGCTTGAGCAAAATTATATCATTCATGTAAATTTCTTCCTTATGCGTAAGTACGGTACTGCGCGGCCTCGGCAATGTGCTGCGGCTGGATATCCCCGCCGCCGTCGAGGTCGGCTATAGTGCGCGCCACGCGGAGTATGCGGTCATAGCTGCGGGCGGTCAGGCCCAGGGTCTCGAAGGCCCCGCGCATGAGCTCCCGGCAGGCCGGGTCAAGCGCGCAGAAATCGGTAAGCTCCCGCGGCTGCATGTAGGCGTTGCAGCTGGTTCCCGTTCCGGCGAAGCGCCGGTTTTGCAGCGCCCGCGCGGCGTTGACGCGCTTTTTTATCTCAGCCGAGCTCTCCCCGTCGGGGCGGCGGCTGAGCTCGTCAAATTCAAGGGACGGCACCTCCACAAAAATGTCGATCCTGTCCAGCATCGGCCCCGACACGCGGCCCCGGTACTGTCTTACAGCCAGCTCCGAGCAGCGGCAGCGGCCCGAGGGGTGGCCGAACCAGCCGCATTTGCAGGGGTTCATGGCACACACCAGCATGAAGCGGCTCGGGAAGGTCAAACTGCCGCTGGCTCGCGAGATGGTCACCTGACCGTCCTCCAGCGGCTGGCGCAGCACGTCCAGCGTGTCGCGCCCGAACTCGGGCAGCTCGTCCAGAAACAGCACGCCGTTGTGAGCCAGGCTGATCTCGCCCGGCCTCGGGGTCGACCCGCCGCCGGACAGCGCCGCAGGGGACACCGTGTGGTGCGGCGAGCGGAAGGGGCGCGTCGTCACAAGCGGGCGCGCCGGACTTGTGTTGCCGGCGACGGAGTGGATTTCCGTGGTCTGGATCATCTCCTCGCGGCTCATGTCCGGGAGGATGCCCGGCAGGCGCTTTGCCAGCATGCTCTTGCCCGCGCCGGGCGGGCCGACGAGCAGTATGTTGTGCCCGCCCGCCGCGGCGACCTCAAGCGCGCGCTTGACGTTCTCCTGGGCCTTGACCTCGGCAAAGTCCGGCAGCGGGGGTGTCAGCTCACCGATGTCCGGCTCGGACACGGGGGAGATAAGCTGCTCGCCGCGCAGGTGAAAGATGAGCTCGCCGACGTTCTTGATGGGGTAGACCTCCACGCCCGAGGCGAACGACGCCTCCCCGGCGTTGTCCGCGGGAAGAAAGAGGCGGCGCACGCCGGCCTTTTCCGCCGCCAGCGCCATGGGCAGCGCGCCGCGCACGGGGCGAAGCTCGCCGGAAAGGCTCAGCTCGCCGATGAAGGCCGCGTCCTCCGGCGGGGGCTTGATGGCGTTCGAGGCCGAGAGAATGCCAAGCAAAATGGGCAAATCGTAGACCGTGCCAGCCTTTTTCTTGTCGGCGGGGGCGAGGTTTATCGTCAGGCGGCTGACCGGGAAGGTGAAGCCCGCGTTTTTCACCGCGGCGCGCACACGGTCGCGCGACTCCTTCACCGCCGCGTCCGGCAGGCCCACCACGTCGAAGGAGGGCAGGCCGTTGGATAAAAAGCACTCCACCGACACCTCGTACCCGCCTATCCCGTGCAGGGCGAGGGAACGGACCCTTGTGACCATGGCGAAACCTCCAATTTTCCTTGATTTTTCAGGCGTTTACGCCTCTGATTTGACGCTTATGTGCAGCTCGTCAAGCTGCGCCTGCGTGACCGCTCCCGGCGCGCCCATCATGATGTCCTGGGCGTTTTTGTTCATGGGGAAGGGGATTATCTCGCGGATGGAGTCCTCACCGGCGAGGAGCATAACCATGCGGTCGACGCCCGGGGCGATGCCCGCGTGGGGCGGCGCGCCGTAGCAGAAAGCATTGTACATCGCGGGGAACTTGGCCTTCACGTCGTCCTCGCCGAGGCGGACAAGCTCAAAGGCTTTTATCATAATCTCGGGGTCGTGGTTTCGCACCGCGCCGGAGGACAGCTCCACGCCGTTGCAGACCAGGTCGTACTGATCGGCGGTGATGGTCAGCGCGTCCAGCTCACCGCGCTCGACGGCGAGCAGCGTCTCCATACCGCCCTTGGGCATGGAAAACGGGTTGTGGCAGAATTCCAGCTCGCCGGACTCCTCGCCGATTTCGTACATCGGGAAGTCGACTATCCAGCAGAACTCGTACCTCTCGCGGTCCATGTGGCCGTCGCAGGCGGCACCGAAGATTTTGATTGCGGCTCCGGCGGCCTTGCGCGCCTCGGCGGGAGTCCCGGCGGTGAGCACGACAAGGGTATTGGGCGCGAGGGTCAGCTTCTCCTCGAGCGCGGCGCGCCTGTCCTGCACGAACTTGGCTACGCCGCCGGCAATTGCGCCGGACTCGTCGGTTTTCAGCCAGTAGGCCTTTACGCCCGCCTGAACCTCCACGTCGGCAAGCAGCTTTTCGATCTGCTTTCTCGTCAGCGCGCAGTTGGCAATCTCAATGGCCTTGACGGCGGCTCCGGCGAAGGGCGCGAAGCCGCAGTCGGAGAGCATGCCGCCCAAATCGCAGGCGGTCAGGTCGATGCGCAGGTCGGGCTTGTCGGTGCCGTATGTCTCCATTGCCTCGAGATAGGGGATGCGCTTAAACGGCGGCTGTGAGGCGACATTGTACTTGCCGTACCTGGCGAAAATGGGAGGCAGGACATCCTCCAGCACCGCGAAAACGTCCTCCTGGGAGGCAAAAGCCATCTCCATATCGAGCTGGTAGAACTCGCCCGGCGAACGGTCGCCGCGGGCATCCTCGTCGCGGAAGCAGGGGGCAATTTGGAAATACCTGTCAAATCCGGCGGTCATGAGCAGCTGCTTGAACTGCTGGGGCGCCTGGGGCAGGGCGTAGAACCTGCCGGGGTGCTTGCGGGCCGGGACGAGGTAGTCGCGCGCGCCCTCGGGGGAGGAGGCGGTGAGTATGGGGGTGGTTATCTCCAAAAAACTGTGCTCCGTCATGGCCTGGCGCAGGGCGGCAACGACGTTGCAGCGGAGGATAATGTTGCTTTTGACCTCGGGGTTGCGCAGGTCGAGGTAGCGGTAGCGCAGTCTCGCGCTCTCGTCGGCCTGGCGGGAGCGGTTGATCTCAAAGGGCAGCTCGTTATAGCGGCAGCGGCCGAGGACCTCGAGCTTGTCGGGCACGACCTCGATATCGCCGGTGGCCTGCTTGGGGTTTTTGCTGCTGCGCTCGCGCACGGTGCCCTCGACGGAGATGGTGGACTCCTTGTTGAGGGCCTTTATCTGTGCCATGAGCTCGTCGTTTTCAATGACGAGCTGGGTGGTACCGTAAAAGTCGCGCAGCACGACGAAGGCCAGGCTTCCGCCGACCTCGCGCACGTTCTCCATCCAGCCGGAGAGCTTTACGTGCTCGCCGATGTTCTCGGCGCGCAGCGCGCCGCAGGTGTGGGTTCGGGACTGAAACATGTTAAATCAACTCCAAAAATGTAATGTTGTATATATTTATTCCCCCGCGTCGGGGTCTGAGGAGCGCAGAAGCTCGAAAACATCCTGCCGCAGCTGCTCGTAATCAGATACGGAGCATCGCAGGCTGGCAGAGCTGCCGTCGGCGGCGCTGTAGGACAGATAAAGCCCGCTGTCGGTATCGAACATGAGCATTTCGCAGTTTCCGGCGAACACGAGCGACCAGTTGATGTGTCCGCTGACTGACTTCCTCCCAAAGAGATTTGAGAGCCTGCGCCGGTAGGTGTGCGATGAGAAAAGCTCGAAAAGCTCGCCGATGAGCGGGTCGTCCCCGTCAAGATCGAGATCTCCGGCTATACTGCGCGGAGTGCCAGCGTCGTTAAAGCTCTTGGTATATGTGGCCCCTGCCGATTGAATGTCGTCCCGGTCAAGGCCGGGAGTGAGCCCGGCAAAGCTAATGGGCCGGGTGTGCCACAGCACAACGGCGGCGATGACAAGCACGAGGGCGCATACGCCGACGACGCGGGGGTGCTTTTTTATCCTCTCTCGCATGGGGCTCACTTTTCCTTCTCCACGATCACCGCGCGGGAATTGCGAAGGGAAATTTCCCTGCTGACGGCCTGTGCGGCGTCCTCGGGGGAGAGGGTGACCTGCTCGCCGGTGGACATGTTTTTCAGCGCCACAACTCCCGCTGAAATCTCGTCCTCGCCGATGAGCACGGCGAAGGGGAAGCCCAGCTTCCCGGCGTAGCTCATGCGGGCCTTGAATTTCTTCTTCTCGGTGTAGAGCTGTGTGCGGACTCCGGCGTCGCGCAGTATCGTCGCGGTTTTCACCGCGAAGCCGAGGTCGTCGGTCATGGGTATCACGATGGCGTCCGCAGGCGCGGTGACTATCTCGCCGGAGAGCAGCCCCTGCTCGTTCAGGACGTAGAAAAGCCGCGTCAGACCGATAGAAATACCCACGCCGGGGAGCTTTTTGTCCGTGTAGTACCCGGCGAGGTCGTCATACCTGCCGCCGGAGCAGACCGAGCCGATCTCGGGGTAGTCGGTGACGGCGGTCTCGTACACGGTGCCGGTGTAGTAGTCGAGGCCGCGGGCGATGGTCAGGTCGACGGCGAAGTTCCTCTCGGGCACGCCGAACTCCGGCAGATATGCCGTCACGGCGATAAGCTCGTCAAGGCCCTGGTCAAACAGCTCATTGCGTCCGCGCCAGGCTTCGAGCTCCTTCAGGACCTCGGCGTTCGTGCCCTTTATCGAGATGAAGCGGAGAATTTCGTCCGCTTGGGCTTCGGTCAGCTCAAGCCCCTCGCCGGTGAGGATTTCGCGCACCTTAGCGCTGCCGATTTTGTCCAGCTTGTCAACGGTGCGCATGATCTCGCCGCTCTTTTCCGACAGTCCAAGGATGGCGTAAAATCCGTTGAGAATGCGGCGGTTGTTGACTCTTATCACGAAACGCTCAAGCCCAAGCTCGGTAAAGGTGCGGCAGATCACGGAGGGGATCTCCGCCTCGTTGATGATATCCAGCGCGCCGTCGCCGATTATGTCGATGTCGGCCTGGTAAAACTCGCGGAAGCGTCCCCGCTGTGCGCGCTCGCCCCGGTAAACCTTGCCGATCTGGTAGCGGCGGAAGGGGAAGGACAAATTCGCGTAGTTGAGCGCGACGTATTTCGCCAGCGGCACGGTCAGGTCAAAGCGCAGCGCCAGGTCGCTGTCGCCCCTGGTGAAGCGGTAGATCTGCTTTTCCGTCTCGCCGCCGCCCTTGGCAAGCAGGACGGGGGCGGACTCGATAATGGGTGTGTCCAGCGGAGTGAAGCCGTAGAGGGAGTAGCTTTTTCTCAGGGTCTCCATGAAGCGCTCCATTTTCTGCTGGTCCGGGGGGAGCAGCTCCATGAAGCCGGAGAGCGTGCGGGGTTTGATCTTTTCCATTTTTATATCATTCCTTTTGGTGAAAATTCTTTGGTGCGGAGCATTCGCGGCCTGCGGGCCGCGCCCAGGGGCTCTGCCCCTGGATGCCGCATCCCCTTTGGGGAAAAAGCTCTTGGAGCTTTTTATCAGGGTTTAGTATGAAAAGGCTGACGAAACTTTTATTTTCCGCGCTTCCGGAAGGCGCCGCGATTTGTATTTTTTGCCAGAAAAAGCTTAAAGCCCCCGTCCCGGACATGGGACGAGAGCTTTCTCATGGCGCCGCCCGGAATCGGGGGCGGGAGCATGTCCGCAGACAGGCTTCAGGCCCGCCCGGGGGCGGGCCTGGAACCGGCGATGCTATTTCTTGTGGGGATTAACAATGTCGCGCCAGGCGAGGTCGCCGCGGCGCAGGCCATGCACCAGCACCTCCGCCGTCGCCACGTTTGAGGCGAAGGGGATGCTGTACCGGTCGCAGAGGCGGGCTATCTCGTTTACGTTGTTCTGCCCCGCCACATCGTCAGGGTCGCAGAAAAACAAAACGAGATCGATTTCGTTGTAGGCGATGCGCGCGCCAATCTGCTGCGCTCCGCCCTGGCTTGTGGAAAGGCAGGAGCTTATTTGCAGCCCGGTGGCTTCGCTTACCAGCTTGCCGGTGGTTTTCGTCGCGCAGATTGAGTGTCCGGCGAAAATGCCGCAGTATGCTATGCAAAACTGAACCATGAGCTCTTTTTTTCCGTCATGTGCCAAAAGGGCAATATTCAATACGTCACAACCTTTCCCCCATAAACAGATCCGACTTCTTCATACTGGTTAATTCTGTAAATTCCACAATATAAACCCAATTACTATGATATACCATTTTTTTGAAAATAGCAAGACATTTTTTATTGATTTTTCTGAGATTTTATGTGAGGATCCGTAGATCGCGCGCCTCAGCGCAGAAGCCTGTTCTCGCCCTCGAGGGCGACGGTGCTCTCCATGAAGCTGAAGTAGTAGTCAAGCACCTGGCGGGCAATTTGTGAGGTCGTCGCGCCCGCGCCGACCTTTTCCACGGCGACGGCGACGGCAATCTGGGGGTCCTCATAGGGGGCGTAGACGATGAAGAAGCCGTTGTTGGCCTTGTCCTCGCCGCGCTGGGCGGTTCCGGTCTTGGCCGCGGCGGTATAGGGCGCGTCGGCAAACACGAGAAAGACGGAGCCGGCAAGCGGGTCGGTGATGACGCCGCGCATACCCTCGTGGACGACATCGTAATAATATGGGTTGGCCTCCACGCTGGAGAGCAGCTCAGTCTGGCGGTCATAGAGGTTCTCGGAGTAGTCAAAGCTGCGCACGGACTTGAGGATGGACGCGCTGTGGCGGTTCCCGCCGTTGGCGATGGCGGCGGTGTACTCAGCCATTTGCAGGGTGTTGAACTCGCTGAAGGACTGGCCGATGCCCGCCTGGAGCGTGTCGCCCGCGTACATGTCGCGGCCGAACCATTTCTGGGTGTACTGGTCGGTGGACATCTGGCCGACATTCTCCGGCAGCTCGATGCCCGTGGGCTCGCCAAGGCCGTAGAGCTTGGCGTACTTGGCGAGAAGGCTGATTTGCAGGTAGTCCGCGACGGTGTAGAAATAGTAGTTGCAGGAGAAGGTTATCGCCTCGGTGAGGGTCAGCTCGCCGTGGAGGCCCTGGCCGTAGATCCAGCAGCGGGGCGCGTAGCCGGCCTCGGTGTACTTGTCGAAAATTCCCTCGCACTCGATGGTGGTTGTGGTGTCGATCTTCCCCTCGCACAGTCCCGCCATGGCGGTGACGGGCTTGAAGGTGGAGCCGGGGGCGTAGGTGCCGTTGAGGGCGCGGTTGAACAGGGGGTTATTCTCCCCGTTGACTATCTCGGACCAGTCCTGGATGATGCGGGAGGTGTCATAGCTCGGCCAGCTGGCGATGGCAAGCGGCTCGCCCGTGGGAATGTCGACGGCGACGACCGCGCCGCCGGTGATGTATTCCTGGATGGAATCGTGCTCGCCGTCGTTGCTCACGCCGTACATCTCCACCTCCGCGTTCTGCTGGACGCGCTCGAGGTTGGCGCTGGTGATGAAGGAGCTGAGGGCGTTTTCGGCGGCTTCCTGGAGCCCGATGTCGAGCGTGATGTAGACGTTGTTGCCGGGCACGGGTTCCTCGAGGTAGGTGGTGCTGGTGACTATGCCCTCGGAGGTGCGGGTTATGAGGGCCAGGCCGTCAACGCCGTGGAGATAGTCCTCAAAGACGTACTCAACGCCGTCCTTGCCCACGCGGGCGTTGAGGGGGTAGCCCTGCTTGGAATAGTACTTGTACTCGTCGGTGCTCATGACGTTGGTGTAGCCGAGGATGTGGGCGGCGTAATTGGTGTTGTACTCGCGCACGTAGGAGGTGGTCACCTCAAAGCCGGGGAGGCTGCTTTCCAGCAGGCGGGTGATAAGCTCCATGGACACGTCCTCGGCGAAGATGTAGTCCGAGGTGGGGATGTCATAGCGGACGTTTATTTCGTAGCGGATGCCGGCGATGGTGCGCGCGTCCTTGCCGGAGTAGTTGTTGTCGATATGATAGCGCGCGCGCATGGCGGCCATTATCTCCACGGCGGTGGAGCTGCGGTCCACGCCGTAGTCCCTCGACTTCTTGTCGATCCAGGCGTTGAGCCGCTCGCGCTGCACCGAGGTCATGGAGGTGAACTCGAAGGGGGATTCCTTCGTTATGGGCAGCTCGTCGATGTACTCGTCGCCGTATTCCTCGATGAGGCGGCAGACCTCGAGGATTATCTCGTTGGCCGCCTCTTCGCCGTCTGCGAAAAGCTCCGTGGTGTCTATGATAAGGTTGTTGCAGGTGCGGTTGGTCACAAGAACGCGGCCGTAGCGGTCGAGGATACTGCCGCGGGCGGCGGTGACGGTTTCCTTGCTGTTGCGGCTGTTCAGGCTCTCCTCGTAGGCGGCCGCGCCGTCAACGATTTGGAGCCGGTAGAGCGCAACGAGGTATGTCACTACCAGAGCGGCGATGAGTATGCTGATGAAAGCGAGGCGGGCGGGTTTGATGAGTTTTTCCATGGGTTTCTCCTTTCCGTGGAGGGCGGTTAGCTTATTCCTTGAATTTTTGGCCGGCAATGGCGCGGCAGGCGAAGTAGCAGGGGACGGCGAAGGGGACAGACCACAGGGCCTGGAGCGCGGCGGTGCGGAGAAGGGCGAGGGGGGAGGCTCTGTGGTAGACCCACACGGGCAGCGCCTGGCACAGGGAGGCGGCAAGCAGTATTACGGCGGCGGCGACCATGTAGGAGTAAAAGCGGCGGTTGATCAGCAGCTGTCCCACGAGCCCGGAGAGGAAGCCCATCGCGGCGAGGATTATGGTCAGCAGCACTCTTGTGTTCGCGCCGGCCATGTCGGAGAAGAATCCGGCGAAGACGCCGAACAGGCCGCCCCAGAGGCCGCCTTCAAAAAGGCCGATGGCCGCGATGAGCGCCGGCATGGGGGAGGCGCGCACGCCGAACACGCTCACGCGCGCGAGGACGTTTTCCTGAAGCGTGAGCATGACGACGATGCACGCGGCGTACAGCGCGGCGCGGCGGATTTTTTTCGGGTCGATGAATTCGTAGATTATCATAGCGTTACTCGACGATTTCGTAATCCTTTATTATAAACACCTGCGCAAGCGTGTCCAAATCGCAGGCGGGCTCGACTATGCCGTAGGTGGTCTGGCCGCCGGCCTCGCTCATTATGGCGGTTATCTCGCCGATGATGAGGCCCGGGGGGAAGCTTCCGCCCGCGCCGGAGGTCAGCAGCTCGTCGCCCTTGAAAATCTGGGAGCCGGAGGAGAGATAGGTCACGCGGGTCTGGCCCTGCTGCATGAGGGTGAACTCGCCCACCACCATGCCGGAGGCGCCGGTGTCGCCGATGAGCGCGCCGACGTTGGTGTTCACGTCGATGAGCGTGCGCACCGTTGCCCAGCGCTCGCCCAGCTCGGTCACCTGCCCGACGAGCGCGCCGTACTCGGTGACCACGCTGTCGCCCAGCTCAATGCCCTCGTTCGAGCCCTTGGCGATGGTGAAGGCCGAGGCGTAATTCGAGCTGTCCCAGGAGACTATCTTCGCCGACTCGTAGACGAAGTCCTTGTGCTTGTCGCGCAGGTTCTGGAGCTCGCGCAGGCGCTCGTTTTCCGCTGCGACCTCATCGTAGTCGCGGGCGCGCTGCTGAAGCTCGGCTATCTGGGCACGCAGGGAGTTGTTCTCCTCGACGAGGCGGTCATACTGGTAAATATAGCCGTACAGACTCTCCATCCAGTCGATAAGCGAGGTCGCGGCCTTCTGCACAGGCATTTTCAGCGCGCCCGTGCCCTCGGCAAGAGGGCCGGCGAGGCCGCTGCGTATGCCCGTGCCGATGAGCACGCCCAGCACGACCACCAGCAGCACCACGGCGACCTTGACGCCGTAGCTGATCAAATAGCGTTTTACCTTCAAAGCAGCTTCACACCCAATGCTTTCAGGATAAGGCCCAGCCGGCACAGCGGCAGGCCCATGACGTTGAAATAGTCGCCGTCGATGCCCTCGATAAACTGGCTGGCGAGGCCCTGGATGCCGTAGGCCCCGGCCTTGTCCAGGCTCTCGCCCGTGGCGGCGTAGGCGGCGATCTCCTCCGCGCTCATGGCGCGAAAGCGCACGGCGGTGCGCTCGGTAAAGCCCTGCTCCGCGCCGTCCTTTATCACGGCCACGCCGGTGAACACCTCATGCTCACGGCCCGACAGCAGCGCGAGCATACGCCGGGCGTCATGTTCGTCCGCGGGCTTGCCGAGGACCGTGCTGTCAACGGCGACGACAGTATCCGCGCCGATGACGAGTGCGCCGGGGTTGGCTTCAGCCACTTCCGAGGCCTTAGCGCGGCTGAGCTCGCGGACGAGCTGGGCCGGGGTAAGCTCCGGGTGGGGCAGCTCCGGGGCGCGGGCGGGGATTATTTCAAGGGGCTTTACATTTATCAGCTCCAGCAGCTCGCGCCGGCGGGGCGAGGCGGAGGCGAGTATGATTCTCATGTTGGTTACCTCAATAATAACGCAAAAAGCGTCGCAGACTTCGCGCCCGCAGGCGCGAAAAAAATTAAATCATTTTTCCGGGGACATGCGCCTCGGAAAAATTCTTATCACGAAGCGCGCGTGCGAACGAAGTAAGTGCGCGAAGCGGAGTGCAGCCACTCAAATCAGTGACTTTGCCACTGATTTGACTATTCAACCCCGCGGTAGTACAGGCCGCGGGTCAGGCCGTTGGGGCTGTATTTCGTCTGCTCAATGTACGCCCTGGCCACGGAGACGCACTCGCGCGCGCTCTCAAGCGTGAAGCACAGGCGTATCGCCCACAGTCCGGCGTCGGTAAGCTCGTCCATTTTATCGGCGAGAAAGAGCTTGTGAGCGTTGTATATCACATTTCTGCATCCAAATTCCGTCATAACGGGAAAAACTGAGCCCATTCTGTCAGAAATGCTCGCCGGATTTTGGCAGGCGCAGCCGCCGGCGGACTGTTTTATGATGCACTGGTCGGTGACCATCAGCGGCAGCCGTCCGTAGGCGATGAGCTCCGTGTCCATGGTTTTGGACAGGTCGCGTATCTGCGCCAGGCGAAGCTCGAACGACGCGGTGGCCGAGGCCAGGCCCGCACTGTGAAGTGTTTCCAATGTGTGAGAATTGAATACATTCAATCCGAAATCGCCGCGTATCTCAAAGCCGCACTGGCGGGCAAGGGCGATGTGGCCGAGGTTTCCGACGAGGGCGTATTTTACACCGCGCTCGCGCACTCTGTCAAGCATGGAGCGCACCGCGTCGGTCTCGGTGTCGGTTATTATCCGCGGGAGCACCGCGGCTATTCTTGTGCCCTGGGCCGTGAAGGGGGCAATGGAGGCGAATTCCTCGCAAAGAAGCCGGAGCGGGAGATAGAGCGTGTCCGGCGAGAGCGCGGCGAGCTCCGGCGTGAGCTGTTCGGCGGAGAGCGCCTGGATATTTACCACGGGCGCCTTCCTCTCCGCGCGGATGCGCGGCAGGCGTGGGAAGGTGCCGGGCTTGCGCGGCGGCACCTCGGCGCGCTTTTTGCTGAGCTTGTCGAGGGCGTGGCGGCGGAGGTCGTTTATCGCGGCGGCGGGCAGGTAGAGCCCCGGGGTGACGGCGGTGCGCACCTCGTTGCAGCGGTAGGGCGTGCCGCCGGTTTTGTAGAGCTGGTCGGCCACGGACTTGTCCGTCAGCTGCGAGCGCTCGGCAATCTCGGGCACGGGGCCGCGCTCCACGGCGCGGTTGCCGTCGGCATCCTGCACGAGCAGGCTGATCGGCTCGCCCGGGCGGACGATGACGTAAAAGTCCACGCCGACGCGGCGGATCTCCGGGCCGGAGTAGCCCCGGCGCACCTCGGCGTAAAGCTTGTTTATCTCGCGATCCGGCTCGGTGTGCACACCGTGCATGTTCTCCTTCACGCCGGTGAAGTAGCCGTCCGTGAAGCCCTGGCGGGAGAAAATCTGCTCGAGGCGCTCAAGCTCGGCTTTCGTGGGCTCGACGCCCTCGTGGATGGCCTTGGCATAAATCTGGGTGGCGACGGCGGTGTATTCGGGGCGGCGCATGCGTCCCTCGATTTTCGCGCACTTCACGCCGGCGTCGGCGAGAGCACGCAGGTGGTCGACAAGACAGGAGTCCTTCAGACTCATGGGGTAGCCGTCCATGCGCCGGCCCATGCTGTACTCCATGCGGCAGGGCTGGGCGCACAAGCCCCGGTTGCCGCTGCGCCGGCCTATGAGCGAGGACATGTAGCACTGCCCGCTGTGGGAAAAGCACAGCGCGCCGTGAACAAAGACCTCGATCTCCACCGGGGAACGGGCGGCGATAAACTTTATCTGCTCAAAGCTCAGCTCGCGGGCGAGCACCACGCGCTTCATGCCCAGCTCCGCCGCGGCAAAGACCCCGGCGAGGTTATGTACGCTCATCTGGGTGCTGGCGTGAAGGGTCAGCTCCGGGCAGACCGAGCGCAGCACGCGCGCCACGCCCAGGTCCTGCACCAGCACGGCGTCGGCCCCCGCCTCGTGCACGAAGCCGGCAAGGCGCGCGGCCTTTTCCAGCTCGCGGTCGTTGGCGAGGGTGTTGAGCGTGACGTACAGCCTGCACCCGCGCACGCGGCAGTATTCGGCGGTTTTCAGGAACTCGTCGTTTGTGAAATTTTTAGCTCCCCGGCGGGCGTTGAAGCCGCCGAGGCCGAGATATATGGCGTCCGCGCCGCTCTGCACCGCGGCGACTACGGCCTCGGGACTTCCGGCGGGGGATAACAGCTCTAACATTGTTTTACCTCTGAGAATGTTGAGAATGTCATTGGCGGGGTGTCGGGACATGTAATAAAAAATTATAGCATATAATGGGCACTTGATTCAAGCGCTATTTGGTGATATAATGTCAGAACATTAAATTTTCGGTATTATTTACTTAATCAGTAATCAGAGAGATATGAACGAGACAATAAACAAAAGCGAAAATCTGCTGGGGCTGGGCGTTGAGGCCGCGGACAGGCTGCTGGCCTGCGCGGACGGGGAGTGCGCGCTGCTGTATCTGCATATCCTGCGCACGGGCGCCTTTTCCGCCCCGAGCGCGGCGCGGGAGCTTCGGCTGAGCACC
>JAMPGF010000034.1 GCA_023664105.1 Butyricicoccus sp. | reverse complement strand
GTGCGCAGCACGCGGAATTTCAAATTAAAGAATTTAATTTGAAATTAGTATTAGATCTGCGAGGCTTTTTTGACAGGCTCCTATTCTATCGGGACGATCTCCCCCGCTTTTTTGTAGATGCTGCCCGGCGCGACGCAGCCGCGAACGCAGCTGACGGGGTAGACGCGGCTTCCCCGGCCTATCACGGCGCCGGGGTTGAGCACGCTGTTGCAGCCGACCTCCACGTTGTCGCCGAGTATCGCGCCGAATTTCTTGCGGAGCGTCTCAACGCGCTCCGCGCCGTTTTTTACCACGACGGGGAGCTTGTCGCTCTTTACGTTGGAGGTTATCGAGCCCGCGCCCATGTGGGCCTTGTAGCCCAGGATGGAGTCGCCCACGTAGTTGTAGTGCGGGGTCTGTACGCCGTCGAACAGCACAACGTTTTTCAGCTCCACCGAGTTGCCCACCACGGCGTTTTTGCCCACAATGGCGCTGCCGCGGATAAAGGCGCAGTGGCGCACCTGGGCGCCACGGTCAATTATGCATGGCCCTCCGATGTATGCCGAGGTGAAAACCTCCGCGTCGCGGGCTATCCAGACGTTTTCGCCGCGGCGCTCGTACTCGCTCTCCGGCAGAGTCGGGCCGAGGGCGAGGATGAAGGCTTCGATCTTATCCAGCGCCTGCCAGGGGAAGGTCAGGCCGTCGAAAAGGGCGGCGGCTATGGTTTTGTCGAGGTCAAGCAAGCTGCTTATTTCCAGATCCATCTCTCACGCCTCCTGCAAAAGTCCCTGCTGCTCCATCACCGCGATTATGGAGTCCACGCACTCACGGCACAGCTCGTCGGTTTTCGCTTCTACCATAACTCGAAGCACGGGCTCCGTACCGCTGGCACGAAGGAGTACGCGCCCGTCGCTGCCAAGCTGTTGGGCCACGTGCTCAGTCTGGGCCTGCACCTCGGGGTTATTCAGCGCGGTCTCCTTGTCCTGCACGCGCACGTTTTTCAAAAGCTGCGGGTATATGGTCACGTCCTTGGCAAGCTCGGACAACGGCTGCTTTTTGTCGAGCATGACCTGCATCAGCTTTATCGCCGTGAGCATTCCGTCTCCGGTGGTGGCGTATTTGGAGAAGATTATGTGCCCGGACTGCTCGCCGCCTATGTAGTGGCCATTGGCGTGCATGTTCTCGTATACGTACTTGTCGCCCACGGCGGTCTTTTCATAGCCCACGCCGATCTCGTCCAGCGCCTTGTAAAGCCCAATGTTGGACATGACGGTGGTGACCACCCTGGTGTTGTCCAGCGTGCCCTTTTCCTTCATGTAGCGGCCCATGATGTAGAGGATGATGTCGCCGTCAATGAGCTTGCCGTTTTCGTCCACGGCAAGGCAGCGGTCGGCGTCTCCGTCGAAGGCGAAGCCTACGTCAAGGTGCTTTTCCAGGACGAATTTCTGAAGATTCTCAATATGCGTGGAGCCGCAGCCCTCGTTTATATTGGTGCCGTCGGGGCTGTTTCCTATGACGTAGGTGTCCGCGCCGAGGGCGTCGAACACGCTCTTGGCTATCATCCAGGTGCTGCCGTTTGCGCAGTCGAGGCCGACGCGCTTGCGCTTGTAGGAATTCTTCGCAAGGCCGATGAGATAGCCGATGTAGCGGTTGCGCCCCGCGGCGAAGTCCACGGTGCGGCCTATGTCGCTGCCCGTGGCGTAGGGCAGCTCGGGCGTTTTGCCGTCGAGGTAGTCCTCCAGCTCGTCGATGAGGCTGTCCTCCATCTTCTCGCCGTTGCCGTTGATGAGCTTTATGCCGTTGTCACAGTAGGGGTTGTGGCTGGCGGAGATCATTATTCCGCAGTCGAAATGCTCGCTTCGCGTGACATAGGACACGCTGGGCGTGGTGGTGACGTGCAGCAGGTAGGCGTCCGCCCCCGAGGCGGTCAGGCCCGCGGCAAGCGCGGACTCGTACATGTAGCTTGAGCGGCGGGTATCCTTGCCGATGGCCACGTTGCACTTGTGGCCGCGGCCGTAATACCAGCCTAAAAAGCGTCCTGTCTTAAAGGCGTGCTCCACCGTGAGCACGACATTGGCCTCGCCTCTGAAGCCGTCCGTTCCAAAATGTCTGGGCATCCGATAACCTCCATATATCACAAATAGGGCCACTGCGCGGCGTCAGTCAAATACTATTCTATGCGCCGCCGCGGGGCGTATTTGCATAATTCCCGGCTATTGTAGCACGACTGCGCGCTCAATTCAACATTTTTTCGCGCGGCGGCCGGGATATTGCGTGGGTTTTTCGGCAATAAAAATCCCCACACCGGGAAATACTAACGAAAAAACTCCGGAGGCGATGGAATGGCTATTGTCTTTTTCCGCACGCTTATCATTTTCTCCACGCTTCTGCTGCTCATGCGCCTTCTCGGCAAGCGGCAGATGGGCGAGCTGGAGCCGTCTGAGCTGGTGGTGTCGGTGCTTATCGCCGACCTGGCGTCGATGCCGCTTCAGGATATCGGCATCCCGCTGCTCAACGGGCTTGTGCCCATCGTGATACTCTTTTCCTGCGAGCTTGTCATCGCCGGGCTGACCATGCACAGCGTGAAGCTTCGCGCCGTGATTTGCGGCAAGCCTTGTATGCTCATAAAAAACGGCAAAATTATTCAAAAAAACATGCGCATTTGCCGCTTCACCGTGGACGAGCTGACCGAGGAGCTGAGAAACCGCGATGTCAGCGACATAAGCACCGTGAAATACGCCATACTCGAGACAAACGGCACGCTCAACACCGTGCTGTACTCAGCGCAGATGCCCCCCACAGCCGAGCAGCTTGGCGTGAACACCCCCGAGCTGGGATACCCCTACGTCATCATCGAGGAAGGGCGGGTGCTCAGCGAGAACCTGCGCCTGTCCGGGCACGACAGGCGCTGGCTCGAGCATGAGCTCAGCTCGCGCGGGCTGTCGGGGCCGGAGTTCGTCTACGTCATGATCGCCTACGACACGGGGGAGGTCTATTTTCAGGGATGGGAGTATGAAAAATGAGGAAGATGTACGCGGGTATTTTGATACTCGCTCTTTTGCTGGGCGCGGCTGTGTACAATGTGCATTATCTGGACGGGAAAATGGCGCGGCTGCTGGAATACGTGGACACCGCGCAGCAGCTTGAGCAGGGCGGGGACCGTGACGGCGCGCAGCTTATGCTGCGCCAGGCCATAGAATTCTGGGACGGCATGAGCTTTTACACGCACGTTTTCATCCGACACAGCGATATCGACAGCGCGATGGACGCGTTCTACGACTGCCTGGGCGGTTTGCAGTCCGGCGAGGGCAGCGCCGCCGCGCTGGAGAAGCTGCGCGCCCACCTATGCAGCATCACGGACATGGAGCACATAAGCCTTGGGAGCATTTTCTGAGGCGAAAAAAGCGGCCGGGTGGCCGCTTTTTTGTGATTACGGAATATTTATTTGCTCTCGCCCAGCAGCTTGGTCAGCTCCTCCATGAAGGTGTTTATGTCCTTGAAGCTGCGATAAACCGAGGCGAAGCGGACGTAAGCCACCTCGTCCATGTTCTTCAGGCGGTCCATGACCATCTCGCCGATGCGGTCGGAGTGGACCTCGCTTTCCAGCGTGCCGCGAAGCTCCTGCTCAATGTCGTCCGCCGCCGCGTCGATCTCCGCCATGGATATCGGGCGCTTTTCACAGGCGCGGAGCATTCCGTTTATCAGTTTGACCTTGTCAAAGGACTGGCGCGAGCCGTCACGCTTTATCACCACCAGGGGCATGCGCTCCATCACCTCATAGGTCGTAAAGCGCTTCTGGCAGGCCAGGCACTCCCTGCGCCGGCGTATTGTCGTCCCATCGTCGGCGGGGCGCGAGTCGATAACCTTGCTGTCGGCAAATCCGCAAAACGGACATCTCATAGCTGATCCTCCCCATTTTTTTGTGTGCGGTTTTCTTTTATTATAACAGTTATCATTCAATAAAGCTATCTTTTTTCGCGCCTGTCGAGAAATTTTTCCGGAATCTGGCCCTTGCTTTAATGCGGCAAAGCGATTAAAATTTTTATGGGGGTGGTCGCTTTGAAGCTCAGGCAGCTTGTGCGCGGCATTGAGGAGATGCCGCGTCCGGCTTACATATTCCTGCGCGCCGTGCTTTTGCTGTGCTGCGCGATGCTCTTCGCCGCGTTCGTGCTGTTTGTGCGGTGCACACACAGCCCGGCTGACCACGCTCTTTACATGACCGCGGTGCTGCTGCTGGAAACCCCGGCAGGCGTGCTGCTGCTGGGTCTTATCGGTCTGGCGTTTCTGCTGGACCGGCTGAGGTGAGCATTTCCCGAAGCTGTTCAAGGGTCGTTATTGCGCCGAGCACCTCCAGCAGCGCGTTCGTGCTCAGGCGCTCGGGCAGGCCCAGCTTCTTTTGCAGCTCGCGCCGGCGGCGCGAGCTGTCGGGCCGGCCCGTCAGGCCGAGGGCGTACATATCGGCCTTGGTCATGCGCCCAGCCCCCGCTGGGCCGTCCTGCTCAAAGGTCGCTCCCGCGCGGCGCAGGGCCTCAATAATTACCTCCGGGCGCATGCCCTCAACGCCAAGCTTTCCCTCCTTCGATGGAGAGCTTTTTCTTTTCTCCTTGCCGTACACATCGGGGATGTATGCGTTTTTGACGTATTCCGGGGCGATGCAGCCCTTTAGAAAATTGCGTATGACAAAGCCCGCGCCGTCGCTGTCGGTCAGGAGAATGACTCCGCGCTCGCGCGCCAGGGTGCGCAGCAGCTCCCGCTTTTCCGCGTCGTTGAACACGCCGAAGCCGCCGGTTTCAATCACGAGCGCGTCCACGGCCTGGCGCAGGGTATTTTTGTCGTAGCGGCCCTCGACCACTATTACCTCGCGCACCCTCAGCATCGCACCCGCGCCGCCATCGCCGCGAAAAGCTCGCGCAGAAGCTCGTTTCCGTCCGTGCCGCTGCTCTTGAGCTTGTAGTCGTACACCGCGCACAGCTCCACCATGCCGCGCAGCTGGGGCAGGGTAAAGCGTCTGGCGCTGTCACGCAGCTTCTGTAAAACGAAATCAAAGCGAGTGCCGCCGAGTTCCATGAGCACATCGCGCCCCGCGCCCTTTTCCTGGGCAAGCGCCACCGCGTAAACCCGCCGGAGCTGTGAGCCAATGAGCGCCAGCAGCTTCACAGGCTCCTCGCGGCAGCGGATGAGCTCGGCGAGAGTTTCCGCGGCCTCGTCAAAGCGGCCCGCGGCAAGCCGGTCGGTAAAGTCAAAAACCCTCGCCTCCGGCAGGGGCTGGACAAACTTGTCTATGTCCCGCGCCGTCACCGTATCGCCCTTTACCCCGGCGGCTATCTTCTCTATCTCCGGCATAAGCTGGTTCATCAGCCCGCCCGCGGAGAAAATCAGCTGCTCGGCCTCGCGCCGGCCTATTTTTTTGCCCAGCGCGGCAAAGCGCCGGGCTATCCAGCTGACGAGCGCGCTCTTTTCCTGCCCCTCAAAGCTGATGAATTTCCCCAGCTTCTTCACTGCCTTCACCGCGCCGAGGCGGCTGTCCGGCTCGCTTCCCGCCGGCGTGAGCAGCGCGAGGGTGCAGTAATCGGGGATGTCCTCCCATATCTCCTTTAGCTGCTCAAGCTGGGCGTCGCGGCAGGCGTTTATGTCGAAATCCTTTACCTCCACCAGCGTGCGCTCGGAGCAAAACGGCGCGCTCTCCACAGCGTCGAAAAGCTTCTGCGGCTCCGGGTTGCCGTTCAGGCGGCGGTAGTTGAATTCTTCCGGCGCGTCGCCAATGCACAGCTTTTTCAGCTCGTCCAGGAAGCAGGCGCGCAGATAGTCCTCCTCACCGCACAGCAGATACAGCCGCGCGGGGCCGGAGTTCTTCAGCTCCCGCAGCTCGGCGGCGTAATCAAATTTTGCTTTTTCCTTTTTAGCCATCGCTTTTACCAACCGCAATTGATACTAAAACCTGTTAAAAAGCTTTTTATAGCGCCAAAGGCGCGCAGACTGTCAAAAAACCTCGTAGAGTTCGCGGCGCGCACGCCGCGAAAAAAGTCTAATCGTTTTTTCCGGCGGCGTGTACGTCGGAAAAACACTTTGCGCGTAGCGAGCGTGCGAGTTGTCCGCCAGCGGCGGACAGCGAGTGCGCAGAGCGGAGCGAAGCCTTCTCGAAAAAGTGGCTTTGCCACTTTTTCGACACGCTCAGCGCCGAAGGCGCGTCAAGTTTTTAATGAGACGGCACGACGCGCAAAGCGCGGCGTGAGCACGCGAAGCGTGCGGGTTTTCAAATTATTCTTTAATTTGAAAACAGTATGAAATATCGCCGCACAAATCCGTCCTGTAGACCTCCGCGCCGCAGCCCGTCAAGCGCGCGAGCGCCTCATCTGTGGGGTGGCCGTAATTGTTCCAGCCGACGGAGATGAAAACCGTGTCGGGGCGGCAGGAAGTCAGCAGTTCCTCGCCGCTGGAGTTTTTCGAGCCGTGATGCCCGGCTATGAGCAGCTCGATGGCCGGAAGCTCATAGAGCTTCGTAAAAATGCGCTCCGTGCTCATGTCCGCGTCGCCGGTCACGAGAAACTCAAAGTCCCCGTACCCGCCCAGGACTATCAGCCCGCGCTCGTTGGCGTCGGAGCTGCCGAGCGGCGCGTAGAGCGTCGCGTTCAGGCCGCCGAGCGTGACGGCACTGTCGCGGGTTATGTACCTTATCTCCGTGCCCAGCTCCCGGCAGAGGCTGACTATGCCCTCGGTGTATCCCGCGTCGTCCGCGTCCTCGGGCATGGCGAGGCAGGCCACGTCCATGCGGCTTAGCAGCGTCTCCACGCCGTTGGCGTGGTCGGCGTGCAGGTGGGTCAGCACCAGCAGGTCAACGCGCCGCCGCCCATGGGCGCCGAGATACGCGCAGGCCGTGTCCCCGGCATTGTCGGCGGTGTTCACACCGCCACAGTCGATGAGCATGACGCTTTTCTCCTGCTCGACCACGATGCACTGTCCCTGCCCCACGTCCAGCGCCGTGACGGTCAGGCCTGTACCGCGCGCGGGAAGCTGGTACAGCGTCACCGCGCACAGGGTAACGACGCAGGCGCAAAGCGGCAGCACGGGCCGAAATGGGCGCTCCCCCTTCGCCAGGTACGCCGCACCGAAAACAAGGTAAACGAAAGCAAGCCACCACGCCGCGAAATTACCGCGCGTGTACAGCGCGGCGTACGGCAGCCACGCCACAAGGCGCATCACCAGAATAGCATACCGCAGCGGCCAGGCCACGACCCAGGCAAGCGCCGCGCCCGCCGCTTCCCAGATAAGTCCGAGTATACACGCGGCATAGCCCGCGACGAAGCACAGCGACAGTACCCACATGCACAGCAGATTTGTCAGCAGCGAGTACAGCGGCACATATCCGAAATATATCGCCGTAAGCGGCGTTGTGAACAAAAGCGCGCCGATAGTTGACGCGGCGGTTCCGGCCAGATAGCGCAGAACACGGCTTTTCTTCGCCCGCTTCGGGCGCAGCAGCCATGCATAAACCCGCTGGGAGACGAGCATTATCCCCGCCATGGCGGCAAAGCTCAGCTGAAGGCTGACGCTGCCGATAGCCTGCGGGTTTGCCAGCAGGAGCAGCAGCGCCGCGGCGGAAAGGCTCGTCGCCGGGTCATTCTCCCGTCGCAGCAGCGGGGCCAGCAGCAGGATAATCTGCATTATCCCCGCGCGCACGACCGAGGGCGTGAAGCCCGTCATCGCCATGAAAACCAAAATGAGCGGAATGCCTATCGCCGCGGTCGCGCGGCGGCGGCCCGTGATAAGGCGCAGCGCGCCCAGAAGGAAGGCCAGGTGCATCCCCGAAACCGCTATGACGTGGCTCAGGCCAGCAATTTTTATGGCGGAGCTTGTGCGCGTGTCCAGATTGAGCTCGCTTTTCTCGCCGGTAATCAGCGCCTGAGCCAGCGGTGCCGCGCCGGCGGGGAAAAGCGCAAGCGCCTGCTCGCGTATAGCCTTGGCCACCGTACGCGGGAAAAGGATGAAGCTGCCCGCCCAGCGGCCCGTCACCTCGCGGTATTCGCGCATGTTCGCGCGCAGGTACACGCCGCGGGAGGAGTAATAGTCTATCTGATCGCCTCCGCGTCCGAGCGCGGAGATGAATTTCAGCTCGGACTCAACCATATCGCCCGGCGAGAGTTCAAGCGGCTCGTCGGCGTAGTCATATGCCAGCACGCGTGTGCGCGGCAGGCCGTCCTGCCACAGCAGCAGCTCGTTCGAGGCGTAGCCGTCGTCATACACGCGCGTGTAGTCCAGCGCCATGGCGCGCACGGTCATGCTCTCGCCCGTGAGCGCGTCGGCGGGAGAGACGAAAAGCGCGTAGTGCGCCCGCGTCCAGCCAAAGCCCGTGCCGGCGGACAGCAGGACTATGACCGCGCAAAGCCCCGCGCGGTTTTTGGGGAAAAGCAGGCAGGCAAGTCCCAGAGCTCCGGCGCATCCCGCAGCCGGGATAAGCCATTCCAGCGGGAACAGGTAGTGCGCCAGCACCAGCGCCGCGGTATAGCCGCAGGCCGCGGCAAGCAGCTTACGCATTGCGTTCGGGCTTGTCCGTCAGGCCGAGCAGATAATCCACAGAGCATTTATAAAGCTCCGCCAGCTTTATCACCGCCCAGGTGGGGATCTCGCGCTCGCCCAGCTCATAGCGGCGATAGACATTGCGCTGCATATGCAGATGGGCCGCTATTTCGATTTGCGTATAATCATTATCCTCCCGAAGATCTCGGATTCTCTGAAAGTACAACGGTATCACCCCAAGGAAATGATACCGTTTGGAGCCATCACTAAGGCGTTAATGCAACCATGCAATGACATTTTAGCGCAGGATTTCGCCCTGCGGGGCGGGGGTTCGCGCCTGCGGGCGCGACTTACTTTTGTCACCAGCGACAAAAGTAAGCAAAAACGCCGCTCAGAGAGGGGGCCTTCCGATTGGCCCCCTCTCCGAGACCTCTCCCCTCCCGGCCAAGGGGGGCTGCGGCCCCCCCTTGGATTCCCCCGGAGAGCGTGTCGCAAGTGCAAGCATAGCTTAAGCTACACCATCTTCTCCCCCAACTCTTTCCCCGCCAAAATATGAAAATGCAGGTGCGGCACGGTCTGGCCCGCGTCGGGGCCGCAGTTGCTGATAAGGCGGAAGCCGTTTACAAGGCCCTCCTGCCCGGCAATCTTCGCCACAGCCTCAAGGCACTTCGCCGCATGGGCGCTGCTGCTCCCGTCCAGCGCGCCCGCGGAGACGATGTGCTCGCGCGGTATCACGAGAATGTGCACCGGGGCCTGGGGGTTGATGTCACGAAATGCGTAGACGTCCTCGTCCTCGTACACCCTGGTCGACGGTATCTCCCCCGCCGCGATCTTGCAGAACAGGCAGTCCGGGTCAGTGTGAAACTTACTCATTTTCCGCTCCTCCTTACTTGATTTTCTCCGCCACGAAATCGTCAACTATGGCCAGCGCGTCGTCGGTCTTGAGCACGTCGTTGCCGCCGCCCATGGCGCTGTCGGCCTTGCCGCCGCCCTTGCCGCCTGCCACGGCGGTCACGGCGCGGATAATCTCGCCCGCCTTTATGCCCCCGGCCACGGCGTTCTTGCCGCACACGGCAAGGAAGGTGCTCTTGTCCCCGTTCACCGTCGCCAGCACGGCAACCACGTTGGGGTCCTTATCGCGCAGGAAGTCGCCCATGCGGCGCAGGGTGTTCGCGTCCATGTCCGTGCGCGTGGCGGTCAGCACGCGGTAGGGGCCTATCTTCTTGGCCGCGATCAGGAAGCGCTCCACGTCGCCGGAAAGCAGGCGGTCCTTGAGCTTTTCCATGCCCTGGCGCAGCTGCCTGACCTCGCCCATGAAGCCCTCCATGCGCGTGACGACCTCCGTCGGCGTGGTTTTCAGCGCGTCGGCAACCCTGTAAATGTTGCTCTCCAGCTCGTCGATGCGGCGCATGAAGGCCTTGCCGGTCACGGCCTCGACGCGGCGCACGCCGGCGGCGACGGAGCCCTCGCTGACTATGCGGAAGGGACCGACCATAGCGGTGTTGGAAACATGGGTGCCGCCGCACAGCTCCACGGACTTGCCGCCCATGTCCACCACGCGCACGGTGTCGCCGTACTTCTCGCCAAACAGCGCCATCGCGCCGCGGCTCTTGGCTTCATCGATACCCATTTCCTGAGTCCTGACGTCCATGCCGCAGAGTATCATGTCGCCCACCTGGCAGTTAATGCGCGCAAGCTCGCCGGCGGTCAGGGCGGAGAAGTGGGTGAAGTCAAAGCGCAGGTGGTCCGGCTCAACCAGTGAGCCCGCCTGATGGACGTGGTCGCCCAGCACGTCCTGAAGCGCCTTTTGCAGCAGGTGCGTTGCCGAATGCGCGCGCTTTATGGCGTTGCGGCGCTCGGTGTCGATGCAGGCGGCAACACTGTCGCCCACCTTCAGCGAGCCCTCGGACAGCTTGCCGTAGTGCATATACTTGCCGCCCTTGTTCTTCTGCACGTCGGTGACCTGGAATACGCTTTCACTCAGCTGCATGGGGTCGAAAGAATCAATAACGGTAATGGTTCCGCGGTCGGCAACCTGACCGCCCATCTCGGCATAGAACGGCGTCTTATCCAGCACCACAATGGCCTCCACGCCGGGCACTATCTCGTCCACCTGCCGGCCCTCGGCCACGATAGCCACAACCCTGGCGTCGGAAATCCCGGTGTAATCATATCCGTCAAACCGGGTGGCGGGGACATCCTTGCCGAACTCCACGCCGGCCCAGCCCAGGTCGCCCAGAGCCTCACGGGCCTTGCGGGCGCGCTGGCGCTGCTCCTCCATGAGGGCCTTGAATCCTGCCTCGTCGAGCTCCATTCCCTGCTCCTGCACCATTTCCAGCGTCAGGTCGATGGGGAAGCCGTAGGTGTCGTACAGCTTGAAGGCGTCGGTGCCGGAGAAGGTCTTCTCGCCCTTTTCCTTGTGCCCGGCGAGCATGTCGTTGAATATTTTAAGGCCGCCGTCGATGGTCTTGGCGAAGTTCTCCTCCTCCACGCGGATCACCTTGGTGATATAGTCCTGCCGCTCGCGCAGCTCGGGGTAGTGGCACTCGTTTTCGTGAATCACGGTGTCGCACACCTGGTACAGGAAAGGCTCGTTGACGCCCAGCAGCTTCCCGTGGCGCGCGGCGCGGCGCAGCAGGCGGCGCAGAACGTAGCCTCGCCCCTCGTTCGACGGCAGCACACCGTCGCAGATCATGAAGGTGGCTGAGCGGATGTGGTCGGTGATGACGCGAAGGGACACGTCCCTGTCGTGGCTCTCGCCGTAGTGCGCGCGGGTGATCTCGCTGACCTTGTTGGTGATGTTCATGACGGTGTCCACGTCGAAGAGCGAGGCCACGCCCTGGCAGACGCAGGCCAGGCGCTCAAGGCCCATGCCGGTGTCGATGTTCTTCTGCCTGAGCTCGGTGTAGTGGTCCTGCCCGTCGTTGTCGAATTGGGAAAAGACCACGTTCCAGACCTCGATATAGCGGTCACAGTCGCAGCCGACGGTGCAGCCGGGCTTGCCGCAGCCCCACTTCTCGCCGCGGTCATAGTAGATTTCAGAGCAGGGGCCGCAGGGGCCGGAGCCGTGCTCCCAGAAATTGTCGGCCTTGCCGAACTTGAAGATACGCTCGGCCGGGATGCCGATGACCTTGTTCCAGATCTCAAAGGCTTCGTCGTCGGCGGGGGTAGTCTCGTTCCCGGCAAAGACGGAGGGGTAAAGCCTGTCGGGGTCCAGTCCCACCCACTCGGGGCTGGTCAGGAATTCCCAGGCGAAGGGAATGGCTTCCTTTTTAAAATAGTCGCCGAAGGAGAAGTTGCCCAGCATCTCGAAATAGGTGCCGTGGCGGGCGGTGTGGCCGATGTTCTCGATATCGCCGGTGCGGATGCACTTCTGGCAGGTGCAGACCCTGTGCCGCGGGGGCTCCTCCTCGCCTGTGAACCAGGGCTTCATAGGCGCCATGCCGCTGTTGATCAGCAGCAGGGACGCGTCATTTTGCGGGATGAGCGAAAAGCTGGGCAGGCGCAGGTGTCCTTTTGTCTCGAAAAACTTCAGGAACATCTCGCGCAGCTCGTTGAGTCCGAAATACCTTTGTTCCATTTATCTGTCCTCCAAAATTGAATATATTTTTTTGTAAAAGCCGCTCATTGTCAGGCGCGGCAAAAGCTTTTTTTCACGTCTTAAGCTTCCGCACAATAGCCAGCCTCGGCGCGGGAACGGGCAGCGCCATATGAAGCTCCATCATGGCGCGGCAGGCCGAGGGCACAGTCTCGCCGTCGGCGTTTCGCAGCTCGCCGCAGGTGAAGCGGACAGGCTTTTCGTGCGGGCGCACCAGCTCCAGCGTGTCGCCCTGGGCGAATTTGTTGCGCTGGGTAAGCACGGCGCGCCCCTCGCAGTCCGTTCTTCCCTCGGCAACGGCGCAGACGGATGCGTCGGCAAAGTACATCGCGTCCGGGTAATACTGCCCCGGGTCGCCGAAATAAAAACCCGTGCAATACTGCCGGTGGCTTATCTTCATGCACTCGTCCAGCCAGGTTCTGTCAAAGGGCCGCCCGGCGAGGCAGTCGTCGATCGCGCCCCGGTAGGCATAGGTCGCAATGGCGGCATAGTACGCGCTTTTCATACGGCCCTCAATTTTCAAACTGCTCACGCCCGCCTCCAGCAGCTCTGGAATGTGCTCGATCATGCACATGTCGCGGGAGTTCATTATGTGCGTGCCGCCGTCCTCGCTTATCTCAAAATACTCGCCGGGGCGCTTTTCCTCTACCAAATGGTACTTCCAGCGGCAGGGCTGGGCGCACTCGCCGCCGTTGGCGTCGCGGCCCGTCATGTAGTTGGACAGCAGACAGCGCCCGGAAAAGGACACGCACATCGCCCCGTGGACGAAGGCCTCAAGCTCCAGCTCGCGCGGGGTTTTGGCGCGAAGCGCGGCAATCTCCTCAAGGCTCATCTCCCTCGCCAGCACCACGCGGGACACGCCCATGTCGTGCAGCACGCGCGCGGTCTCCGAGTTCACCACGCCAAGCTGGGTGCTCACATGCAGCGGCACACGCGGCGCGTAGCGCTTTGCCAGCGCCATCACGCCCAAATCCGCTATGATAAACCCGTCCGCACCCGCGTCCGCCGCCCGCTCCAGAAACTCAGGCAGGCGCGAAAGCTCCCCCTCGTGCGGCAGCACGTTCACCGTCACGTACATCTTCGCCCCCGCGGCGCGGCACATTTCCCCCGCCGCGGCAAGCTGTTCGTTGTCAAAATTCCCCGCCGAGGCGCGCAAACCGAAGCTTTGCCCGGCAAGATATACCGCGTCCGCGCCGTAGCACAGCGCCATTTCCAGCCGCTCCATGTCCCCCGCAGGGGAGAGCAGCTCAGGCTTACATGCCGATATAGTTTCCATAGTCCTGTGTATCCACAAAGGCCTTGAAATCGTTGTAGTTGTGGAAGAAGCGGTGATTCCCGGTCTCGGTGTCCAGCGCGTAGTAATAGTAGCCCGTAGTAGCCGGCTGGAGCGCGGCCTCAATGGAGGCTATACCGGGATTGCAAATCGGCGTGGGCGGCAGGCCGGGGCGCATACGGGTGTTGTAGGGGCTGTCGGACTCAAGTATTTCCTCGGGAATATTCAGTCCGCCCTCGTACTCAGGGTACTCATAGAGTATCGTGGCGTCAATTTCCAGGTTCATGCCCGCGTTTAGGCGGTTGTAGATGACCGAGGCTATGGTCGAGCGCTCCTCGTCGTTGGCGGCCTCCTTCTCGACCATGGACGCAATCGTCACCGCCTCGCGGAAGGTCAGGCCAAGGTTTTCACACCGCGTCAGCATTTCGGCAGTAATCTTGTAGTGCAGGGCCGAGAGGAATTTATTGATGACGCTGGACGCCTGCTCACCCTGATAGAAGTCGTAGGTGTCCGGGAAGAGGAAGCCCTCAAGGTAAGACGCGTCTCCGCCCCCCGCGTCCTCGAGGAAGGCGAAGTTATACTTGTAGTTTGCCGCGGCGTCGTACAAATTTTCAGCCGAGCAGACCTTGTTGTCCTCAAGCCGCTGGAAGATCTGGCGCATGGTATAGCCCTCGGGGAAGGTCAGCTTGGTGACCACCATGGACGGGGTGCCCACGCGCATGTTGGTGATAAGCGCGCGGTAGTCCAGCCGCGTGGACAGCTCATAGCTTCCGGGGTTGAGCTTCTCCGAGGCGTGCGACACCCTGGCAAAGAGCTTGAACAGCCACTTGTACTCGATCAGCCCCTCGCTCTTGAGCTGGTCGGCGACATAGTCGATGTCCGCGACCGTCACGGTCTTTGTGCCCGTGACCTTGCCCTCGTCGTTGGTGACCTCGCGCTCCTCCTCGCTGAAAATCTCGTACGGCAGGGTCACCGTGGTGCTTATCTCAGGCTTGTTGAGGGCCAGCACGTCGCTGGCGGCCATCCAGCCCACGCAGGCAAAGATAACCGACAGCCCGATTATAAACACCCCGTACATCAGCCCGCCCAGGCATCCGAGCCGCCCGTCGCGCCGCATACGCACGGGGCGGTAGTCGCGCTCCTCGATCTCCTCGTCCTTGTCCAGCTCGGCGTAGCGGTCCCGCTCCTGGTACTTGCGCGAGGACGTGTTCTCCTGCCCGAAAACGTCGACCAGCGGATTGTCGGCGTAGTTCTCCCCCTTGCCGGCGTTGTTTTTCCTTCTCTGGGAATCGGCCATAAGCTTCTCCTTTTCAAGCGTTGTGCTCCCCGGGGATCGTCCGGGAATATCTTAAACTAAATAACCATCAGGAATCCTGGAAAGCATTTTTCGCCGAAGCGAGTAACCGCTCCGGGCAAAACGGCATAGTATGAGTCAGACGGGGGCCGAGAGCCTCCCGCCGCCGAAGAAAAGCGGCTCGCCGTGGGCCTCCTCCGCACAGGGCCCCGGCTGCGAATCAAAAATTTTCTGTGTGCGGGGAAAGGATATAATTATGTTCTGCGGAAATGGAAACGGTAACTGCTGCCTCTGGATAATCATCATCCTCATCATCCTGTTCGCCTGCGGCGGCAACGGCTGCGGCAACAACAACTGCTGCTGCAACGACAACTGCAACAACAACTGCTGCTGCTAAGCTCCAACGGCCCTCACGGGGGCCGGAAATACATCGCTGACCTGCTGGGCTCAAATGAGCCCAGCTTTTTTATTTTGTGTGCTCCATAACCGCGGCGTAAATCTGCTCATGGATCGACTCCACGCCCCGCATCTCCCCGTTTTCCTCGCATAGTATGCGCGTCCAGCCGTAATGCTCGCAGGCGTGGCGGCCCGCGTCAAGGCAGGCGGCGAGATAGTTGAAGTCCTTCTCGTGTATGTCCGCGCTGGTGTCCGTCAGGCGCTGGCGCTCCGTCATCCGGCGGCGGGAGATCTCCAGATCCACGTCCAGATACACGACCAGCTCCGGCCTCGGCAGGCCGAGGCGGCCGAACTCAAAATCGTACAGCCAGTCCAGGAACTCCTGCCTCTCCCCCGCCGGGAGCTTCGAGCCCTGATGGCAGGCGTTGGAGGTGGTGTAGCGGTCAGCCAGCACGAGTCCGCCGTTTTCGTAATACTCCTGCCAGTCGGTCTTAAACGAGGCGAAGCGGTCCACCGCGTAAAAGGCCGAGGCGGCGTATGCGTTGACATCCCCCGGACGCGAGCCGTAGTCCCCCGCGAGGTACTCGCGGATAAGCGCGGAGCTGGGCTGGTCATAGCGCGGGAATACGATGCTCTTAAACTCCCTGCCCTCGGCGCTCAGGCGCGCGCAAAGCCGCTTATACTGCGTGGATTTGCCGCTGCCGTCGATGCCCTCGAGCACAATAAGCTTGCCATGCATAAGCTTACCCCCTCACGCGCCGCGCCATAACAAGCAGCAGAAATTTCGGCAGCTTCATCATGCGCCCTATTCTCCGGGGCTCCTTCATAAGCCTGTAAAGCCACTCCAGCCCCGCCTTTTGCCAAAACTCCGGCGCCCGCTGCACAGTCCCGGCGAAAACGTCCATACTGCCGCCCGCGCCGATCATCAGCCCCGCGTCGAGTTCCCCGGCGTGGGAGCGCATCCAAAGCTCCTGCTTCGGCGCGCCCAGGCACACCAGCAGGAGGTCAGGCCGCGCGGCGTTTATCTTCTCCACAATGGGAGCGTCGTCGTTGAAATACCCGTCGTTTGTGCCCGCAATTTTTATGCCGGGGAAACGCTGCGCTATGTTCTCCGCCGCCTTTTCCGCCACGCCGGGCTTTGACCCGAAGAGGAACACTGACTGCCCCTTCTCCGCCATGCGGGCCATCAGCAGCATGGTAAAATCAATCCCCGGCAGTTTTTGCTTCAGCGGCGTGCCCAGGATTTTCGCGCCGTAAATCACGCCGATGCCGTCGGCTATCACCAGCGGCGCTTCCTCCACCGCGCGGGCCATATCGCCGTTTTCCCGGCACAGCAGCACATGCTCCGGGTTCGGCGTGACCACATAGGCCCCGCAGCGCTTTTCCATCAGCTCACAGCCCCGGTCCAGCGCCTCTTCCATCGTCAGGTCGTCAAATTTCGTGTCCAGTACGTCAATACGCATTAATATCCTCAAATCTGCGAGAAAACCTCGCCTATTTTGTCTCTTATGATGAGGTCCGCCATGCCGTCGGCGGCGGTCTCGGTGCGGTTTATGAGCACCAGCTTTTGCCCCCGGTAGTAGTTTATCAGCCCCGCGGCGGGATACACCGCAAGCGAGGTGCCGCCGATAATGAGCATGTCCGCGTTTCGGATGAAGTGTATGGCACTTGAGACCGTGCTGTTGTCCAGCGCCTCCTCGTAGAGCACGATGTCCGGCCGGATTACGCCGCCGCACTCGCAGCGCGGCACGCCCTCGCCGACGTTCATCCTCTCCACCGGGACTCGCTTGCCGCAGCGGGAGCAGTACGCGCGAAGCAGCGAGCCGTGCAGCTCCAGCACGTTTTTGCTCCCCGCGGCCTGGTGCAGTCCGTCGATGTTCTGGGTTATCACGGCCCTGAGCTTTCCCTCCGCTTCAAGCTCGGCCAGCCGGAGGTGCGCAGCGTTGGGCCTGGCCCCCGCTATATTGAGCTTATCGCGGTGGAAGCGGTAGTATTCCTCGGGCTTTTGCTGGAAAAAGCTATGACTCAATATCGTCTCTGGAGGAAAGGCGTAGGTCTGGTTATACAGCCCGTCCACGCTCCGGAAATCAGGAATCCCGCTCTCCGTGGACACCCCGGCCCCGCCGAAAAACACGATGTTGTCACTGTCGCGCACCATTTCCTTCAACCTTGCCACACTCTCGTTCACAGCCGCGCACCTCCGCAAATTTAGTATTTCCTGAAGCCCGGTAATCTACCAATAACAGGCTATCAAAGTATTATACAATGCTTTGCATCATTTTTCAAGCAGAACGGCCCCGATATCACGCCCGTCTCATAAAAAAGTGGTATAATGGATGCGGGGGTGAAGAAGAT
>JAMPGF010000033.1 GCA_023664105.1 Butyricicoccus sp. | reverse complement strand
CGTGGGGCGCGTGCTTGTCAACGGGCATTTCGCGCCCATCGCCGGGCGCATCTGCATGGACCAGACCCTCGCCGACGTCACGGGCATTCCCGGCGTGCGCGCCGGGGGCACGGCGACGCTCATCGGGCGCGACGGGGACGAATTCATCGGCGCGTGCGAGCTCGCGGAAAAAAGCGGGAGCATCACCAACGAGCTGCTCAGCCGCCTCTCTGCGAGGCTTGAGCGGGTGCTGGTTCAGGAAATATTTACCTTACATTAAGAAATTTTTATAAATTTCTTTATGGTTTTTACTGGAACAATGCCCGTGCATATGGTATGATCACCGGAGACGGCAGATGTAACCGTCATAAAGAAAGAAAGTGGGAATTTCAATGACAGAAAAACGCCGACCCGGCGACCGCAAGGACGGCCGGCTGATCAGGGATCTGGACGCGATGCACTACATAGTGCCGGTTATCTACCCTAACCGCTGCGACAACGAGGCCTTCATCTCCGAGCGCATCGACCTGACGAACGCGAACGCTTTTTTGGAGAAAAAGAACGCCCAGAACCCCGAATACAAATACAACCTCTTCCAGCTCATCGTGACCGCGATGGCGCGGATACTCACGCTCAGGCCGAAGATGAACCGTTTTATCGTGAACAAGAACGTGTACCAGCGAAACGAGGTCTCCGCCGCATTCGTGGTGAAAAAGCTCTTCGACGACGACGGCGGCGAGGCGCTGGCCTTCCTGCACTTCAAGGACAGCGACACGCTTGACACAATCCACGGGGATATCTACAAGCGCGTATCCTCCTGCCGGAGCTCGGGCAAGGATTCAGAGGCAAGCGGCACCGACGACACGATGGAATTTCTTGTGAAAATCCCGCGCTTTCTGTCGAAATTTCTGCTGGCTATCCTCTGCTTCCTTGACCGCCACGGCTGGATCCCGCGATCCATCATTGCCAGCGACCCGTACTACGCCTCGGCGGTTCTGACGAATCTCGGCTCGATCAAGCTCCACTCCGGCTATCACCACCTGACCAACTGGGGCACTAACTCCGTTTTCGTAGCTATCGGCGAGAAGAAGCCGAGGCCCTTTTTCGACAAGCAGGGCAACGTGACCATGCGCGACAGCGTCGACCTCGGCCTGACCATCGACGAGCGAATCGCCGACGGGTACTACTACTCGAAAACCATACAGCTGATGAAAAAGCTGCTGGAAAATCCTGAGCTGCTCGAGCAGCCGCTGAGCATGGAGGTCGATTACTGATGGCAGAGGAAAAAATCACGGCAAAAGCCCCGTGGATCGACTATCTCGGCGATGTCCCGGCACACCTGGACTACTTCGAGGGCTCGATGTTCGAGGCGGTGGCAAAGGCGGCGGAGAAGTACCCCGACGCGGTGGCCTTCGACTTCATGGGCCGCCCGACGACCTACCGCCGGCTCATCCGGGAGATTGAGCGCTGCGCCAAGGCGCTGAAAACCATCGGCGTGCGCGCCGGCGACAAGGTGACCATCGCCATGCCGAACTGCCCGCAGGCGATATACATGTTCTACGCCGTCAACCTCGTCGGCGGCATTGCGAACATGATCCACCCGCTGTCCGCGGAAAAGGAGATTGAATTCTACCTCAACGAATCCGAGAGCGTCACGGCCATAACCCTCGACCAGTTCTACAACAAATTCGAGAGCATCCGCCAGAACACGAAGGTCGTCAATATCATCATTGCCAGCGTCAAGGACGCGCTCTCCCGCCCCGTGAAGGCAGGCTACATGCTCACCGAGGGCCGGAAGATACAAAAAATCCCCTCCGACGCTCCGGTCATCATGTGGCGCGAGTTCATCAGGCTCAGCCGCGCCTGCTTTTACAACTACAAGGTACAGCGCCGTGCCGACGACCCGGCGGTCATTCTCTACTCCGGCGGCACCACGGGCACGACCAAGGGCATCGTGCTGACAAACAAAAACTTCAACGCCCTGGGCCAGCAGATCGTGGCCACGAACCCCATGTTCCGCCCCGGCGACAGGATGCTCGCCGCCATGCCGCTTTTCCACGGCTTCGGCCTGGGCGTTTGCATACACTCCATCCTCTCGCAGGGAGGGCGCTGCGTGCTCGTGCCGCGCTTCACGGCCAAGAGCTACGCCAAGCTGATAACCAAGTACAAGTGCAGCTTCATCGCGGGCGTGCCCACGCTCTACGAGGCGCTGCTTCGCCTGCCGTCCATGGAAAACGCGGACCTGAGCTGCCTCAAGGGAGTTTTCTCCGGCGGAGACTCGCTGTCCATTGAGCTGAAGAAAAAATTCGACAAGTTCCTATACGACCACAACAGCGTCATCCAGGTGCGCGAGGGCTACGGCACGACCGAGACGGTGACGGCCTGCTGCCTGACCCCGAGCCACATGTTCAAGGAGGGCAGCATCGGCCTGCCGTTCCCGGACACGTACATAAAAATCGTCAGGCCCGGCACGGACGAGGAGCTGCCCTACGGCGAGGAGGGCGAGATTCTGCTGGCCGGGCCGACGGTGATGAAGGAGTACATGAACCACCCCGAGGAGACCGCGCGGACGCTGAGAAAACACGCCGACGGGCTGACCTGGGTTTACACAGGCGACCTCGGCATGATGGACGAGCAGGGCTTTATCTATTTCCGGGGCCGGGCCAAGAGGATGATAATTTCCTCGGGCTACAACGTCTACCCGGGGCAGATAGAGAACATCCTCGACGCGCACGAGGCAGTGCAGATGAGCTGCGTAATCGGCGTGCCGGACCCGTACCGGATGCAGAAGGTCAAGGCCTTCGTAACGCTCCGCCCCGGCGTTCCCGCGAGCAACGAGACGCGGCAGGAGCTGCTGGCCTACTGCGCCAAGCATATCGCCAAATACGCCATGCCCTGCGATATCGAGTTTAAAGACGACATGCCGAAAACACTGGTGGGCAAGGTGGCGTACAGGGTGCTCGAGGATGAGGAAATGGCGAAAATACAAGCGCAAGGCTGAAAAAATAAAAGCCCCTCACGGGGCTTTTATTTTTTCACTCATACCTCGTCTCCCACAGGCACAGGCCCTTCGCCTCCGCCGTCGGTCCGGCACGGCGGCGGTCGCGGCTTTCCAGAATAGCAGGGATATCGCCGGGAGTCATGCGCCCCGCGCCGGCCTCCAGCAGTGTTCCTGTGATGATCCGCGCCATGTTGTACAAAAACCCGTTCCCGCTCAGCAAAATGCGCACCTCGTGCCCGCCGCGGCTTATGTCGATGACATCCAGGCGGCGCACGGTGGGCTTTTTCCCCCGCACCGTGGCGAAGGCGGCGAAATCGTGCTCGCCGACCAGATGCCCGGCGGCGGCGCGCATACTCTCAAGCTCCAGCGCTTCCGGCACGCGCGAGACGAATTTGCGCTGGAAAACGCATGGCGCGGCGCTGTTCCACACGCGGTAGAGGTAGCTCTTTCCCGTGCAGGACAACCGCGCGTGAAAGCGCGGCGGGGCCGACTCGAGCGCCTCCGCGCCAATGTCCTCAGGCAGGTAGCGGCGCAGCAGCTCAAGTATTTCCTCCGGCGTCAGCTCCGTCTCCGCACGAAAGGACACGGTCTGCATCCTCGCGTGAACGCCCGCGTCGGTGCGTCCTGACCCCGCGGCCTCTATGGGCTGGTCAAGTATGCGCGAGAGCGCAGTTTCCAGCTTTTCCTGTATGGTATTGCCCGTGTTGCCCTGACGCTGCCAGCCGCTGTAGCGGCTGCCGTCGTAGCTGAGGGTGAGCTTAAAATTCTGCATTGGACTCTCCTTTGGCGAAAGCGCTCCACGGCTCGCGCTCCGGAGGCGGGGCGGTGAAGCTCACGCGCCCGCCCGTTCCCGGGTGCGTGAAGCTCAGCGAGTACGACCACAGGGCGATTTCTCCGCCTATGCGCGAGCCGTACTTCCCGTCGCCGAGCAGGGGCATTTTCCGCGAGGCGAACTGCACCCGTATCTGGTGCGAGCGTCCCATGTGCAGGCGCACGCGCACAAGCGAGCGCGTCCGCTCCCCCTCGCCGAGGGTACCCAGCAGCACATACTCAAGCCGGGCCCGGCGCACGCCCTTCCGCTCGCGCCTGACCACATAGCTCTTGTTGGCGCGCGAGTCCTTGAAGAGCAAATCGCACATCTCCCCCTCCGACGGCTCGGGAACCCCTGCACAAACGGCGATGTAGGTTTTTTCCATGCCCCCCGCGGCGATCTCGCGCGAGAGCGCCGACGCCGCACGGGGAGTTTTCGCGTACACCATCACCCCGCCGACGGCGGTGTCCAGCCGGTGGACGCACAGCGCCGGGCCCGCCCCGGCGGCCCTCAAAAGCTCCGGCATGTCCGTTTCAGAGCCCGCGCCCGCGGACTTGACGCAGACGGTGACGGACTCGTCGGTATGCAGGACTGTCATGTCCCGGCGCGCTCGGCGGCTATGCGCGCCTTCCAGCACTTGTGGCACATGGCGACATAGCTGTCGTTGCCTCCTATAAAAATCTGGCTGCCCTCGGTCACGACTTTTCCCGCGCCGTCAATGCGGGCGTTGACAGTGGCCTTGCGCCCGCAGGTGCAGACGTTTTTTATCTCCGTTATCGAGTCGGCGACCTCCATCAGCCGCGCCGCGCCGGGGAAAAGGCGGGTGAGAAAGTCCGTGCGCAGGCCGAAGCAGAGCACGGGCAGGTCCTGGCTGTCGACCAGCTCGCGGAGCTGGTCGATCTGCTCGGGCGCGAGAAACTGCGCCTCGTCCGCGATTATCACGTCGCAGGCGCCCGCGGCGGCGTAGGCCGCGGCGATGTCCTCCTCCGGGCGGATGATCTGCGCGCGGCAGGACAGGCCGATGCGGCTTTTGACGATATCGGCCCCGTCGCGGTCGTCCACGCTGGGCTTGATGAGCCAGACGCTCATGCCCTGCTCCTCGTAATTGAACTTGGTTATCAGCGCCTGGGCGGATTTGCTCGAGCCCATGGCGCCGTATTTGAAGTAAAGCTTCGCCACTTATTTCCCGCTCCTTTCCAGATAACCGCGGATACGCTCCATGACCATCTCCAGCGCGACGGCGTTGTGCCCGCCCTCGGGGATTATCACGTCGGCGTTTCGCTTCGACGGCTCGACGAACTGCTCGTGCATGGGCTTGACCGTGGTCAGATACTGATTCACAACGCTCTCCAGGCTGCGCCCGCGGTCGCGCACGTCACGGGTAATGCGCCGGAGAATGCGCACGTCCGCGTCCGTGTCAACGAAGATGCGGATGTCCATCTCGTCGCACAGCTCCTTCTCCGCGAAGATGAGTATCCCCTCCACCACCAGCACGCGCGCGGGCTTCACCGTTATGGTCTTGTCCGAGCGGTTGTGCGCGGAATAGTCGTAGGTCGGGGACTGGACGCTCTTCCCGAGCTTGAGCGCGCGCAGGTGCTCGAGCAGGAGCGGCGTGTCGAAGGCGTTGGGGTGGTCGTAGTTGAGCCTGCTGCGCTCGGAAAAGGGCATGTCGTCGTGGGCCTTGTAGTAGTTGTCGTGGTAGATAACCGACACATCGCTGCCGAACTGGGAGAGGATGCGTCTGGTTATGGTGGTCTTTCCACTGCCGGTGCCGCCGGCTATGCCTATGGTCATGGTCTCCATTTCCTTACCCCCGCTTTTTTCTTTTATCGGAAACAGTATACCATATCCCCCCTGCCCTTGCCAATCGGGATTTCAACTTTTTTGGAATACTGCTTTTCAATTTAGGAATTGAAAAGCCCGCGTGCTTCGCACGCTCACGCCGCGCTTTGCGCGGCGTGCCGTCTTCATTAAAAAACCGACGCGCTTACGCGCTATAAAAAGCTCTTCGAGCTTTTTAACGGTTTTTAGTATCGAAGTGACGGGTCTATACCGCGTGCTTGTCGCATAAATTTTTACACAGGGGGCGAGGAAATGCGAATTGCGGAACTTCGTTACAAGGAGATAATCAACGTCAGCAACGGCCACCGCCTGGGCTTTGTCGGCGACGTGGACATGGACGTTGTCAGCGGTAAGGTCATGGCGCTCATTGTGCCGGGCCCCTGCCGCTTTTTCGGTCTTTTCGGGCGGGAGGACGACTACGTGCTGCCCTTTGACGCGATTTCGCGGATAGGCTCGGATATAATTTTGGTGGACATTCAGGGTGAATATCAGCGCGGTAAACGTAATAAGCGCCCAGGCTTTTGACGCTGGGCGCTTTTTCTTGAGTTTTCGGGAATTTTTTTGCCGGAACCGGCAAAAAATTATTGCAATTGGGTTTTGGGTCTGCTATAATATCTTGGCATTACGCACGGGGGAGGACTTCCTGTCCTGTGGCTTCGGCCTGGCAGGGGGGATGAAGCACCCGGAGGTAAAAACTGAATTTTGGAGGAAAGAAACAATGGCAGTAGTATCAATGAAGCAGCTCCTGGAGGCCGGCGTACATTTCGGTCACCAGACCCGCAGGTGGAACCCGAAGATGGCCGAGTACATCTACATGGAGAGAAACGGCATCTACATCATCGACCTGCAAAAGACCGTGAAGAAGCTGGAGGAGGCCTACTCCTTCGTGCGCGGCGTGGCTGAGAACGGCCAGTCCGTCCTGTTCGTCGGCACCAAGAAGCAGGCCCAGGACGCGGTCCGCGAGGAAGCCAGCCGCGTGGGCATGTTCTACGTCAACGCCCGCTGGCTCGGCGGTATGCTCACCAACTTCAAGACCATGCGCACCCGTATCGACCGTCTGGCCCAGCTGAAAAAGATGCAGGAGGACGGCACCTTCGATATGCTCCCGAAGAAGGAGGTCATCAAGCTCCTGCACGAGATGGAGAAGCTGGAGAAGTACCTCGGCGGCGTGAAGGAAATGAAGCGCCTGCCCGGCGCCATCTTCGTTGTCGACCCGCGCAAGGAGCACAACGCCATTTCCGAGGCGAGAAAGCTGCACATCCCCATTGTCGCCATAGTTGACACCAACTGCGACCCCGATGAGGTCGATTACGTCATCCCCGGCAACGACGACGCTATCCGCGCCATCCGCCTGATCTCCGCCGCCATGGCCAACGCCGTGCAGGAGGGCCGCCAGGGCGCCGACGCTGAGGCTGAGGACGCCGAGGCCGCCAAGGTCGAGGAGACCGACGAGGCCGCTGCTGAATAATTAATTGAAACGATAATTGGGAGGATAAAATAAAATGGCATTTACTGCACAGGATGTTAAGACTCTGCGTGAGATGACCAACGTCGGCATGATGGACTGCAAGAAGGCCCTGACCGAGACCGACGGTGATATGGACAAGGCAGTCGAGTGGCTGCGCGAGAAGGGCCTTGCCAAGGCCGCGAAGAAGGCCGGCCGCATCGCCGCCGAGGGCATGGCTTACGCCGTGGTCGAGGGCGGCGTCGGCGCCGTGGTCGAGGTCAACTGCGAGACCGACTTCTGCGCCAACTCCGCGCCCTTTGTCGCGTTTGTCAAGGACATCGCCAAGGTCGTCATCGACAGCAGCCCCGCCGACGTCGAGGCCCTGCTTAACTGCAAGTACCCCGGCTCCGACCTGACCGTGGCCGGCATTCTGCCCGAGAAGGTCATGTCCATCGGCGAGAATCTCCAGATCCGCCGTTTCGTGCGCTATGACGACAACTTCAGCGTCTCCTACGTCCACGCCGGCGGCAAGATCGGCGTTCTGGTAAACCTGGCTGTCGACGGCGGTATCGACGCCACCACCATCGGCAAGGACGTTGCGATGCAGATCGCCGCGCTCAACCCCCGCTTCTGGGACAAGGGCGACGTCACCGAGGCTGTTCTTGCCGAGGAGAAGAAGATCGCTCTCGCGCTCATGGACAGCGACCCGAAGATGGCCGAGAAGCCCCAGGCCGTCAAGGAGAAGATCGTCATGGGCAAGATGAACAAGTTCTACGAGGAGAACTGCCTGCTCCAGCAGGAGTTCGTCAAGGACGGCAGCATGAGCGTGGAGAAGTATATCGCCTCCGCCGCCAAGGCTCTGGGCGGCAAAGTGAAGTTCGTCAAGGCCGTGCGCTTTATGAAGGGCGAGGGCATTGAGAAGAAGGAAGAGGACTTCGCCGCTGAGGTCGCGGCCCAGATGAACATGGGCAAGTAAACGTTTTCAAGATAAAGGCCGCCAGTAATGGCGGCCTTTATTCTCAGTATAAGGAGATGTATTATTGCATTATGAATAAAAAGAAAGCTGTAATTTTGTGGATACTGTTTGTCGCATGCCTGGTGACGACGGTGTATCTTAACCGTGAGGTTATGAACAGCGATCCGGACTATGAGGAAGTCAATGTTATTGTCCTCAGCTCGAAAACCGTGCAGTACGTCAACCGCAAGACGGGGACACGTACCAACAAGTACGAAATTGAAGTCATGTACAACGGGGAGAGGCAGGATCTGGAAAACGCCCACGACTCCTACTCCTACCGCGAGGGCGCGACCGTGAAGGCGTATCTGGCAAACGGCAAGCTCTACGCCAATCCCGAGGGTGTCAAGACCTCCACTCCGCTGGCGAAGGTGTACTTTGGTTTCCTGTTCGGCACGGTTGCCGTGTTCACCGCCGCGTGCATGAGCCTGTCGAAGAAAAAGAAGAAGCCCGAGCCGCAGCAGGTTCAGGCCGCACCGGACTATGACCCGGAGATAAAGAAATAAGCAAAAGGCCGTTCCCGTTGGGGGACGGCCCTTTTATACAAAAACCGTTAAAAAGCTTTAATCCTATTATACTAAACCCTGATAAAAAGCTCCAAGAGCTTTTTTCAGGGTTTTATACTAAAAACCGTTAAAAAGCTTTAATTCTATTAAAGCTTTTTATAGCGCCGAAGGCGCGTCGGTTTTTTAATGAGACGGCACGACGCGCTTTGCGCGGCGTGAGCGTGCGTAGCACGCGGAATTTCAAATTAAAGAATTTAATTTGAAATTAGTATTAATGATGAGATAGCCGTTGGCGGCTTCGCCGCCTTACGGATATCCATGCACAGCAGACGGCGCGAGGCGCGGCCAGGGGCTCTGCCCCTGGATCCCGCAGCCTTTGTAAAGGTTGACGAAACTTTTTCCCCCTATCTCTCAATCCTCACATGCTTCGGCAGCGTGCGCACAACAAGCAGCGCGAGCGCCAGCTTCACCGCGTCGGGAATAAGGAACGGCACCACGCACTTCGCGATCGCCGCGGCAACGCCCGCCTCGCCCGTGCCCGCTGCGTACATCAGCACATACCAGACCGTGCCAAAAACATAATACGCCAGCGCGCCCAGCACGAGCCCCAACGTCATTGCCCACAGCTTTTCACCCAAAACCGCGGTCACGAGCCAGTACACCAGCCCCGTAAACACAAAACCAATGATATAACCCCCCGTCACGCCCAGCAGGCGGCCCAGCCCTCCGCCGAAGCCGGAGAACACCGGCAGGCCCACCGCGCCCATGAGAATATACACCAGCACCGCCGCCGTGCCGCGCCGTCCGCCCAGCAGTCCCAGCGCGCAGAACAGCGCGAAGGTCTGCATGGTAAAAGGTATCTCAATCGGCACCGCGATCCACGAGCACACCGCCAGCAGCACCGCCATGAGCGCGATATACGCCATGTCCAGCACCTTGCGCGGGCGCGTTTTTGCGGGCATTCTCTTCAATTCGTCCATTGTTCCGTCCCCCTGTGGTAATTTGCGTAACCTTTATACCACACAGGAAGGCAATTGTCAACCTGATTTCTCAAATAATAGGGTGACAATCGAGCTTCATCCAATCACGCCGATCCCCTCGAGCAGGAGCTTGACGCCGATGCCGACGAGCACCAGCCCGCCGGCGATGCCGGCCTTTTTGCCGGAAACGTTGGGAATGGCGCGGCCCAGAAAGGCCCCGGCGACGCTTATGGTGAAGGTGGTGCAGCCGATGAGCGTGCAGGAGGGCAGGAGCTTTACGTCCATGAAGGCAAAGCTCACCCCCACGGCCAGCGCGTCGATGCTCGTAGCCACGGCCAGGGCCAGCAGGCGCTTATGTGACAGCAAGAGCATCCCCGCGTCGTCCTCCCCGCCGCCGCGAAGGCTGTCCAGCAGCATTTTCCCGCCGATAAACGCCAGCAGCGCAAAGCTGATATACGGCCCCACGGCGCTGATATAGCCGCTGACGGTGCTGCCCAGCAGGCAGCCGATAAGCGGCATGAGGAACTGGAAAAAGCCGAAATACAGCCCCATCCAAAGCGCATGCGCCGGGCGGAACCCCTTGAGCGTCAGGCCGTTTGTCACCGAAACGGCGAAAGCGTCCATTGACAAACTCACGCCGATAAGTAAAATAGATATCATAAGACAAGCTCCATTGACTTTTGTTTTGGCGGGTGGCAGATGTGAAATACGCTGACTATGAAGATTATATGCGTCAGGCGCTGGAATTAGCGCGCGAGGCCGCCGCGCGCGGCGAGGTGCCGGTGGGCTGCGTCATCGCCGACGCGCGCGGGGAGATCATAGGCCGTGGCCGCAACCGGCGCGAGGAAAAGCGAAGCGCGCTCTCGCACGCCGAGACGGAGGCCATTGAAGCCGCCTGCCGCGCTCGCGGCGACTGGCGGCTTGACGGGTGCACGCTGTTCGTCACGCTCGAGCCCTGCCCCATGTGCGCCGGGGCGATAATAAACAGCCGCGTCTCCACGCTGGTCTACGGCGCGCGCGAGGGGCAAAGCGGCTCGTGCGCGAGCGTGATAAACCTGTTCGCCGAGCGCTACCCCTCCCGCCCCGCGATTTACGCGGGCGTGCTGGCCGAGGAGAGCGCCGCGCTGCTGGGGGAGTTTTTCCGAAAAATGCGAGGGTAAGGGAAGTCCTGCCGCTTTTGTGGCAGGACTTTCCTTATTCGATATCGCCCGACGGCTCAGCCGCCTGAACCTCGGGAACCGCGGCAGGGCCCGCGCCCGCGCTGTCAACAGCGCCGCCGTTTCTGTCCTCGTCGTCGAGGACGCTTTTTTCCTTCTCCGGGTCGGGGTCGTCGCGCCTCATGGCGAGGGCCATTTTGCAGCCCTCGGGGTCGTTTTCCATCAGGTACTTCAAATCCTCCGGCGGGACCTTATTGCCCTTCATTACGGACGCGGCGATCTTCATGCATTTACGCATCACGTCCAGGGCCTTTTCCATCAGGTCAAGCTGCTTTTTCCTGCTCTCCATCTCGCTCATGCCGCTGCTGACCGCGCTCTGCTGCCGGGCGCGGCGCCCGGCAAGCTCCTGCTCAATGGCGTTCCGCCGCCCAAGATACTCCAGCGCCTGGCGTGACAGGGTGCATCGATCTGGCGTCTGGCTTTTCCTGTTCCGGGCAGCGGGCCGGGCGTCCGCTTTTTTCGCGGGCTGCTTGTCCAGCTGCCCGTTACGGCGCACTTGGCCTGTCGCGCGCACCTCCATGGCTTTCTCCCTCCTTGTTTTTCGTCTTACGGGATATATCGTCAGGAAGGCGCGCATTGTTAAGACCCGGCGGCTATTCCGTGTAGTACTCCCGCAAGCGCGCGATATCGTCCTCGCTCAATCCGACGGCGCGGCGGATGTAGCCGTCCACGCCGCCGTAAAGCTCCTCCGCGCGGGAGATAAACGCGTCCAGGCACTCGGGGTAGACGTAGAGCACAACCTTCATAAATCCAAGCTTGCGCCCGTCCGCTCCGTCGCGCACAAGCTGCTCGTACTCGCGGCCGAGGGGAATGTTCGTCAGAAAATAATCCTCCCTCGCATCCTCCATCGACGCGCCGAGCGCGCGCAGGAGCAAAATCGCGGCGATGCCCGTGCGGTCCTTGCCCTGTACGCAGTGCCAGAGCACCGCCTCGCCCCTGGCCTCAAGCAGCACGCGGAAAAATCGCGCGTAGGCCCGGGCGCAGAAACCGTCCTCGGCCATGAGGCGGTACATGAATACGAACTGGTCAAAAATCACTTTCGGCGTCAGGTCGATGGCGCGCGTCTCGTACGGCAGGGACGGCAGCACGGGGATGCCCACATAGCCTGAGCCCGGTATCTCCCGGTCGGGCCTGTGCTCAACCTCGCTCATGTCGCGAAAATCCACCACATGCCGCACGGCGTATTTCTCCGCCAGCGCGGAGAGATCCGCGTCGGCGGCGTCGGCCAGCTCCGCGGTACGCAGAAGCACGCCGCTTTTGACTCTCCGTCCGTCCCCGGTCTTAATCCCGCCCAGCTCGCGGGCGTTGCTTATGCCTTGGAAATCAATAAACATCTTGACTTATCCGTTCCCTTTTCTCAGTTATTGCACCGCGTAGCTGCTCCGCTCCGGCGTCCAGCCTATCACCATCGGGACTATGCGCTCATCGCCGTCCGCGCCGGGCGCGGCGCTCAGGGCGCTTATGTCGGCGGTGATGTTCTCGGAGTCCGTGAGGACATAGACGCGGTCGAACAGCGAGAACAGCAGCTCGGGGCTCTGCCCGATTTCGCTGCCGTTGCCCATGCGCAGCTCCGCGGTCTGGCACAGCACGGAGCACTTCATCCCCAGCTCGTGCGCCGTCTCGCACATGCGCAGCGCGAAGGTGGACACGCTGCTGGCGATGCTCGGGGAGCTGGTCATCTCCTGAGAGTACACAATATCCTCCGCGCGCGGGTGCGCGATGCCGGTGAGCACGACCTCGTTAAAGCCCATGCCGGCAAGCTCGGTCATTATGTCGGTGATGTACTGCCGCGTGCCCCGGTTGTAGGGGTCGAGCCAGCTTCCGCCGCTGTCGGTAATGACCTGCCCATTGCTGTCCTTGAGCGCCAGCGGCAGGTTTCGCAGGGCCATCGCGTCGTCCATAAGCGTGGCAATCTCCGCGACGAGGTAGATGCCCTGCCCGGAGATCTGCGCCACGGCCTGGCTGATATCCTCCGCGCCGTTGACACCGTAGGAGTCGGGCAGCCCCACGCCGCTTTTGTAGCTCAGGTGCCCGTCGGAGGTTTTCAGCTGGAGCATCAGCGCGTTTTGCCCCTCGGCCTCAAGGGAGCCGGCAAGATAGGTCAGCTGCGCGCCCGTGACCGCGGCGGCGGGGACGTAGCGCGCGCGTACGGGCGTAAGGTTTTCGCCCACGCCGAGGTCGAGGTCGTCAAAGCCCGCCTCGTCGACGACGATCTCCGCGTCCACCACAGGCCGCTCGAAGTCATAGAGCGTGTCGTCGACCTGCACGGCGAAGGGGTCGTCATCCTCGCGCATGTACGGTAGCATGATGCTCAGTCCGTCCTTCTCGTACACGACGTAACGCTGAAGGTAGTCGAACAGCCATACAACGCCGATGATTATGAAGGCGAGCACAAACAGCAAAAGCGTGATAAGCCAGGTGTATTTGCGCCTGCCCCTGTAAACTGTCTTGGGTCTGCCCATGTGTCAAAGTCTCCTGCAGAATTTAACCTTTCTGTTCCAGCTCCGTAATCAAAGCCACGCGCTGTGCGTGCCGCCCGCCCTCGAAGCCGGTGGACAGGAAGGTGTCCACGATCTTCATAGCCAGCCCCGAGCCCGTGGTGCGCGCGCCGAGGGCGAGGATGTTGGCGTCGTTGTGGCGGCGGGTAAACTCGGCGCTGTAGCAGTCCGAGCACAGCGCGGCGCGAATGCCGTGGATCTTGTTGGCGGCAATCGAGATCCCGACGCCCGTGCCGCAGATGAGTATGCCCCGCTCGCACTCGCCCGAGACTACCGCGCGGCAGACCTTCTCGGCATAGACGGGATAGTCGCAGCTGTCCTCGGTATAGGTGCCGAAGTCCTTAAACTCCACGCCCTGCCCGCCCAGGCATTTCATTATCCACTGCTTGAGCTGAAATCCCCCGTGGTCACATCCTATTGCAAGCATTTTTGTTACCTCCAATGTCAAAATATTCTTAAAACGGCCAGCTCGGAAACCAGGCCAGTAAATTGTGGCTGTACCAATCCGGCACCCGCAGCCCCGACAGCACCGGATAAAACGCCGCAAACAGCAGCAAACTCATCGCCGTAAAGCTGTACATCGGCCAGCGCCGCCCGCCGAGCGCATCCAGGTGCGCGAAAACGTACCCCAGCGCCAGCACCAGAAACACGGTGCAGGGGAAATAGTGATACTCAAAGGTGATCCGCGTCACCAGCACCCAGGGCAGCAGCTGCGCCAGATATCCCAGCAGGATAAACGCCGCGCGGGCGTCCCGCAGGCGGATGGCGGCATGTCCCGCGCAAAGCAGCGCAAACATCCCGCCCCAGCACAGCAGCGGCGAGACAAACGCGCCGAAGGAGGACTTTGTCCCGTCGTCAAAATATTTCAAATAGTAGAGTATCGGCCGCGCGTCCACAAGCCACTGGTACCAGCTCGAGGAATAGGGGTGCGTCGCGGTGACGCCGGAGTGGTAAGAGAACATGAAGCTCTGGTTTTCCAGCACGAGGTCAAGATATTCCCGCGTGAAATACATCCCCGCGCCCTCAAGCCCGTTGGCCCTGCCGTAGGGGTAGTAGCTCAGGTAGTACACAAGCACGGGCACGAGCACGAAAAACAGCAGGCACCAGAGAATATTCTCCGACGTTTCGTAGATATAGTGCCACTTCCGCCCCGCGCGGCAGAGCCTCACTCCGCGCCAAACCCGGTCGCCCAACCAGAGCAGGCCCAGCCCAGCCCCGGCATATATGCACGTCCACTTGCTGGCCGCGCCCAGGCCGAAGCTAAGCCCCGCCAGCGCCAGGTACGGCAGCCAGGCCCGCCGCGGCTTCTTAGCGCCGCGCTCGGCGGAGAGGTAGAGGTACATAAAAAGGTACATCAGCAGTACGAAAAATACCGCGTAGGTATCGATGGTTGCGATGCGCGTCTGCGTAAAGTGCATGAAGTCAAAAGCGAAAACCGCCGTGCAGCAGGCGGCGACGGAGGTTTTCCCAAAAAGCTTCTTCAGAAAAACATACATCACCGGCAGCATCAGGACCCCGAACAGCGTCCCCATAAAGCGCCAGCCGAAGGGCGTCATGCCGAACGCCCGCAGCCCGAGCGAGATAATGAGTTTACCCAGCGGCGGGTGGCTGATTTCGTATGGCTTGATATTTTCCAGGTGCTCATATGCCGTGCGCGCGTGGTAGATCTCGTCAAAGTACGAGCTGTTGAGATAGCCCGGCTCATCCGGCACGGTGTCCGGCTCGTCAAAGAGCGTGCGGCACCCGTCGTCATGGATGAGGTGCTCCGCGCCGATGCGCTCCCCGTCGGCGTCGAACAGGGCGATCTCCCCCAGCCACAGCCGCTCCGCGGCAATGATCCGCACGAAGCGCACGCTCCCGTTTCCCCCGGCCAGCTCCGCGTACTGCCACTTGAACAAATCGCCGTGCTCCTGAGTCATGGCGGTCTGATCGGCCCACTCCTCGCCGTCGGCGGAAAACTGCAGCCGGTAGGAGCCTGAATACAACCCGGAATAATACAGCAGCGCGCCGATCTCGCGCGGCTCGTCCAGCTCGACGAGGGCGTACTGCCCCCGCTCGGTAAAGCGGCAAAAGGTCTGCGGCGCGGTGTTCACGCCCAGGTTGGTAAACGCGGCAAGCGCGTAAGCAAGCGCGTAAGCCAGCGTGATCACCAGCACCGCCGCGCCGTCGCGCCGCGTCAGCGCCCGCTCCGCCGCCGAAGTCCGGCCCATCCCCCGCGGGCATTCCAGCACCGGGAAATATTCAGAGAATACCAGCGCGACAAACCCCAGCGCCGCCAGGGGGAATATCAACTTCAGATAAGCCATGCCTAATACCTCGAACAGCCTCAGTCTGAATTGTAATTAAACAGTATACTACAGATTGCATAAAAAGTCCATATTATCTTGCGGCGGCGGCAAATCCGTGATAAAATTACCGTGAAAGGAGCTGATACCATGAAAAAAATCTGCCCCGCGCTCATCGCGCTTCTTATCACCCTTTGCGCCTTTGCGGCAACCTTCCTCGGGCGCAACGCCTCCGTTTTTGCCGATGTGGCCAACCACCCAGAGCGCCGCGCGGCGCTGGACGCGGTGTGGTTCGTCAACGAGGCGTCGGCCTCGGCGGTTCCGGCGGTCATATCTGCGCTTGTTTTCATAGCGGCGTATTTCTATCTCCGGGAAAAGAAAAACAAGGCTGACGACGGTTAAACCAAAGCAGCATCACAAGCGCGGCGCGGGAATTATTTAAAATCCCGCACCGCGCCATTTTATTTTATCCCCTCGATCGCCGTCAGCGAGATCTCCCCGCTGCTGAGCGTCACGCGCCCCGCATCATCGGCGTCCACCACCAGCCCGCCGCTGCCGTCAATATCCACGGCGATGCCGCTGTGCGTCACACCGCCGCTGACATAGCTTATCCGCCGCGAGAGCACCACCGACAGCTCGCGGTACTGCTCAAGATACCCCCGGTCATCGGGGTCATACCGCATCAGCCGGTTAATGATCTCCGCTGCCAGCCGGTTTTTCACCGCGCCGCAGTCCAGAAATCCAACAATATTTTCCAGCCCCTCCGGCACCGCGCTCGGGTGCAGGTTCACGCCGATACCCACGATGGCCGAGAGCGCGCGGTCGTCCTCAAAGGAGCTGACCGCCTCGGTGAGAATGCCGCAGACCTTCTTGCCCTGATAGTACACATCGTTAACCCACTTCACGCCGCAGTCCAGCCCCGTCACATCCCGAATGGCCCCGGCGACGCACACCGCGGCGTAAGTAGTTATCCCCACGGCGTCGACGCGGCTCATGTCCAGCCGCAGCGCCGCGCTCATGTAAAGCCCCGTGTCCGGCGGCGAGAAAAAGGACTTGCCGTTTCTCCCCCTGCCGCCCGTCTGCTGCCGGGCGAGCACAAGGCAGCGCCCCTCGCCCCCGGCGAGCCTGCGGCGGCACTCGCTGCTCGTGGAGTCCACTGTCTCCAGCACGTAAACGGGAACAGTCCTGTCCTCCAGCAGCGCGGAGATCTCCCCGGCATCCAGCGCGTCACTCTCGCGCAGCAGGCAATATCCCCGGTTCGTGCCCGAGCCTATCGCGCATCCCTCCCGCCTGAGCGCCTGCACGGCCTTCCAGACGGCGTTTCGCGACACGCCCAGCTCCCGCGCCAGCTCCTGTCCCGAAACCGGGCCAGCCGCCTCCCGGAGCCTGCGCAGCACCTCATCCTTGAGCACCATAAATAGAATTCCTCCGTCACATAATACTCAGCAGCCAGAACGACAGCGCGTTGAACAGCATATGAAAAGCAATACTCGTCCAAATCGTGCCGCTCCGCTCATAAAGCCAGGCCAGCACGAAGGAAACCGGCAGATATTGCAGCATGTAGATAAAATACCACGGATCCCCATACATGACCACATACTGCCAGACGTGCAGCAGGGAGAACAGCAAAATCGACACGACATAAGCCGCCACGCGGCTTTTCCCGCGAATGCTGCCGAACACCACGCCGCGGAAGATGCTCTCCTCCACCACCGGCGCGAGAAAAACGGTAATCCCCATCATCGCGCCAACGTCGGCGTCGGCCATCTGCATCAGCTCGGCATTGTTCGGGTTGTCCCCGAAGCCCTCAATGAGCATCAGCGCGACAGTCACCACTACCGAGAGCATATAGTCCGCGGCGAAGCCCGCGGCAATGCACATGGCAAAGCGCCCGGGGTTATCCAGCAGCACGTAGAAATTCCGCCGCAGCCACTCGCCCAAAGCAATCAGCACGAAGGCAATGCCCACGCCGAAATAAATCTTGTTGACGGTCACATCCGTGTAATTCCCCGGCGCGTAATACACGAACATCGCCGCCAGCACGGGGATCACAAGAAAGTGCATCGGCAGATAGATCCAGCCGAGCACCGTCTGCGCGCGCGTCAGCCGGTTGTCGCAGACCGGGCAGGCAAAAAAGCGCCTCAGCATTCCTCCACCTTCTTCTTCAGCTCATAGAGCAGGTTCAGCGCCTCAATGGGCGTGAGCGTGTTCAGCTCCGTCATTTTCAGCCGACGGCTGACCTCGTCCGCGCCCAGCTCGCCCAGGCTGATTTGAGCCGTCTCCCGCTCCCCGCGCGCGGCGGGTTCCGGGGCGCGGGCGCCGCTCTCGAGCTC
>JAMPGF010000032.1 GCA_023664105.1 Butyricicoccus sp. | reverse complement strand
GAGGCGGACCTGCTCGCGCCGGGCGGCGGCGAGCCTCCGCTCCGCGGCTGAGATGAGCCTGTCGCCGGCGTGGTCGAGCTCCATGCGCTTTTGGTCAATATAGCCCGTGGGGCTCTGGATTACGCGGCGATCGCTCAGCTGCGTGAGCTGCCGGCGCAGGTTGTCCAGCTTTTTGCGCATGGCCTGCCTCGCGCGTATCTCCGCGCCGGAGAGCAGGCTGCGCATTTCGGACTGGTCGGGCACGGCCAGCTCCGCGCCGTTGGACGGCGTCGCCGCGCGCATGTCGGCCACAAAATCGGCGATGGTGACATCCGGCTCGTGGCCCACGGCGGAAATCACGGGTATCTCGCTGGCGTAGATAGCGCGGGCCACGCGCTCGTCATTGAAGGCCCAAAGGTCCTCAATGCTGCCGCCGCCGCGCCCGGCGATGATGAGCTCAGCGACATTATGGCGGTTGGCGTAATTGAGCGCGCCGACGATCTCCGGCGGGGCCTCGGCCCCCTGGACGCGCACGGGCATGACGGTTATTTTCGCCATGGGCCAGCGCTTTCCGGTCACGCGGATAACGTCCCGCACCGCCGCGCCCGAGCCGCTGGTTATTACGGCTATGCGTGCGGGGAAGCGGGGGAGGGGCTTTTTGTGCGCGCGGTCGAAGAGCCCCTCGGCGGCGAGCTTGGATTTCAGCTGCTCAAAGGCGACGTGCAGGTCGCCCGCGCCCTGGGGGCTGAGGCTTTCGCAGTAGAGCTGGTAGGCCCCGTCGCGCGGAAAGACCGAGACACGGCCCGAGGCCAGCACGCTCATGCCGCTCTCGGGACGAAAGCGCAGCTTCGAGGCCGCGGAGCGGAACATCACGCAGCGGATACTGCTCCCGGCGTCCTTGAGCGTGAAGTAGTGATGGCCCGAGGAGTGGAGCTTGTAGTTTGAAAGCTCGCCGGAGACACAGATGTTTTGCAGGACGCTGTCGCTGTCGAGCATGTTTTTTATGCGGCTGTTTAGCGCCGTAACTGATAAAATGTTTTCCGGCATGGCATTGAAACGGGCGCGCGGGGGCACGCCCTCTCCTCGTGTGGTTATTCGGCCCCCGCGCTCAGCCCGGCGCGGACGAAGGAGCCGAGCACGCCGTTTATGAACGCGGCGGTGTCCTTCTCCTCATAGCGCTTGGCAAGCTCCACGGCCTCGTTTATGGCAGCGGCGTTGGGGATGTCCTCCATGTACAAAATCTCGCACATCGCCGCGCGCATTATCGCCATGGCGGTTTTGGAGATACGCTCGGCCTTCCAGCCGGAGGCGTATTTTTCTATGTCCGCGTCAAGCTCGGCGCGGTGGTCGGACACGAGCTGTACAAGGGTGCGGATATACTCAAGCTGGCGCTCGTCGGGGCGCTCGCGGAAAAGCGGGCTCTCCGCGGCCATGCCGGCGTAGTGCTCAGGCTCAAAGAACTCGTCGAGCACGTCCTGGGCAAAGCTCTCGCTCATTACCGAGGCGAAGCTGAGCTGGAGGGCGATTTCTCTGGCTGTCTTTCTTGTCATGGCTTTATTTGTCGAGGGCCACGCCGCTGACGTGGATGTTCACGCTGGGGCTGATGCCAGTCATGGAGCTGACCGCGCTTGCCACGGCGCTCTGCGCCTCGGACGCGACGCGGGAGATGCTCCAGCCGTAGCGCACCATGACGATGATGTCCACGGTTATGCCGCCGTTTTCAAAGCTGACGTTCACGCCGCGGGATATGGTCTTTTTGCCCAGGGACTCGTACAGCTCCGAGCCGCCGCTGTTGGAAAGGCCGGCGATGCCGTCCACCTCAGCCGCCGCGGCGCTGGCGATTACGGCGATCACGTTGTCGGAGATGTTTACGCTCCCCTTTTCTCCTGTTATGCTTATGTAATTTTCCGGCATGTCAATTAGCTCCAATCTGTCAGAATTGCAGTCTATTGTAGCACACTTTGATGCAAAAAGGAATAGATAAATGTAAAATTGCGAAAATACTTCAGATGATCTCTTCAAGGCCGGAGAGGCGGTCGATAACATAGTCGATATGTACCCCCGCGCCGTTTTCCGCGTGATGGGGATTGTACCAGCAGCACTTCACGCCCGCGATGTTGCCGCCGCGCATGTCGCTGGTCAGTGAGTCGCCGACGATGAGCATTTCGCCCTTCGCGAAGGGCGGAATATGGGCGAACACATGCTCGAAAAACTCCGGGCGTGGCTTGTCGAAGCCTATCTCCTCGGAGATGAACACGCCGTCGAACAGCCCGATCAGGCCGGAGCGGGTCAGCTTTCGCATTTGCGCGGTGAGGCTGCCGTTGGTGACAGCGTACTGCTTCACGCGGGCACGTAGGCGTTTTACCAGCTCGTAGGCATCGTCGATGAACACGACGGTGTCGCCGAGGCGGTATTGGTACTCATTGTTGAAGGCCACGGCGTCGGTTTCGATGCCCTCGCTGGCGAAGAACTCGACAAAGCGGCCCAGCAGCACCTCGTCGCGGGTTATCTCGCCGTACTCGAGGCGCTTCCAGTAGCGCACGTTTATTTGGGAATAGCGCTGTATCATATCGTCCGGGCACTCGCCGAGGCCGAAGCGCGCAAAGCAGGAGCGGATCGCCTCGCGCTCCGCGGCAAGAAAGTCCAGCAGGGTGCCGTCCACGTCCCAGAGTATCGCTTTTATCGCCATGGCTGTCCTCCCCAGGTTTTTGTTTCCATTGTAGCACACGCGGTCAAGCAGCGCAAATTTATACTAAACCCTGATAAAAAGCTCCAAGAGCTTTTTATAGCGCCGTAGGCGCGTCAGGGTTTTAATGAGACGGCGCGACGCGCTTTGCGCGGCGCGAGCGTGCGTAGCACGCGGAATTCTCGATTGAACTTTCAATCGAGAATTAGTATTATAAAAGGCTTGCGCGGCGGGCGCGGGTGGGGTATTATGGGGGTATATCCGGAAAGGCGGGGGATAGAACGTGAAATTTTACAAGCTCAACGGAACGGGCAACGATTTTATAATTATCGACAACATGGACGGCACGCTGGACGCGCAGACGCTTGCGGGCATGGCGAGGAAGCTTTGCGAGAGGCATATGTCCATCGGCGCGGACGGGCTGATGGCCGTGGCGCGCTCGGATAAGGCGGATTTTAAGATGGAGTTTTTCAACTCCGACGGTTCGGCGGGCGAGATGTGCGGCAACGGCGCGCGCTGCATCTGCCGCTACGGCTACGAGATGGGGCTGTCGGGGGAAACTCAGACCGTGGAGACCGCCTCCGGCGCCGTCACGGGGCAGCGGATCGATAAGCGGCACTACAGGATACGTCTGACCGACCCGACGGCGGTGAAGCCGGACTGCGCCGTGGAGCTGGACGGCGTGCGGTATGAGTGCGGCTATGTGGAGCTGGGAAATCCCGGGCTTCCGCACGCGGTGATACCCATGCCGGGCCTGCGCCAGACCGAGCCGAGACAGCTTTTTGAACTTGCGCGGCGGCTGCGCTTTCACCCGGTGTTTCCGAAGGGGGCCAACGTCAATTTCTACGAGCCGGTGGGGGGAAACCGTGTTTTTGAGCGCACATATGAGCGCGGAGTGGAGGACTTCACCTATGCATGCGGCACGGGGACGGCCTCGGTGGCGCTGATCCTCACGCTCAAGGGCTTCAGCAGCGGCAGCGGCTTTACGGCGGACATGGCGGGCGGGAGGCTCACCGTGGACGTGGCGCGCGAGGGGGAGGCGACGGCTCTCTACCTCACCGGGCCGACGAATATAGTCGCGGCGGGGGAGATCCTGGACGAGGAGCTGTAAGAGAGGCTGCACGGCCGCTTGACAAATCGGGCGGATGGTGTATAATGAGAATATAAAAGGGCGCCGTTGCAGACGGTTAGCCCCTTTGGGTCAGATTAAGGTTGACCGCTTGGGTGCCTTCCGAGCGGTCAACACGCATTTGGGGATATGTAGATCATCAGCAAAAGCATGATGATAAAACACACCGCGAAACGCAGGGCTTTCGCCCAGCGCCCGTTTCCCATGAGCATCACCTCCCTTCACAGGGAAGTGGCTAACCGCCTATGTGCAACAACGCCCTGCCCCTTTCGGGGCAGGGCTATTGTAATATATATGCCGAAGCCTGTCAATATTTACAGGCCGTCTGACGGAAAAAGAGGAAGCTTTTATACTAAACCCTGATAAAAAGCTCCAAGAGCTTTTTCCCCAAAGGGGATGCGGCATCCCTAAGGCGGCGAAGCCGCCAAGGGCTGCCGGATATAGCGCCGTAGGCGCGTCAGGGTTTTAATGAGACGGCGCGACGCGCTTTGCGCGGCGCGAGCGTGCGTAGCACGCGGAATTCTCGATTGAACTTTCAATCGAGAATTAGTATTACAGAGCATCCTCTTTTTTCGCGTCGCCGAAGGCCAGGTGCATGATTTTGCCCTTGAACAGCCAGGTGCACAGGGCGACTACGCGCCCGATGCACACCACGTTTATTACCGTGCCGATGCCCAGGCCGATTATCCTGCCGCTTAGGATAAGGCTGAGCACTATCGCAAGAAGAACGCTGCCGCCGTCGAAGAGGTTTTTCGACGTGCCCAGGCTCAGACCGCTCCTGTCGGAGATGGCCTGCACTATCCCGTCGCCGGGGTTGGGCACGAGCTGCATATCCAACGCCAGGGTCATGCCCGCGCCCGTGGCGAGCACCGACGCCGCGGCTATGAGCAGCTTCTGCCACAGAAAAACCGGTTCGAGGGGCAGAATCCTTGAGAAAATGTCCATCAGGCGCGTGAACACAATGCATACGGGTACCTGGAGCAGATCGGACAGATGATAATTTCTCCCGCGGAGGAGAAACTGAGCCGCGACCAGAAGTATGTAATAGATTAGGGTCAGGGTGGAGAAATTCAGGCCGTAGATCTCCGACAGGCAGTACACGGCCGAGAGGATCGGGGACATGCCCAGCCGGGACTTGGTGCTGAGCACTATGCCCAGCGCCAGCGTGGCCATGCCGAGGACGTAGAACAGCCAGCGGTAGAATTTTTTGCCGGTTGCCATGAAATTACTTGCCTTCTTTCATGCCGGCGGGTATCCGCAGGCAGTTTTTTTCCGTCAGACAGGATACTACATCAGCCCCGGCTTGTCAAGAACAGTGCCGCGGCTTTTGCATCAGCGCTCAGGGACGGGCTGCCGGAAAAGCTTCCCCGTTGTTACCGCGATCAGCAGCGACGCAATAGCGGAAAACAGCACCACCGCCCACTCCGCGCCCGCGCACAGCTCAAACAGCGTCCCGTACAGCGCGTTGCCCAGCGGCTGGGCGCACATGGAGATCGTGAGAATGACGGAGATGACCTTGCCGATGAGCTCCTGCGGCGTCTCGCTCTGGAGAACAGACATCATCTGCACGCTGAAAACCGTTGAAAACACCATGATCACAAAGCAGCAGACCGTTATCACGGCGTAGCTCACCAGCCCCGGGCACAGCGGCAGAACGGCGGCCATGGGAAACACGCACAGCACGCTGGCCATGAGCAGATGATGGGCCCTTTCCGGCCTCAGACGAGAGCCGAGCAGCCCCGCGCACACGCCTCCGGTAAGCCCGCCCGCGGCAAACGCGCCCTCCGAGAAGGCGTACAGGCGGTTTGCCAGCGCGGTGTCAAGGCTCAGCACCTCGGTGATCAGGTACGGCAGCGCGACAATCAGCATCGCCGACAGGAAGAGGTTTATTGCGCATACCACAAGCACGACCCTGCCGATAAAAGGCTTCTCCCGGAGGATAAAGCGCAGGCTTCCGGCGAAATCGGCCCGCACCGTTTCCAGCACCCCGCCGGAGCCGGGCAGCCTTTGAAAGGGGATCCTGATGAAAATCTCCATAACCGCCGAGAGCGCGAAGCAGCACGCGCACAGCCACAAAACAGGGCGCAGACCGTATGCGCTGTACAAAATCCCGCCCAGCACCGGCCCGGTCAGGGAGGAAAAAGAGCTGACCGTGTTGATAACGGAGTTGGCTGCCATAAAATTATCGGGAGCGGCCAGCGCGGGGATGCTTGCCTGCACGGAGGGCTGATATGCGCCCGCAATGCCGTACAGCAGCATGAGCGTCACCGTGAGCAGGGCCGTGAGATCTACCGCGTCCATGAGCAGGATGAAGCCGAGCACGAGCGCCGACGTGAGAAAATCGAGCGTTACCATTATGTTCCGCTTGTTGACCCTGTCCGCGATGATGCCGCCGACAGGGGAGAGCAGCACCGCCGGAATAAAGGCGCAGGCCGTTACCGTGCCGTAGAGCGCCGCGGAGCCCGTCAGGTTCAGCAGATACAGCGGCAGGGCAAAGCGCAGCGCCGCGTTGCCGAACAGGGAGACTATCTGCCCGAGAACGACCATTGTGAAATCGCGTGTGAAAAGCTTTTGATTCATTTTAGCCTCCGGTGTTTTGATACCGAACGACGGTATGTATATTCTCAAAATAAATCTGCCCGAAGGCAGGTTTATTTGTTTTCGTTGTAGATTACCGTGAGCTCCTTGAGCCGATCGAGGATCTGGCCGTCCAGAATATCCAGCCCGAAGCCGCGGAGCATTTGATCGAACAGTGCAAACTTCCGGCAGGAGTCCTCAACCGGGTCGTCGAAAATCATGGGGTTTGTCCAGACGTTCGCCACTAAAAGTATGAGCTCGGCAAGCTGCTCGGGATAATCGGTCTGTATCGACCCGTCCTCAATGCCCTGGCGCAGAATGGGCAGGAGATATTTCGGCGCGGTGTATTCAACGGTGTCGTGGAGCATTGAGAAAAGGAGCTTGGGGTCGTCAAAGTAATGGGGAGCGGCGGAGAATATGTCGTCCTGCTCGGGACGGGCGAGGGACTCCCGGAAGATGGCCCGGAGCTTCTCCTTCCCGCTCAGCCCCGGACGCTCGGCGATTTTCTCCAGCATACGGTTGGACTTCTCCGAAATGCGGTCCGAGACCGCAACAAGGATCTCCGCCTTGGACTTGAAGTGGTGGTAGATTGCGCCCCTGCTCAGCCCGCCGAGATTGTCGATAATGTCCTGAATGGAGGTGTGCTCGTAGCCCTTTTCCTTGAACAGGCGGTAGGATACGTCCAGTATTAAGTTGACGGTCTGCTCCGGATGCTTGTTTCGCGCCATTGTGTATAATCCTCCCTATACACCGGCGGCATGTCATACATGATAACATACCGGCGGTATGTTTGTCAAGGCGGTTTTTACCTCAGCACCCACGCGCGCGTGAGGAAAAGCAGCAGCATATGGGCGGGGTAGAAGGCGTAGCAGAAGTACCGGAAGCCCTTTCCGCCGGAACCGCGCCTGCCGCCGTAGAGCCAGATGGGAATGAGCGAGAGCAGCGCAAAGCCCTGCTGCACCAGCTCAAAGCTGTGGCCGAGGATGTTGATTTCGTAGTAATAGCCGCCGAGGAGGCTGACGTTGAGCACATACAGGCACGCGAGCTGGCACAGGAGGTTTTTCACGCCGCGGCAGGGGAAAAAGCGGAACACCAGTACCGTCATCACGCCGACGCCGTAATAGTCGAGCATCGCCGCGTAGCCGAGGAAGAAGCCCAGCAGGACGAGCAGCGCGTACAGGGCCACGCGCGCCGCGCCGCGGAAGCGCTCACGGGCTTTGTCGGTGAGATACAGCAGCGCAAGGCCCAGCAGGAGCGTCCAGAGGACGTTCTGGTGGAAGGGGTAGAAAACGCTGTCGGCGTACATGAGGTTGAAGGGGATCTCCGACACCAGCGCCGCGGCGAGCATACGGAGCATGTAGCGCTTTATGTCATGCGTGCGGGCGTAGCCCTCCGCCGTCATGAAGGCGAAGATGGGGAAGGCCAGACGCCCGAGGCAGGTCATCCACTCCGCGGCCGGGAACAGCGTCGCCCAGAGATGGTCGCAGAGCATCAGCGCCATCGCCAGCGCGTGCAGCGCCTCGGAGGTGAGGTTTATCTTTTGGCGCATGGGGCGGCCTCCTTTGGATTTTTTTCTATTGTAGCATAAACTCCGCCGCGTTTCAAGCTTGCGCGGGAGGGGCTTGTCTGGTATAATAGCCGTGAAAAAGTAAATCGTGATTGCTATGGAGGTTAAACATAGTGAAAATTGGATTTGTGCTTTTTGTTATATTTTGTTCTATCGCAATATTTGTAAGTAAGAAGAAAAAATAAATTCCAGTTTCCAAAGAGGGGATATATTATGGATAATAAAAAATACAAATTCGAGACGCTCCAGCTCCATGTCGGGCAGGAGCAGCCCGACCCGGCGACGGACGCGCGGGCGGTGCCCATTTACCAGACGACCTCATACGTCTTCCCAAGCTCCGCCGCCGCGGCGGACCGCTTCGCGCTCAAGGAGTCGGGGAACATCTACGGACGCCTGACCAATCCCACGGAGGATGTGCTGGAAAAGCGCGTCGCGGCGCTCGAGGGCGGCACGGCGGCGCTGGCGCTGGCCTCCGGCGCGGCGGCGGTGACGTACACCATTCAGGCCCTGGCCCAGGGCGGGGGGCACATCGTCTCCCAGCAGACCATCTACGGCGGCAGCTATAACCTGCTGGCGCACACCTTCCCGGAGCTGGGCATTACCACCACCTTCGTCAACGCGCACGACCTCGCCGAGGTGGAGGCCGCGATACGGCCGGAGACGCGCGCGGTGTACATCGAGACGCTGGGCAACCCGAACAGCGACATCCCCGACATTGACGCGATAGCGGAAATCGCGCACCGGCACGGCCTGCCGCTGGTCATCGACAACACCTTCGGCACGCCCTACCTCATCCGGCCCATCGAGCACGGCGCGGACATCGTCATCCACTCCGCGACCAAGTTCATCGGCGGGCACGGCACCGCCCTCGGCGGCATTATCGTCGACGGCGGCAGCTTTGACTGGCGCGCGTCCGGCAAGTATCCCGCCATCGCAGAGCCGAACCCGAGCTATCACGGCGTGAGCTTTGCCGAGGCCGCGCCCGGCGCCGCGTTCGTGACTTACGTGCGCGCGATAATCCTGCGCGACATGGGCGCGTGCATTTCGCCGTTCAACGCCTTTTTGCTGCTCCAGGGCGTGGAGACGCTCTCGCTGCGGCTTGAGCGCCACGCGGAGAATACGAAAAGGGTCGTGGAGTACCTCGCCGGGCACCCGCTGGTAGAGAGCGTGAGCCATCCGTCCCTGCCGGGGCACCCGGACCACGCGCTGTATGAAAAATACTTCCCGCGCGGCGGGGCGAGCATCTTCACCTTTGACATCAAAGGCGGAGCGGAGGCGGCGCACAGGTTTATCGACAACCTCAAGGTTTTCTCCCTGCTGGCAAATGTCGCGGATGTGAAGAGCCTGGTCATCCACCCGGCGACCACCACCCACGCCCAGCTCACCGACGGGGAGCTCAAAAGCCAGGGCATAAGCCGGAGCACCATACGCCTGTCCATTGGAATTGAGCACATCGACGATATTATCGCTGACCTTGAGCAGGCGTTTGGAGCCGTGGAGAAATAAGAGAGCCTGAAAATGCGGCCCCGCTTTGGCGGGGCCGATGGGGAACCCCATGCCCTTCCTGATTTTTTTGATTACGGGGAGCTTCGCGTCGACCCTTGAAAAGGTTGACGAAACTTTTTTCTGCAACACCTTTTGCAAGAATCGTTACAGCTCTTGAATTTCGAGCCCTCTTGTGATATCCTTAAATTTACCGCGTAAATCCGCGGCATTTTCGGGAAAGGACCTGATTGTTTTTGGAGCAACGCAGCCTGGCGCAGGGAGTAGACCTGTCCCTTATTGTGCCCTGCTACAACGAGGCGGGGAATATACGGCGCTTTCAGGAGGAGGCCGCGGCGGCTTTCGCCTCCAGCGGACTGTCCTATGAGCTCGTCTTTGTTAACGACGGAAGCGCCGACGGGACCGCGGACGAGCTCAGGGAGCTTTTCCGCGAAAACGGCGCGCTCATTCAAGTCGTAAGCTTTTCCAGGAATTTCGGAAAAGAGGCCGCCATGCTGGCCGGGCTCGGCGCGGCAAGGGGGGAGTTTATCGCCTTTGTCGACGCGGATCTCCAGCAGCCCCCGGCGCGCGTGCTGGACATGGTGCGCATCCTCCAGACCGAGCCGGAGTATGACTGCGTCGCCGCTTACCAGGCCGAGCGGAAGGAGGGCGCGCTGCAAAAAGGGCTGAAGTCCTGCTTTTACAGCCTTATCAACCGCTTTTCCGACGTGGACTTTGTGATGAACGCCAGCGATTTCCGCACGGTCCGCCGCCCGGTGGCGGATGCGCTGCTGTCTCTGGGCGAGGCGCACCGTTTTTCAAAGGGCCTGTTCTCCTGGGTGGGCTTTGAGACGAAATACATCCCCTACGAGGTGCGCGAGCGCTCACGGGGGGAGAGCAAGTGGTCCCTGATGAAGCTTTTCCGCTACGCCTGGGACGGAATACTCAGCTTTTCCACCGCGCCTATCAAAATGGCCATTTACCTGGGGCTGACCTTCGCGGTGCTGTCTGCCATCTATCTTGTGGTGGTGCTGGTGCAGAAGCTGGCCTTCTCGATCAGTGTGCCCGGCTATGCCACCATTGTGTGCCTGATTTTGCTGCTGGGGGGATTGCAGCTGTTTTTCCTCGGCATTCTGGGCGAGTACATCGCCAGAATCTATATTCAGGTCAAGCAGCGCCCGCATTATGTGGTTAAGGAGCGCCTGCAATGGGAGGATCGGGACCATGCGGATGAGGACTGAGGGGGAGCGCCGGTGTCCGGATCCGGAGCTGCTGATAAATCTCTTCCTGTTTTTCGCCGCCTTCATGGCGCTTTTGCTGCTGACGGCAAAAATAACGCTTTACTGCGACGATTATTTTTACGGCCTCTTTTTCCGGGACGGCTTGAGCGGCTTCTGGGAGCTGACAAAATGGCACTATCTCAACTTCAACGGGCGGGCCTTCGTCCACTTTCTGGCGGAGCTTGCGCTTGTTTTTGACACCAAGCTTTTTATTTTCCTCAATCCGCTGATGCTTGCCGCGGCCTTTGCCGTTGGCGGCCGTTTGCAGTCGGGGGAGACGCCCTGGCCCGTACTTCTGGCCGCCTGCGCGGCGGGGATGATGGGCGTTCTGGCCCTGCCGGTGCGGTATCTGAACACCTCGATCTTGTGGATCTCGGCTTCCTTTAACTATCTTTTCCCCATTTTCTTCCTGATGCTGGTTCTCCGGAGATACCGGAGCGACATGGAGAAAAGCCGGCTGCGGGCGCTGACAATGCTGCTGATATTCCTGGCCGGGGCAACCACGGAGCAGAGCGGCCTGGCGGCGGTTGCCTGCCTGGGAGGCTGGGGGGCTTTGTCCTGGCTCCGGAAAAAGATCCCCTTCCGGCAGGGTGTCCTGCCGGCGCTGCTCTCCGGCGCGGGGTATGTCTCGGTCATCTTCGCGCCGGGTACCTGGGTGCGGGTGGAAAACGAGCAAAGCGGCGGCTTTCTGGCTTTCCTTACGAATAAGGGGGAAATCGTTTCCCGTACCCGCCTCTGTCTGAGCTGCTTCACAGGGGAGGATGGGCTCCCCCTGCTTTTTGTGCTGTTTTGCTTTCTGCTGGCAGTTCATGTGCTGGTGACGCGCCGTTCCCCGAAAATCATGCTTTCGTCTGCGGCGGCGGCGGCGCTCTACCTCCTGCTGCGCCATGGGGAGCACTATTTCCTGGCAGCCGTTTTGTCGGTGCTGTTCTACGTTTTTGTGTCCGCTGCCTGTCTTCTGCGTGAGGAGACCGCGCTCAGGGGGCTTTTGCTGCTGGGGATGCTGGCAACGCAGCTGGTGATGGTACTCAATTCCGCCTCCTCGCCAAGGACCACGGTACCCGCGGTTTTGCTGCTGCTTATTGTGTGCGCTTCCCTGGCGGCGGAATGCCTGGAGAAGCTGCCCCGCTGGGGCGTTACCGCGCTTGCCGCCGCGGCTGTGCTGGCGCTGCTGCCGTTTTATCTCTCCACTTATCAGGGCTACGCCGCCAACGCGAAGGTCAACGCGGCCAATGGGCAGCTCCTTCGCCGGCACGACGGGGAGCCGCTCGTCCTGGATCTGAACCTTGACGACGACTACCGGCACTACATGTACTATGACAGCATGGCGTACCTGGACTATGCCGCGGAATACTACGGCATCACCGACGAGAAAATCAGCTATACCAGCGGCACGTACAGGCTCAGCGGCATCTATAACGGGGAAAAGTCGGGTATTCCGGCCTGCGAGGAGGGCGGGAAGCTGTACCTTCCAATACAGAACTCCGTTTGCCTGCTGGGCGGAAACGCGGAATGGGACTTCCGTTATAATGGCGTGGCCTGCCGGTTGGACGGCGCGGGCTATCTTTTCTGCCCCAACGGGGAGATTTACGTCTGGGACCCGGAGCTTGGGCAGCCCGGGGAGCTGGCAGCACCGCATTCTGACATGCTCATTCCCTGGTATACCTGCTACGCTTCCGCGGAGCAGATGCAGCAGCTTTTCGGCTTTGCCCTGGACTATAACGGGGAAGAAAACATCTACTATATCTACAGAGAGGAACAGCCATAATGACATCACTTAGCCGCAGGGGCTTTAGCGAAAAACGGCTGTTATGGTGCGGACTCGCCGTCCTGCTTCTGGCGATGCTGATGCAGCTGGCGGTGAATTTGAACCTGACGGTTTACTCCGACGACTACTGGTACGGGACCTTCTTTCAGGACGGGCCCATTGGCTTTCTGCGCCACACCTGGTCGCACTATCAAAACACAAACGGCAGGGTGTACGTCCATATTCTGATACCCATCCTGCTCCTGGCGGACACGAAGCTTTTTGCCCTGCTCAGCCCCGTCCTGACGGCGCTTATCTTCCTGCTGGGCCTGCGCGTGCAGAACGCCGGCATGAGAGCCGGGGCGCTGCTGCTGGCCGCGGGGCTGGCTCTGCTGTCTCTGCTGGGCAGCGAGATACAGTACCTGCGCATGTCCCTGTACTGGCTGTCCGCATTCTTTAACTACGCCTTTCCGCTGGCTTTCCCCCTGCTGGCCATGCGCATGATGGACCGCTTTTGCGAAAAAGCGCCCTCACGCGCGGCGCGGCTTGCGCTGTGCCTGTGCGCCCTGCTGGCCGGGGCGGGAACGGAGCAGTGCGGGCTGGTTTCGCTGATACTGATATGGGGATACTGGCTTTTCAAGCGCGGGCAGGCCGGAAAAGACGCGGCGCTTTACCTCGCGCCGCTGCTTACCAGCCTGGGCTACCTCACCATCCTTCTTGCGCCCGGCAGCCACGCCCGAATGGAGCGCGGCATCGACGGCGGGGTGCTGAGCATCCTTGACCCGGCGGTGTTCCGCTTCCGCTTCTTTGACGTGATGCACTACCTGTGCGGCTTTACCTTCTGGAACGTGCTGTTTGCCTGCTTCTGCCTGCTTCTGGCGTTGCTGTGCCTGACGGACCGCGCTTTGCCCCGGCACTTTCTCTCCGGCTTTCTCGCCGCGGGGCTGGTTCTGCTTCTGGCGCTTACGGGGAGGGAGGAGGCGCTGGCCGTGCTCACCGTCGCTTACACGCTGTACGCCGCCGTGAGCCTTCTCACGCGCCGCGACTACCGGGAAACCGGACTGCTCCTTCTGGGGGCCGGGGCCTCGGTGATGCTGCTGCTGGTCACCACGCTGTACTACGCCAGGACCTTTTTCCCCTGCCTGCTGCTGTTTCTGGCGGTGTGCTGGAGCCTGCTGTTCCGTCTGCTGGAAAAGTGCTCCCGGCTTCCCAGGGCGGGAGTCTGCGTCCTGCTGGCGGCGGTGTTCGTCCTGCGGTATGTGCCCATATATCAGGGCTACCGCGCCAACAACGCCGTGATCCGGGAAAACCTTCAGGCCATTGAGGCCGCGCGGGAGAGCGGGGAGCTGGAACTGAGCATCGACCTTGAAGCTGACTACCGCTTCACGATGTTCTTTGAGGGGGCCTACTTCCTGAGCAATTTCCTGCAATACTACGGACTGCCCCAGGACATACCTGTCAGCTTCACCAGCGGGCAATGGGATGTCAGCGGCTTGCGGGTTGGGGAGGAAAAGAGCACCTTCCCCGTGCTGGAAAAGGACGGCGAGCGTTTGATACCCATTGAGTTTCTTTTCCAGGAGTCCGGAAATCCCTGTGAGTTTTACTGGACGGACCTCCACTTTGAGCTCAGCTACGGAGGGGAGGACTACGCGCTGTATTCCGACGGGCGGCTTATGCGCCATCTGCCGGACGGTACGGACGAGCTTGTCGACGGCAGCTGCCAGGTGCGTATGCCGCATTCCTATACCTACACGCTGCTTTATCTCTCCGCGCAGGATCTGTCACGCTGCTTTGACATTTCCCTTGACTACGACGCGGAGAGCGACGAGTATGTGCTTCAGGGCGGCGCGGGGGATGAGCCATGATATTGGATACGCCTTTGAAACAGATGCTTGGAGTGTTTCTTCTCTCCATGCTCCCGGTGGTCGAGCTGCGCGGCGCGATCCCGGCCGCGATGCTCTACGATATCCCCTGGCAGGAGGCCTATCTTGTCACCGTGCTGGGGAACATGGTGCCGGTGCCCTTCCTCATACTCTTCGCGCGGAAGATAATAAACTGGATGAAGCGCTGGGAGAAGCTGCGCAAGTTAGCCCACAGGCTGGAGCAAAAGGCCCACCGCAACAGCGGTAAGGTCCAGCGCTTCCGCTGGCTGGGACTGTGCCTGCTGGTGGCGATCCCCCTGCCGGGGACCGGGGCGTGGACCGGGGCGCTGGTGGCGTCCGTGCTGCGCATGCGCATTTTGCACGCCATGTCGGCCATCGGCGTGGGCTGCATGGCCAGCGGGCTGATAATCACGGTTATCAGCTACGGAATCTTATGATAGTGAGGCGGCGGTATGAAAAAATATTGGGATCGCCTGTGGCAGAGCTCCCTTGTCCGTTTCGGGCTGGTGGGGGTTTTGAACACCGTGGTCGGAACCGGCATTATGTTCGTAATGTACAATGCTTTTCACTTCAGCTATTGGCTGTCCTCTTTCGCGAACTACTTTTTCGGCAGTATTCTGAGCTTTTTCCTGAACAAGCACTTCACTTTCCGGAGCAAGTCGCGCTCCTTTAAGGAGGTCGTGCGCTTCGTCATAAACATCGCGGTGTGCTATCTCCTGGCCTACGGGATTTCCAAGCCGCTGATGCTCAGCCTGCTGTCGGGCAGGTCGCAGGCCTTCAGTGAAAACATGGCTATGCTCACGGGCATGGTGCTTTTCGTGGCGCTCAACTATTTGGGCCAGCGTTTTTTCACGTTCCGCAAGAGCGGGGAAGAAAACTGATACTAATTCTCGATTGAAATTTCAAATTAAAGCATTTAATTTGAAATTAGTATTAGTATGACCGCGCCAAAAGGCGCCGGAAGCATGGAGCTTCCGGCGCCTTTGGCATGGGCGGCATCATAAAGGCCGCCCTGTGCGGGTCATTTGTTCAGAAATGTCTTATAGTCCTCGTAATTTCGCCGAAGCAGCTCCGGCGTGTTCAGGCCGTAGGGACAGTGGTCTGCGCAGTGGTTGCAGTGGACGCAGCTGTCGATGCGAGCCATCTTTTCCTGCCCCTCCGGGGTCAGGTGTCCCTGGGCCGGGGAGCGGCGCAGCAGCAGCGACATGCGCGCGCAGTTTGGAATGTCGATCCCGGCGGGGCAGGGCAGGCAGTAGCCGCAGCCCCGGCAGAACTCCCCGGACAGCTCGCCCCTGTCGCGGTCGATGATTGCCCGGAGCTCGTCCGTCAGCTGAGGCGGGTTGTCAATGTAGGAGAGGAATTCGTCCAGCTCGCTCTCCCGCTGAACGCCCCAGATGGGGAGCGCGTTGTCGTACTGCGCCTGGAAGGCGTACGCGGCGGCGGAGTTGACGATAAGCCCGCCGGACAGCGCCTTCATGCAGATAAAACCCACGCCGCTGGCCTTGCACTGCTCCACCAGCGCGATCTCCTCCGGGGAGGACAGGTAGCTGAAGGGGAATTGCAGCGTGTCGTACAGCCCGGACTCCACAGCCTCACGGGCGACTGCCAGACGGTGGTTGGTGATGCCGATAAAGCGGATTTTCCCCTGAGAGCGGGCCTGCTCCATGGCCTCATACAGCCCGCTGCCGTCCCCCGGCTTCGGGCAGAAGGCCGGGTTGTGGAACTGGTAGATGTCGACGCAGTCGGTGCGGAGGTTTTTCAGGCTTGTGTGCAGGTCGTTCCAGAAACCCTCCTCGCCGGTGGCCGTGGTTTTGGTCGCGAGGGTGAACTCGCCCCGCCGGGCGCTGAGTGCATAGCCGATCTTCTCCTCGCTGTCCGTATAGGCGCGCGCCGTGTCGAAATAATCGATGCCCGCGTCCAGGGCCTTCCGGAGCAGATGAGCAGCCTCGTCCCGGGAAATGCGCTGTATGGGCAGCGCGCCGAAGCCGTTTTTGCTGACAGTAAGCCCGGTGCGCCCCAAAGTGACTTGAATCATAAGTGTTTCCGCCTTTCCTGTATGTTCTGTTACGGGCTATTATACCAGAAAATCCAGGACAAAGGAAGCCCTTATAGTCGCCAATCGCACAAAAATCTACAGGCGCCGTTGAAGCCTGCATTTTTTTGCACCCCCGGCGCGCCGCGCTTTGCGCGGCGAGAGCGTGCGTAGCACGCGGAATTCTCGGTTGAACTTTCAATCGAGAATTAGTATTAGCTGAGCGAATTAAGCTTTATGCCTGACGGATGCCGTGCTTTTCGGCGTAGCCGGTGAGGATCAGGGTGAGGGCGCCGTCGCCGGTGACGTTGCAGGCGGTGCCGAAGCTGTCCTGGAGGGCGAAGATGGCCAGCATCAGGCCCTGGCCGGCTTCATCGAACATCAGCACACCGGCGATCAGCCCCAGGGAGGCTACCACCGTGCCGCCGGGAACGCCGGGGGCGCCGATGGCGAATACGGCCAGCAGCACGCAGAACAGCACCATGGTGCCCGGAGCGGGCAGAGCGCCGTAGAGCACCTTGGAGACGGTCATGCAGAAGAACACCTCCGTCAGCACCGAGCCGCACAGGTGGATGTTGGCGAACAGGGGGATGCCGAAGTCCACCATGTCGCTGCGCAGGCTCTTGCTCTTGTGGGCGCACTGGAGGGCCACGGCCAGGGTGGCGGCGGAGGACATGGTGCCCACGGCGGTGAGGTAGGCCGGGCCGTAGTGCTTGACGACCTCGATGCCCGACCGGCCGGAGTAGACCGTGGCCGTGCCGTAGAGGACTGCCATCCATACGTAGTGGCCCGCCATCACGATGAGGATGGCGAGCAGGAACACGGGCAGCTGCTGGGTGATGGAGCCGTTCCAGCCCAGCTGGAAGAAGGTGGCGGCGATGAAGAAGGGCAGGATGGGGATGATGACCCGATTGACGATGTCCAGCACGATCTTCTGGAACTCATCCAGAATGGCGGCAAAGGTTTTGGCGCGGGTCCACACGGCGGCCAGGCCGATGAGGACGGAAAAGACCAGGGCGCTCATCACGGGCATGATCTGGGGGATCGCCAGCTCGAAGGGGACGGGCAGGCTGGAGCCCTCCTCGGCGGCGGAGGCGAGGACCAGATGTGGGATGATGGCGTAGCCGGCGGCCATGGACATGAAGGCGGCCAGCACCGAGCTGACATAAGCGATGACGATGGCCACGCCCAGCAGGCGGGTGGCGTTGGAGCCAAGCTTAGTGATGGAGGGGGCGATGAAGCCGATGATGATCAGGGGCACGCAGAAGCTGATGATCTGGCCCAGGATGTATTTCGCGGTGCCGATGACGTTGACCACAGCTCCGGCGAAGGGCAGGGTGCTCCCCTGGGGGATGAGCAGGCCCAGCACCGCGCCCAGGATGACGCCGATCAGCAGGCGCAGGGGCAGGTTTACCGACTTTTTCATGGTAGATCTCCTTTCCTTTCTCAACAGTGCGCGAAGCGCGCCCATATCATAGCACACCCGCTTGGAAAAATCAACCGCTCAGGCCGGCAGGGCCACGCCCGTCTCATAAAAAAGTGGTATAATGGATGCGGGGGTGAAGAAGATGGA
>JAMPGF010000031.1 GCA_023664105.1 Butyricicoccus sp. | reverse complement strand
CGTCCCACCGTCCGCGGCTCCGTCATGAACCCCTGCGACCACCCCCACGGCGGCGGCGAAGGCAAATCTCCTGTCGGCCGTCCGGGCCCTGTTACCCCCTGGGGTAAGCCCGCCCTCGGCTATAAGACCCGCAAGACTAAGAACCCCACCGATAAGTTCATAGTCAAGCGCCGCAACGCGAAGTAAGGAGGGAAATGAAGAATGAGCAGAAGTGTTAAGAAGGGCCCGTTCGCAGCTCCCGAGCTGCTCAAGAGGGTCGACGAGATGAACAAAAGCGGCAACAAGCAGGTCATAAAGACCTGGAGCCGCGCTTCCACGATTTTCCCGTCCTTTGTCGGACACACGATAGCCGTGCATGACGGCCGCCGTCATGTCCCCGTGTACGTCACCGAGGATATGGTCGGCCACAAGCTCGGCGAGTTCGCCCCCACGCGCACGTTCAGGGGCCACGCCGGAAGCAAGACCGCCGGTAAGTAAGGAGGAGATATAGAAATGGAAGCAAAAGCATACCTTAAGTTTGCGCGCATATCTCCCAGGAAGGTCCAGATCGTATGCGACCTTATCCGCGGCAAGGACGTCAGGACCGCCCAGGCGATATTGATGAACACCCCCAAGGCCGCCAGCGAGCTGATGATAAAGCTCCTGGGCAGCGCGGTTGCCAACGCTGAGAACAACTTCGGCATGGACCCCGAGAAGCTGTACGTTTCCCAGACCCACGCCGACCCCGGCCCCATCCTCAAGAGAGGCATGCCCCGCGCACAGGGCCGTATGTACCGCATAAACAAGAGAACCAGCCACATCACCATTGCCGTGGCTGAGAAAGAGTAAGGGAGGAGGCAGAATATGGGACAGAAGGTTCATCCTCACGGAATGCGCGTCGGCGTTATAAAGGATTGGGATTCCCGCTGGTACGCAAGGCCCGACAAGGTGGGCGACCTGATAGTTGAGGACTACAACATCCGCAAATACCTGAAAGAGACCCTGTATTCCGCAGGCGTCCCGACAATAGAGATCGAGCGCGACAGCGCGAAGGTGCGCATCTATATCCATTGCTCCCGCCCCGGCGTCGTTATCGGCAAGGGCGGCGCGGAGATCGAGCGCCTGCGCCTGAGCGTGGAGAAGATGATCGGCAAGCCCGTCGCCATCTCGATAGTCGAGGTGCGCACGCCCGACACCAACGCTCAGCTTGTCGCCGAAAACATCGCCCAGCAGATCGAGCGCCGCATCGGCCACCGCCGCGCCATGAAGAACGCCATCGGACGCGCCATGCGCATGGGTGCCCTGGGCATCAAGGTCATGTGCTCCGGCCGTCTGGGCGGGCGCGAGATCGCCGGCGTTGAGCAGTATCACGAGGGCACCATCCCCCTCCAGACCATCCGCGCGGACATCGACTACGGCTTCACCGAGGCCAGCACGACCTACGGCCGCATCGGCGTCAAGGTTTGGATATACAAGGGCGAGGTCCTCTCCCAGACCCTGCGCAGCACGCCGCGCGTCATCGACATGAACAAGCGCGACGACCGCCGCAGAAACGACCGCCGCAATGACCGCCGCGGAGGCGGACGCGGCGGCAACCGCCAGGGCGGCTACAACCGTGACAACCGCGGCCAGGGCGGCTACAACCGCGACAACCGCGGCCAGGGCGGATATAACCGCGACAGCCGTCCGGCACCCAGCAAGGAAGGAGGCAACGCATAATGCTTCTGCCTAAGAGAGTCAAATACCGCCGCGTACAGCGCGGACGTATGAAGGGCAAGGCCACGAGGGGCAACTTCCTGGCCTACGGCGATTACGGCATCGTTGCCACCGAGCCGGCCTGGATAACCAGCAACCAGATAGAGGCAGCCCGTGTAGCCCTGAACCGTTACATGAAGCGCGGCGGCCAGGTCTGGATCAAGATCTTCCCCGACAAGCCCGTTACCCAGAAGCCGGCTGAGACCCGAATGGGCTCCGGTAAGGGCTCGCCCGAGTACTGGGTGGCAGTCGTCAAGCCCGGCCGCGTCCTGTTTGAGGTAGCCGGCGTGCCTGAGGATGTTGCTCGTGAGGCGCTGCGTCTTGCAAGCCATAAGCTGCCCTGCAAGACCAAGTTCATGGCCCGCGAGAATGCGGCGGCCGTCGAGGCCGAGACTGAGAACGGTGGTGAATAAGATGAAGGCAGCAGAAATTCGCAATATGTCGGCCACGGAGCTTGAGAGCAAGCTCATGGAGCTGAAGAAGGATCTGTTCATGCTCCGTATGCAGCACGCTACCAATCATCTTGACAACCCCGTTAAGATTTCCGCAGTGCGCCGTGACATCGCTCGCGTGAAGACCGTCCTGCGCGAGAAGCAGAACTGAGGAGGTAAGTGGACATGGACGAAATTAGAACTACTTCCCGCAAGACGCGCGTAGGCAAGGTCGTATCCGACAAGATGGACAAGACCGTCGTTGTCACCGTTGAGGACCGCGTGGCTCACCCCGTCTACAAGAAGATAATCAAAAGGACCTACCGCCTGAAGGCGCACGACGAGAACAACGAGTGCGGCGTCGGCGACGTGGTCAAGGTGATGGAGACCCGCCCGCTGTCCAAGGACAAGAGATGGCGCGTTGTTGAAATCGTAGAGAAGGCAAAGTAAGGAGGCGCCAATATGATACAGGAGGAAACCTATCTGAAGGTCGCCGACAATACCGGCGCCAAGGAATTGAAGACCATCCGCGTTCTGGGCGGCAGCAAGCGCAAGTACGGCAACATCGGCGACGTGGTCGTTGCTTCCGTGCGCAAGGCGGCCCCCGGCGGACAGCTCAAGAAGGGCGAGGTCGTCAAGGCCGTTATCGTCCGCTCCTGCCGCGGCGTGCGCCGCGCGGACGGCACCTACGTCCGCTTCGACGAGAACGCCGCCGTGGTCATCAGGGAGGACAAGACCCCCCGCGGAACCCGTATTTTCGGGCCCGTCGCCCGTGAGCTTCGTGACAAGGACTACATGAAGATCCTGTCCCTGGCTCCCGAAGTAATTTGATGGAGGGCGCGAAGCAATGAATATAAGAAAAGACGATAAAGTTGTTGTCCTGTCCGGCAAGGACAAGGGCAAGGAGGGCAAGGTCCTTTCCGCCGACCCCAAGGCGGGCAAGGTCATTGTCGAGGGCGTGAACGTCGCGTCCAGGCACATGAAGCCCAAAAAGCAGGGCGACCAGGGCGGCATCGTCAAGATGGAGACCCCGATCTACACCTGCAAGGTCATGGTAGTTTGCCCCAAGTGCGGCAAGCCCACCCGCGTTGCACATAAGCTCGTCAGCGGCAAGTCCGTGCGTGTGTGCAAGAAGTGCGGCGCAGATCTGTGAGAGAGGAGAGTAGGCTGACATGACAAGAATGAAGAAAAAGTACCTTGAGGAAGTCGCTCCCGCTCTGATGGAGAAGTTCCAGTACAAAAGCACGATGCAGATCCCCAAGATCGACAAGATAGTCGTCTCCGTCGGCTGCGGCGACTGCAAGGATAACAACAAGGCGCTCGACGCCGTTATCAAGGACATCACCGCCATCACCGGCCAGAAGGCCGTCGCCACCGCCGCGAAGAAGTCCGTGGCAAACTTCAAGCTGCGCGAGGGCATGAAGGTCGGCGTGAAGGTCACCCTGCGCCAGGACCGCATGTGGGAGTTCCTGGACCGTCTGCTCAACGTGGCGCTGCCCCGTGTGCGTGACTTCCGCGGGATCTCCGCCGACGCCTTTGACGGCCGCGGCAACTACAGCCTCGGCATCAAGGAGCAGATAATTTTCCCGGAAATTGACTATGATAAGATCGAGAAGCTGCGCGGCATGAACATCGCCATCACCACCACCGCCAGGACCGACGAGGAAGCGCGCGAGCTGCTCAGGCTCATGGGCGCCCCGTTCGTGACCAGCGCTTAAGGGAGGAGGAAATCAGCAATGGCAAAGACTTCAATGAAAATCAAGCAGCAGCGCCCGGCTAAGTTCTCCACCCGTAAGTACAACCGGTGCAAGATCTGCGGCCGTCCCCACGCTTACCTGCGCAACTACGGCATCTGCCGTATCTGCTTCCGCGAGCTGGCGTACAAGGGAGAGATCCCCGGCGTGCGCAAGGCTTCCTGGTAAGCAGGAAAACGCTGTGACCCGGCGCGGGCGAGGCGGCCCAGCCGCCACGTCCGGCCGGCGCGCATAGATTACCCCAAAATGCTTTTTGGTTGCTTTTTCACGAAAAAGTAACAGGGATGGCGAAAGGCCGGAGGGAATCATGTATTCATTCGGAACCTCGCCGCCCGAACCGTAAAGAGCTTATCTCGGGGTTAGACGTGTGCAGCATGCGCAGCAGATTTTTTGCTGGGCAAGGCGCTTTGACGCGGGAAGGCTTTGTGCCTTTCAAGTCAAAGCAACGCGGCACAGCGGGAAATATGCAAGCAAGATGTGCGCGTATAATCCCGAAATAAGCTCTAAGGCGGTAACTCTAAATCAGGAGGAAAAAACAATGCAAATCACAGACCCCATCGCCGATATGCTGACCCGTATCCGCAACGCCGGGACCGCGAAGCATGAGACAGTGGACATCCCCGCGTCGAAGATCAAGAAGGCTATTGCCGAGATCCTGCTCGAAGAGGGCTACATCAAGGGCTTCCAGCTCATTGACGACGGCACGCAGGGCGTCATCCGCGTGACCCTGAAGTACCTTCAGGGCAAGGAGAAGGCTATTCAGGGCCTTCGCCGTGTAAGCAAGCCCGGCCTGCGCGTGTACGCCGGCGCTGACGAGCTGCCCCGCGTCCTCAAGGGACTGGGCATCGCCATCATCTCCACTTCCAAGGGCATCATGACCGACAAGAAGGCCCGCGAACACCACGTCGGCGGCGAAGTCCTGGCATTTGTGTGGTAAGGAGGGTACTGAAGATATGTCAAGAATCGGTAGAGCTCCCATTGCCATTCCCGCAGGAGTGGAAGTGAAGGTTGACGGGAATAACCACGTCACCGTTAAGGGCCCCAAGGGCACTGTTGAAAGAACCATCGTCCCCCAGATGCAGATCAAAGTCGAGGGCGCCGAGATCCATGTGGCCCGCCCCAACGACGAGCCCATGAACCGCTCGCTGCACGGCCTGTCCCGCACCCTCATCGCCAACATGGTCGAGGGCGTGAGCAGCGGCTTCGCCAAGACCCTCGAGGTCAACGGCGTAGGCTACCGCGCCGCCAAGGAGGGCAACAAGCTCGTGCTCAACGTCGGCTATTCGCATCAGGTGACCGTTGAGGAGGTCCCCGGCATCACCATCGAGGTCCCCAACGCCAACACGATAGTCATCCACGGCATCGACAAGCAGCAGGTCGGCCAGTTCGCAGCGGACGTCAGGAACAAGAGGCCGCCTGAGCCGTACAAGGGCAAGGGCATCAAGTACTCTTACGAGGTCATCCGCCGCAAGGTCGGCAAGACCGGCGCGAAATAAGGGGAGGTGTGCTTAAATGATCAACAGACCCGATACAAGAGCCCAGCGCATTAAGCGCCATAACAGAGTCCGCGGCAAGATCTCCGGCACCGCCGAAAGGCCGCGCCTGTCTGTTTTCAGAAGCGAGAAGAACATTTACGCCCAGATAATCGACGATGTGGCGGGCAACACGCTCGTTTCCGCATCCTCCGTTGAAAAGGGATTCGAGGGCTCCGGCGCCAACAAGGAAGGCGCCCGCACCGTCGGCAGGACGCTGGCGGAGCGCGCTGTGGCCAAGGGTATAGAGAACGTGGTCTTTGACCGCGGCGGCTATATCTATCACGGCCGCGTGCAGGAGCTGGCGGAGGGCGCCCGCGAGGGCGGCCTGAAATTCTAAGGGAGGAGGAAACGAACTTATGGCATACGATAAGAACAACAGACGCCGCGGCGGCGAAGAGGTTCAGAGCGAATTTACCGAGAAAGTAGTTTCCCTCAACCGCGTATCCAAGACCGTCAAGGGCGGCCGCGTCGCGAAGTTCTCCGCGCTGTGCGTTATCGGCGACGGCAAGGGCCGCGTGGGCTATGGCCTGGGCAAGGCCAACGAGGTTTCCGAGGCTATCCGCAAGGGCCTCGAGGACGCAAAGAAGAATATCTGCACCATCACTCTCGAGGGCAGCACCATCCCCCACGAGATCATCGGTGAGGCGGGAGCCGGCCGCGTGCTGCTCAAGCCCGCCCCGGAAGGCACCGGCGTTATCGCCGGCGGCGCCGTGCGCGCCGTGGTCGAGGCCGCGGGCATCAAGGACATCCGTACCAAGTGCCTGCGCACCAACAACCCCCAGAACGTCGTGGCGGCTACCATGGCGGGACTGAAGGCCCTGCGCAACGCCGAGCAGGTCGCAGCCGTCCGCGGCAAGACCGCTGCCGAAGTGAAAGCATAAGGAGGGCTTGAGACATGGCAAAACTTAAGATTAAGCTCGTCAAGAGCCTCAATGGCAGGCTGGATAAGCACATCGCCACCGCGCATTCCCTCGGCCTGCACAGGATAGGCAACGAGACCGTGCAGCCCGACAACCCCCAGACCCGCGGCAAGATCGCCAAGATCGGCTATCTGCTCCAGGTAACAGAAGAATAAGGAGGGCCCTGAAATGAAACTCAACGAACTGTCCCCCGCAACGGGCTCGACACATGTGGCCAAGCGCAAGGGCCGCGGCCACGCCACCGGCAACGGAAAGACCGCAGGCCGCGGGCACAAGGGCCAGAAGGCCCGCAGCGGCGGCGGAGTCCGCGTCGGATTTGAGGGCGGCCAGATGCCCCTTGCCAGACGTATCCCGAAGAGAGGCTTCCACAACATCTTCGCAAAGCCCCTCGAGGCGGTAAACGTCAGCAGCCTTGAGAAATTCGACAACGGCGCCGTTGTAGACGCGAAGGCCCTGCTCGACGCGGGCGTACTCTCCAAGTGCGAGTACGGCTTCAAGGTCCTCGGCAGCGGCAGCCTCAGCAAGAGCATCACGGTCAAAGCCTCCGCGTTTTCAGAGTCTGCCAAGGCCAAGATAGAGGCCGCAGGCGGAAAGGCTGAGGTGGTGTAAGTGCTCCAGACAATTCGTAACGCCTGGAAGATTGAAGAGCTGCGCAAGAAGATCCTCTTCACGTTGTTTATCATTCTTCTCTACCGTGTAGGAAATTCCATCCCCGTACCTTACGTCAACGTAGACATGCTCCGCAGCTATTTCACCACTTTGGAGAACACTGTGCTGGGCCTGTACAACGTAATGAGCGGCGGCGCATTCTCCAGCGCGACGATCTTTGCACTTTCCATCCAGCCCTATATCAACGCATCCATCATCATCCAGCTGCTGTGCATCGCCATCCCCGCCCTTGAGCGCATGGCGAAGGACGAGGGCGAGGAAGGCAAGAAGAAGATCAACAACATCACCCGCTACTCCACCGTCGCCATCGGCCTTCTGCAGGGCTTCGCGTACTACACGATCATAAGCCGCAACAACCTGCTCAGCGAGTCCGGCGTGTGGCAGGGCATCGTCATCGTCCTGACCTTCACCGCGGGCTCCGCCCTTATCATGTGGCTGGGCGAGCAGATCACCGAGTTCGGCATCGGAAACGGTATATCCATCATCCTGTTCGCGTCCATCATCTCGCGCTTCCCGACGGGCATCATCCAGATGGCCAGCAACCTGGCCTCCGGAGTTGTCAAGTGGTGGGTCGTGCTGCTGATGGTGATCGGCGCGCTGCTGATGGTCGTGCTCATCGTCATCGTCAACAACGCCGAGCGCCGCATCCCCGTGCAGTACTCCAAGCGCGTTGTCGGACGCAAGATGTACGGCGGCCAGTCCACGCATCTGCCCATGAAGGTGAACATGTCCGGCGTCCTGCCCGTCATTTTCGCCCAGTCCATCGCCTCCCTGCCGGCGACCATCGCCGCGTTCGCGGGCAAGGAGATCGACTGGATGGACACCAGCGGGCTGCTGTACGCGTTTATCTACTTCCTGCTGATAATCTTCTTCAGCTACTTCTACTCCACGATACAGTTCAACCCCATCGAGGTCGCCAACAACCTGAAGAAGAACGGCGGGTTCATCCCCGGCTACCGCCCGGGCAAGCCTACCAGCGAGTTCATCCAGAAGGTGCTCAACAAGATAACGCTCTTCGGCGCGATCTACCTGAGCATCATCGCCGTGACGCCGTACCTCATCAGCCACTTCAGCGACACGGCGCAGAACTCGGGTATCTCCCTTGGAGGCACATCCATCATAATCGTTGTCGGCGTTGCCCTTGAGACCGTACAGGCGCTGGAGAACCAGATGCTCATGCGCCACTATAAGGGCTTCCTTGAGTGATGAAACGGAGGGTATAAGTTCCATGAAGCTCATACTTTTAGGCGCCCCCGGCGCGGGCAAGGGAACTCAGGCGGAGATCATCAGCCGCAGGTGCGGCATACCCACCATCTCGACCGGCAATATCCTGCGCGCCGCCATCAAAAACGGCACGCCCGTGGGATTGCGGGCCAAGGAATATATCGACAGCGGAAGGCTCGTCCCCGACGAGGTCATCATCGGCATCATCACCGAGCGCCTGGCCCAGGACGACTGCGCAAACGGCTATATCCTCGACGGCGTGCCGCGCACGCTCCGCCAAGCGCAGGTCCTTGAGGACGACGGCATAGTTATCGACTATGCCGTCGCCCTCGAGGTCGACGACGAGGCCATTATAAAGCGCATGTCGGGCCGGCGCGTCTGCGAAAACTGCGGCGCAAGCTTCCATGTTGTGACCAATCCTCCGAGGGCGGAGGGCAGCTGCGACAACTGCGGCGGCGCGCTTGTCATCAGAAGCGACGACGCGCCCGAGACCGTGAAGGCGCGGCTGGAGCAGTACCATGCCGAGACGGAGCCGCTCAAGGGCTTTTACGCCGGGCGCGGAAAGCTCGTCACCGTTGAAGGCTGCTCCACCATCGAGGAGACTACCGCGGCCATTGTCAAAAATCTGGGGCTGTAAGCAATGTCAATAATTATCAAGTCCGACAGAGATATTGAGATTATGCGCCAGGCCGGAAGGATAACAGCGGGCGCCCGCTCGCTCGCCCGGCAGATGATCGAGCCCGGGGTGACCACGAAGGCGATAAACAAGGAAGTGTTCAGCTTCATCAGGAAGTCCGGCGCGGAGCCGACCTTTCTCGGCTACGGCGGCTATCCCGCGAGCGTGTGCATTTCCATCAACGAGCAGGTCATCCACGGCATCCCCGGAAACCGCCGCATTGAGGAAGGCGACATCGTCAGCATCGACGTCGGCGCAACGTACAAAGGCTATGTGGGCGACTGCGCGGGGACCTTTCCCTGCGGCGAATGCAGCGATGAGGCGCTCCGCCTCATCGCCGCCACCCGCCAGAGCTTTTTTGAAGGGATAAAATACGCCCGCCAGGGCTGCCGGGTACAGGATATCTCCGCCGCGGTGCAGGAATACGCCGAGGCACAGGGCTACAGCGTGGTGCGCGACTACGTCGGACACGGCGTCGGCGCGAAGATGCACGAGGCGCCCGAGGTACCCAACTTTGGCCGCCCGGGCCACGGTCCGAGGCTCGTCAGGGGCATGACCATCGCGGTGGAGCCCATGGTAAACGCCGGGGACTGGCAGGTGCGCGTTCTCAAGGACGGCTGGACGGTCGTAACGGCTGACGGAAGCCTGTCCGCGCATTATGAGAACAGCATTCTCATCACCGACGGCGAGCCGGAAATTCTGACAATGGCAGACGATTTATAATCCGAGGAGGGAGGGCGAGTCTTGGCAAAAGATGATGTTATCGAATTGGAGGGCATAGTGGTCGAATCCATGCCCAACACCATGTTCCAGGTCGATATCGGCGGAGGCCATATGATACTGGCGCATATCTCCGGAAAGCTCCGGATGAACTATATCAAGATACTCCCCGGCGATAAGGTCACGGTACAGATGTCACCCTACGATCTGACCCGCGGCAGGATCACCTGGAGAAGCAAGTAGGAGGTTACACTATGAAAGTCAGGCCGTCCGTGAAGCCCATGTGCGAGAAGTGCAAGATCATCAAGCGCAAGGGCAAGGTCATGGTAATTTGCGAAAACCCCAAGCATAAGCAGAGACAGGGCTGAGTCCCCGCGCTCTGAAAACGCGTCCGTTCCGCGCGGGAAGTATCTTATACCATACGCCCAGTGAGCCGCGGATAATACAAGGTATAAAATCATCGAAAGGATTGATTGAGAAATATGGCACGTATAGCCGGCGTTGACCTTCCCAAGGACAAACGCATCGAAATCGGCCTCACCTATGTCTACGGCATAGGCAGGACCACCGCCAAGAAGATTCTGGCCGAGACCGGCATCAACCCCGACACCAGAGTCAAGAACCTGACCGAAGAAGAGGAAGCGAAGCTGCGTGAGTGCATCGACAAAGAGGTCATCGTGGAAGGCGACCTCCGCCGCCGCACCGCTCTGGACATCAAGCGCCTGATCGAGATAGGCAGCTATCGCGGACAGCGCCACCGCCGCGGCCTGCCCGTGCGCGGCCAGCGCAGCAAGACCAACGCGCGTACCCGCAAGGGCCCGAAACGCACGATGGCAAATAAGAAAAAGTAAGGAGGGATATGTAAATGGCAGCAAATAACAAGAAGAAGGTCGTTCGCACGCGCCGCAAGGAGCGCAAGAACATAGAAAAGGGCCAGGTGCATATCAGCTCCTCCTTCAACAACACAATGGTGACCATCACCGACCCCAACGGAAATGCTATTTCCTGGGCCTCCGCCGGCGGAATGGGCTTCCGCGGCAGCAAGAAATCCACCCCCTTCGCAGCGCAGACCGCGGCCGAGACCGCGGCCAAGGCTGCAATGGAGCACGGCCTGAAGACCGTCGAGGTCTTTGTCAAGGGCCCCGGCTCCGGACGTGAGGCAGCGATCCGCGCACTGCAGACCGCCGGTCTCGAGGTAACGATGATCAAGGACGTGACCCCCATCCCGCACAACGGATGCCGTCCGCCCAAGCGTCGCCGCGTCTAATTGAAGGAGGTACGAAATAATGGCAAGATATACTGAAGCAGTCTGCCGCATGTGCCGCAGGGAGGGCCAGAAGCTCTTCCTCAAGGGCGACAGATGCTATACCCAGAAGTGCGCGATCGACTGCCGGGGCTACGCGCCCGGAATGCACGGCCAGAGCCGCAGCAAGACCTCCGAGTACGGCCAGCAGCTTCGCGAGAAGCAGAAGGTAAGACGCTATTACGGCGTTCTGGAGAGCCAGTTCAGGTCCTACTTTGAGATGGCCGACCGCCGCGCGGGCCAGACCGGCGAGAACCTTCTGTCCATTCTTGAGTCCAGGCTTGACAATGTTGTCTACCGTCTCGGCTTCGCCATGAGCCGTGCCGAGGCGCGCCAGCTTGTCTCCCACGGACACTTCACCGTCAACGGCCGCAAGGTCAACATCCCCAGCTTCCTTGTCAAGCCCGGCATGGTGATCAGCCTGAAGGATTCCAGCCGCAGCCTCGAGAAGATAAAGGCAAACGTCGAGGCCAACGCTTTCCGTCCCAGCCCGAAGTGGCTTGAGTACGACGCCAACAATATGATAGCAAAGGTAGCGGCGCTCCCCGCGAGAGAAGATATCGATCTGCCCATCGAAGAGCATCTCATCGTCGAGCTGTATTCGAGGTAAGACGTTGGATCTGGGTTCATGAGCGGAAATGCCGGTTTTTGACGGTGCCTAAGCTTGTGAATACAGGTTCTGAACCCTCAAATTGGTAAGCTGAAAGCATCTTGTGCGCGTGCACACAAACTTAAAAGGAGGGTAACATCAATATATGATCGAAATTAAAAAGCCCCGCATAGAGTGCATTGAGACCCCGTCCGACGATTCATACGGCAAGTACGTCGTCGAGCCTCTTGAGCGTGGCTACGGCACGACCTTGGGCAATTCCCTGCGCAGAGTGCTCCTCTCCTCTCTCCCCGGAACCGCTGCAACCTCCATCAAGATCGCCGGGATCCAGCACGAGTTCGCCACAATCCCCGGCGTGAAGGAGGATGTTACCGAAATAGTCCTGAATGTCAAGGGCATAATCGCAAGGCTCCACTGCGACGGTCCTAAGACCGTGTACATCGAGGCGGCTGGGGAATGCGAGGTATGCGCCGGCGACATCAAGGCCGATGCCGAGGTTGAGATCCTCAACCCCGAACATCACATAGCAACACTGGGACCCGACGCCTCGTTGAGCATGGAGCTCAACCTCAGCCACGGCAGGGGCTACGTCTCCGCCGAAAAGAACAAATCCGCCCGCACTGTCATCGGCACCATCCCCGTTGACTCCATATACACCCCTGTCCTGAAGGTCAACTACACGGTGGAGAACACCCGTGTCGGCAATCAGACGGACTATGACAAGCTGACCATAGAGGTGTGGACCGACAAGACCATCTCCGCGCGCGACGCGCTTTCCCTGGGCGCGAAGATACTCTGCGACCACTTCACCATATTCACCGACCTGAGCGAGAGCATCAGCGCACGTTCTACGGTTGTTGAGCAGGTGGAGACGCAGAGGGACAAGGTGCTTGAGATGACTATCGAGGAGCTGGATTTGTCCGTGAGGAGCTTCAACTGCCTCAAGCGGGCGAACATCAACACGGTGGAGGATCTCGTTGGCAAGACTCAAGACGAAATGATCAAGGTCCGCAACCTGGGCCGCAAGTCCCTGGAGGAGGTCGAGCACAAGCTGGCCATGATGGGGCTGTCCCTGGCCAGCGACGACAACGGCTGAAGCGCCGCGGGCCCTTGACGACGGAAGAACAAATTACAACGCGCCCGCGCGTTTGGCGCGGGGTGCGGCTATAATCCTACAAGGAGGAAGACCAAAATGCCTGGTACAAGAAAACTCGGCAAGACCACCGATCAGCGCATGGCCATGCTCCGCCAGCAGGTAACGGATTTTCTGGGCAACGGAAGGATGGAGACCACCTACACACGCTGCAAGGAAATCGGCCCCATGGCTGAGAAGATGATAACTCTCGGAAAGAAGAAGGACCTGAGCGCCTACCGTCAGGCTCTGAGCTTCATCACCCGCGAGGACGTGGCGAAGAAGGTATTTGACGAGATAGCTCCCAAATACGCCGAGCGCGACGGCGGCTACACCCGCGTGACCCGCATCGGACCCCGCCGCGGCGACGCGGCCGAGATGGCTGTCATTGAACTGGTATAAGCCGGTTTGACAAATTAAAAACGCTTCTGCGGCCCGCCCGCGGAAGCGTTTTGACTTGGAGTGATATTGTGAACGACGAATTGACAAGTCTTGACATAGAAAAAATGCGCGCCGAGCTCGACGAGCGGCGGCTTAAGCTGATGCCGGAGCTCATTGAGGAGGTCAAGCGCACCCGAGCCTTCGGCGACCTGAGCGAGAACTACGAGTACAAGGCCGCGAAGCAGGCGCAGAACCGCAACAAAAGCCGCATACGCTATCTTGAGCGCATGATAGAGTCCGCGCGCGTGATTGACGACCGCTCGGGCGCGGACGAGGTGGGGCTTTTCGACAAGGTCGAGCTCTACATTCCCGAGGATGGCGAGACGCAGGTCGTGCAGGTGGTCACCACGGTGAGGTGCGACCCGCTCAGCGGGTTTGTCAGCAACAAATCGCCCCTGGGCCGTGTTCTGCTGGGGAAAAAGGTGGGCGACACCGTGACCGTGCAGGCCAGCGAGAGCTGCAGCTATGAGGCGGAGATACGCTCGATTACCAAGCAGAATGACGATGGCTCGGCGCCGCTGCTGCAATACTGATACTAATTCCCGATTGAAAGCTCAATCGAGAATTCCGCGTGCTACGCGCACTCGCGCCGCGCTTTGCGCGTCGCGCCGCCCCATGCGAAATTTGACGCGCCTTCGGCGCTATGAAAAGCTTGAAACGAGTTTCAAGCTTTTCAACAAATTTCGGATGTAAAGGCTGGCGAAACTTTTAGTTTTACGCCAGCCCGAACAACAGCAGAACAAGCCCGTAAATCACGCTCGCCGAGATGCCGAACACGATAACGGGGCCGGCGATGGTGAAAATCTTCGCGGCCATGCCGGTCACTATGCCCTCGGCCTTGAACTCAAGGGCGGGGGAGACCACGGAGTTGGCAAAGCCCGTTATCGGCACGAGAGAGCCGCCCCCGCCGAATTTGCCGAGGTTGTCGTAGAAGCCCAGCCCGGTGAGCAGCGCGCCGATGAAAACCATGGTGATGCTCGCGGCGGTGCCGGCGTCGGTTTTGCCCATGCCGAAGTGCGAGAAAATATCCGTGATGCCCTGCCCGACGCAGCATATCGCCCCGCCTATCAGAAAGGCCAGCAGCATATCCTTGCCCAGCGGGGACTTGGGCTGACGCTTTTTGATATATTCGTTGTATTCGTCATTTGTCATATTCATAGAAAAACGCCTCCGTTTTTTGTGTTTAGTGTTCCAAAAACGAAGGCGAATATTCATAGGCAGGAGCAATTACGCGTCGATGGTCAGGTTATCGATACCGTTCTTCTCAAACTCGCCGAGGTAATCGTCGATGCGCAGGCTCAGCTCGCCGAGGTCGTCGGGGCTGAGGTTTTCCGCGGCCATGTCCCGGCGGGCCAGCTCCTCGGCCAGGATGTCGAAAAATACAGCGTCCTCATAGTCGGCGATAGCCTCATGGATGCCGCCGTCCTCGTAGGCCCTGGAGGGGAAATAGTGGCCCATGTAGCTTTGCACAAGCGGGCGCATGCCGTTTTTCGCGCACATGGCGAAAAGCTTTTCCTGCAAGAGGTCATAGTCCTCAAAGCGGTCGTCCTCGCGTGTGGAGTTGAGTATCCAGTTGCCAATATACACCATGTCCAAAAGCCGGCGAAATTCCTTGTCGGTCAGCTCTATGTTCATCATATCCCGTCCCCCTTTTCCAATCGTGCGTCAGATAGATTACCATTATAGCATGACTGCGAAGCAGTCGTGCTATAATTGGCCATGCGCGTATGCGCGGCCATAAAATCAATTATAATAGTCACTCTGTGACCATTATAGCATTATGCCCGCATAAATTCCACTGTATTTTTGTAAATTAAATTATGGCCCGGCCATGCCGGGGCAGGATTTTTTGCTGATTTGGCACTTGAAATCATATGTCAAATAGCATACAATAATTCACGGCGGCTCCGTGCCGTCCGGGAGGAAGATCAATGAAAGTCAGGAGAGCCTGAAATATGGATACTCGCGCGATAGGCGTACTTGACAGCGGCATCGGCGGACTGACCTCCGCGAAGGTGCTCGAAGAGATTTTACCCCGCGAGGATATAGTATACTTCGGAGATTCCCGCCGGATGCCCTACGGCGGGCATACGGGAGAAGAAATCCGTGAAATGTCGCTTCAGGGCGCGGCGTTTCTGGAGAGCTTCAACGTCAAGGCGATACTGCTCGCCTGCGGCACCATAAGCTCGAACGCGACGGACACGCTGCGCGCACACTTCACAACGCCATTCATCGGCGTGGTGGACGCGGCCTGCGCTGCCGCCGCGCGGTGTACGAAAACAAAAAAGGTGGGCGTTATTGCCACACCCCCGTCCGTTGCCAGCGGCGTCTACCAGCGCGGGCTTGGCGAGCTGGACGAGGATATAACGGTGCTCACCCGCGCCTGCGAAAACTTCGCCGAAATGGTCGAGCAGGGGCACTTTCGAGTGGGCGACGGGATTGCCGAGCGCGAGGTGGCGCGGGAGCTGGACTGCTTTCGCGGCAGCGGGATAGACACGCTGCTGCTCGGCTGCACCCACTACCCGCTGCTTGGGGGAGTGATAGCCGCCTTTCTCGGCGGTCACGTTCGCCAGATTTCCGCGGGAGTTGAGGCGGCGTACGCGCTCCGGGAGTATCTGAACGGGAACGGCATGCTCACGGACAGCCCCGGCCCGGGCCGCCGCCGCTGGTACACCAGCGGCGACACGGAGGTCTTTGGCTCGAGCGCCGACATGTTTCTGGGGCACCACATCGTCCCGGAGCAGAGAATATTGGGATAGCACAGTCCCCGCGGCAGGGATGCCGACAACACTTGGAGATACGGGAAATTCAGCTATGGAAATTGAAAAGAAAACTGACATGAAGGACGTGCTCATAACCATAAGCAGCACGCGAAGCCTCGGCGTCGGGAGCGACGGAATGGAGCTCATCACCGAGGGGAAATACGCCGTGGACGGCGACGGGGTGCGCTTTTCCTACATGGAGAGCGAGCTGACAGGGCTTGAGGGCACTAAGACCGACTTTCTGGTCACGCCGGAGGAGGTCATCATGTCCCGCTGCGGCACCGTGACCTCGCAGATGGTGTTCCGCAAGGGGCGCAAGCAGCATTTCGCCTACGAGACGCCCTACGGCACGCTGACGATGGGGCTGGACACGCACAAGGTGCGCCACCAGCTGGGCGAGCACGGCGGCGAGATGGAGATCGAGTACGACATCGACCTGGACCGCGCGGTGGTAAGCCGCAACAGGTTCAGGATAAACGTGAGGGATAAGGGGAACTGAGTGAGATGAACCTGATAGAAAACGCGAAAAAACAGATAGACGCGCTCATTGCCGGCGCCTGTGCCCGCGCCTCCGGGGCCGGGGAGCTGCCCGCCGGCGCGGTTTTGACCGGCACGGTGGAGATACCGCGCGAGGCGAAAAACGGCGACTACGCGGCCAACCACGCCATGGCCGGGGCGAAGGCCCTGCACGCCGCGCCGCGCAAAATTGCCGAAGCGCTGGTAAGGCACATGGTACTCGATGACAGTTATTTCGACAGCGTGGAGATCGCCGGGCCGGGCTTTATGAATTTCCGGCTGGGGGATAAATGGTACGCCGACGTGCTTGCCGCCGTCGAGGCCGAGGGCGCGGACTATGGGCGCACGGACAGCCTCGCCGGGCAGAAGATAATGGTGGAATTTGTCTCCGCCAACCCCACGGGGCCGATGCACATGGGCAACGCCCGCGGCGGAGTGCTGGGCGACGCGCTGTCCGAGGTGCTCCACCGCGCGGGCGCCGAGGTCGCGCGCGAGTTCTATGTCAACGACGCGGGCAACCAGATTGAGAAGTTCGCCCTCTCCATCGAGGCGCGGTATATACAGCTCATCAAGGGCGAGGATGCCATTGAGCTTCCCGAGGACGCCTACCACGGCGACGACATACGCGAACTGGCCCGCCTCTTCCGCGAGGAAAACGGCGACGGCTGGCTGGCAAAGCCTGAGCGCGAGCGCCGCGACGCCATGGCGAAATTCGGCCTTGAGCACAACCTGCCGAAGATGAAGTCCGACCTCGAGAGATATAAGATCCACTACGACCGCTGGTTCCTCGAGTCCGAGCTGCACAGCGCCGGGGCGGTGGAGGCTGCCGCCGCGGAGCTGACAAAGCGCGGCTGGACCTACGAAAAGGACGGCGCGCTGTGGTTGTCCACGTCGAGGATAATGGGCGAAAAGCTTCTTGCCGCGGGCAAGAAGCAGGAGGACATTGACAAGCTTGAGCTCAAGGACGATGTGCTGCGCCGCGCCAACGGCTTCTACACCTACTTCGCCGCGGACATCGCCTACCACCGCAGCAAGCTGGAAGAGCGCGGCTTTGACAGGGCCATAGACATCTGGGGCGCGGACCACCACGGCCACGTCGCGCGCCTGAAGGCGGCGCTGGACGCGCTGGGGCTGGACGGCGAGCACCGGCTGGATGTCGTGCTCATGCAGCTTGTGCGGCTGATGCGCGACGGCGAGGTCGTGCGCATGTCCAAGCGCACGGGCAAGGCTATCTCCCTGTCCGACCTGCTCGACGAGGTGCCCGTGGACGCGGCGAGATATTTCTTCAATTCCAGGCCCGACTCCCAGATGGACTTCGACCTCGGCCTTGCGATCCGTCAGGACAGCGAGAACCCCGTCTACTACGTCCAGTACGCGCACGCGCGCATCTGCACGCTTCTGGAGAATCTCGCGGGCGAGGGCCTGACCCCCTGCGCCGCCGGGGAGGCGGATATGGGCCTGCTCACGGGCGAGCATGAGCGCGAGCTTATCAAACAGCTCGCCGCCCTGCCGGAGGAGATACGCCTTGCCGCGCGGGACTGCAACCCAAGCCGCGTCAACGCCTATGTCACGGAGCTGGCCGCGCGCTTCCACCGCTTCTACAACGCCTGCCGCATAAAGGGGGAGGCGGAGGATGTCGCCAGGGCGCGCCTGCTGCTGAGCGCGTGCACCCGCAGGGTCATCGAAAACTGCCTGACTATAATCGGCGTGACGGCGCCGACGCGTATGTAATACTAATTCCCGATTGAAGGTTCAATCGGGAATCCCGCGTGCTGCGCACGCGCGCGCCGCGCCGCCTGCTGTGCATGGATAGCCGTAAGGCGGCGAAGCCGCCAACGGCTATCTCATCATTAAAACCCTGATAAAAAGCTCTTGGAGCTTTTTATCAGGGTTTATACTAAAAACCGTTAAAAAGCTTTAATTCTATTAAAGCTTTTTATAGCGCC
>JAMPGF010000030.1 GCA_023664105.1 Butyricicoccus sp. | reverse complement strand
ACCCCCACCGAAGTCCATTTCTCCCTTTCGTTGCACTTGACTTGACAATTCAAGCAAGGGAAAAGCAGGTCGCTCCGGAGAGCGAAACACTCCTAAAAAAATTTTTAGGTTTTTGATTTTTTGTTGCATATGTTGATGCAACATTGCATGCCTTGGGGGCGCAGGGGTAGAGAGGGGAGATTTTTACGGTCTTTTCAGTTTTCCGCTTTTCAGGTCCTCCAGCGCCCGGTCGCGGACGGCGAAATGGCGCTTTTTGCCGGTGGCGTTGTAGGGGATCGCGTCTGTCAGGCAGTAGTAGCGCGGGCATTTGTAGTCGGCAAGATCCTGGCTTCCCGCGCAGTGGCGGGCAAGCTCCTGGATGGTCAGGGTTTCATCCGAGGGCACGACGTAGGCCGCGACGGCCTGGCCGCGCGCGGGATCGGCTACGCCGGTTACGATGCAGTCCTTGACCTTCCCGTGGCGGCAAATGACCTCCTCCACCTGGGCTGGGTAGATGTTCTCGCCCATACAGATCATCATGTCATCCTTCCGGCCCAGAACGGTGATGTAGCGGCTTTCGTCCCAAGTGCCGAGGTCGTGGGTGTAGAACCAGCCCTTGTAAAATTTCTCCCCGGTCAGGGGCTCGTTATCCAGATAGCTCATGGAGGACTTGGCCCAGGAGCTGATGATTATCTCTCCCGCGGTCTTCCCGTCCGTGGGCACCGTGTCATCCGGTTCGGCGCGGCGTCCGTCGTCGAAAACGCGCACCACGCGCACCTCGTCGTCGATGCAGGCCCGGCCCGCACTGCCGGCGCGTTCGGGCAGGTCGGACGGGCGAAGGAAGCTGTTCCAGAAGGTCTCCGTGGTGCCGTAGCCGTTGAAAATGTTGGGGGTAAGCAGATTTTGAAAGCGAATACAGGCCTCGCGCTCAAGCGGGCTGCCCATGGTGACTATGCCGCGAAGGTGAGACAGGTCTGTCGGGTGCTTTTCCTGGCGGTCGGCAAGCTTTTCAAGCGCGGCGGGCACGCCTATCAGAAAGCTCACGCCGAATTTGTCCGCGTAGTCAAGGCAGGACTTGGCACTGAACATCCGCATAGTCACGACCGTGCCGCCGGCGTACAGCGTCGGGGTGAGCCCGCCGGAATGCAGGCCGCCGCGGTGAAACCACGGCGTCATATTCATCGTCACGTCCCGCTCGCTCAGGGGAAAGCTCATGATGACGTCATGGGCGGAGAGCACCTCGTTGACGTTGTTGACGGGGATGGCCTTGGCAAGGCCCGTAGTGCCCGAAGTGTACAGGCGCGTGACCTCATCGTACATGTGCGCGGCGGGGCGCGTTGGGGCGCTCTGGCTGTGCCCGGCGACGAAATCGTCATAAAAGACGTGGCCCGGAGGGAGCGCGGGGCGCTCGCCCCGGTAGCCCACGGCGATGATTATGTCGGGCTTGTATGTGCTTATCTCCAGCGCCTTCGCCGCCATGGCGCGCACATCGCAGTCGTAGACGTAGGCGCGCGGGCGGTTGTGGTCAAGCAGCAGCGCCGTCTCGCCCGCGGCGAGGTTGAAGCTGGCGGGGCTGTTTATCGCGCCGAGCTTCTGCGGCGCGATGTAGCAGAAGGCAAACTCCGGGCAGTTGTAGAGCTGGTAGAACAGCACGTCGTTTTTGCCCAGGCCCGCTTCATGCAGGGCGTTGGCAAAACGGCTGCACTCCGCGTCGAGCCCGGCGTAGGTCCAGATCCTGTCCCTGGCGGGGTCGATGAGCGCGGTCTTTTCCGCAAAGCGGCGCACGTTGCGCTCAAAGCCGCCCAGCCAGGTGAAATTTGCCTCGAAAACGTCCGCAAAGGCTTTTGCGTCGTATGTGAAATCCATAGGCGCTTACCCGTCGTAGCGGCCCGTTATCACGCAGGAGTTCTGCCCGCCGAAGCCGAGGGAGTTGGACATGGCCCATTTTATCTCCTTTTGGAGGGGCTCTCCGGCTATGATGTTGAGGTCGCAGCGGGGGTCCGGGGTCTCGAAGCCGATGTTGAATGGCAGCGTTCCGGTCTGGATGGCCTTGACGCAGGCGATGGTCTCGGTTATGCCGCCAGCGCCCATGAGATGGCCCGTCGCGCCCTTTGTGGAGCTGACCGGCACCTCGTACTGGTGGAAAACGCTGTGTATGGCATGGGTCTCAGCCAAGTCGCCCGCCGCGGTGGCGGTGCCGTGGGCGTTGACGTAGCCAATGTCCGACGGCTCCAGCTCGGCCAGGGACAGGGCGTGGCGCATGCACTCCGCCGCGCCCGCGCCGGACGGCTCGGGGGTCACGGTATGGTAGGCGTCGGTATTGTTGGCGCAGGACACCAGCTCGGCATATATTTTCGCTCCGCGCTTTACGGCGTGGCGCTCAATCTCCAGTACGAGCGCGCCGCCGCCCTCGCCGACAACGAAGCCGTTTCGGTTCCGGTCAAAGGGGCGGCTCTCGCCGTTTTTGGACAGGGCTCCGGCCTTGCACAGGCCGTTTATCACAAGCGGGCTGATGGCAGACTCGCCGGCCATGACCACGATGGAGTCAGCCTCGCCGGAGCGAAGGAGCATCGAGGCAAGCACCAGCGCGTCCCCGCCGGAGGAGCAGGCCGTGCTCACGGTCATGCTCGGGCCCTTTATGCCGTGGCTGATGGCGAACTGGGCCGCGGCAATGTTGCCCATGTACCTGGACAGGAAGCGCGGCGTGACCTGCTTGCCGGACTCGGCAAACTCCTGCTGGGTGCGCCCGGCGAGGGCGAGGCCGGCCAGGGCCGTGCCCATGACCACGCCGCAGCGCCAGCTTCGCGATTCCAGGCCGCTGTCGGCCAGCGCCTGCTCCGCCGCGACGTAGGCGTACTGCATGAACAGGTCAAGGTCGGCGGCGAGGCGGGAGTTGAGCCAGTCGCGGGAGTTGAAGCCCTTGACCTGGGCCGCGCGGGTGACAAGCATTTTCCGCTCCGCCGTGCCGTCGATCTCTCCGACGCCGCAGTCGCCGCGGAGCAGAGCGTCCCAGTAATTTTCCACGCAGATCCCAACCGGCGTGACGGCGCCCATGCCGGTGATGACGATTTTCGCTGCCATAGCTTATTCCTCCGCTTTTTTGAAGGCCAGGCAGGCATTATGCCCGCCGAAGCCCAAGGATGTGGACAGCGCAAGGTCAAACTCCGCGCGCCGTGCCGTGAGCGGGACGTAGTCCAGGTCGCACTCGGGGTCAGGCTCGGTCAGGCCGATGGTCGGCGGGGCTATCCCCTCGCGCAGGGCAAGGATAGACACTATCGCCTCCATCGCGCCCGCCGCTCCGAGCATGTGGCCCGTCATGGACTTGGTGGAGCTGATGAGCACTTTTCTCGCCCGCTCCTCGCCGAGGGCCGTTTTTATCGCCATGGTCTCGCACCTGTCGTTCATGGGGGTGCCGGTGCCGTGGGCGTTTATGTAGACGCGGTCGCTGTCAATGCCGGACTCGCGAACGGCGCCGGCTATGGCGCGGGCGCCGCCTTCGCCTTCGGGATGGGGCGCGGTGATGTGATAGGCGTCGCTGGTCGAGCCGTAGCCGCAGATTTCCGCGTAGATCTTCGCGCCGCGCGCTTTTGCATGCTCGTATTCCTCGAGGATGAGCGCGCCCGCGCCCTCGCCCATTACGAAGCCGCCGCGGCGCGCGTCGAAGGGCAGGGAGGATGCCAGCGGCTCGTTGGTCATGGACAGGGCCTTCATGTTCGTGAAGCCCGCAAGGGCGATCTCGTTGACTGTGGCCTCGGCTCCGCCGCTTATCATCACGTCGGCGTAGCCGTGGCGGATGGCGCGAAGGGCCTCGCCTATGGCGTTTCCAGCGGAGGCGCAGGCGGTCACGGCGGGCAGGGCCGCGTTCTTGCAGCCGAAGCGGATGGCAACCATGCCGGGGGCCATGTTGGCTATCATCATGGGGATGAAAAAGGGCGAGACGCGGCGGGGGCCCTTTTCCAGAAGCTTGGTGTGCTCGATCATGAAGGTGCCTATGCCGCCGATGCCCGTGCCGAGGTATACGCCGACGCGCTCCGGCGCGGCGGTGCCGATGACGCCGCTGTCCTCCACCGCCTGGCACACCGCCGCCATGGCCATGTGGGTGTAGGGGTCGCTGTGCTGGACATCGATTTTGTCCATGTATTGCAGGGGGTCAAAATCGCGCACCTCGGCGGCGATTTTGACCTTGAAGGGCCCGGTGTCGAATTTTGTTATCTCACCAATGCCGCATTTGCCGGATTTGAGATTTTCCCAGGCGGCGGCTACGTCGTTGCCGACGGGGCTGATGAGGCCCATGCCCGTTATAACTACTCTGCGGTTCATTTTTTGCTCGCATCCTTTCGTTTGCGTTGGTTTCCGCCCTCGACAAGCTCCATGGCCCGGGCGTAAAACTCCGGCTCGGCTTTTTTCATGTTCACTGGCGCGCGGCTGCGCTCGTCGATAAAGCAATGCCAGCTCTCGCCCGTCACCGCCAGCACATTTCGCTCCAGGGCGCGTATCTCATAGCTGAAGGCGGCGCGCACGCCGTTGAAGTAGATAAGGCGCGGGCGTACCTCGATTTCCTCGTCGAAGAAGACGGAGGATTTGTATTTTGCCTCCACGCCTGTTACGGGGATAAGGATGCCGCGGCTTTCCAGCGCGGCGCAGTCGAGCCCCGCGCGGCGCATGAAGTCAATACGCGCTTCCTCAAACCAGCGGATGTAGTTTGAGTGATGGACTATCGCCATTTTGTCTGTCTCGTAATAATACGCCCTGCGGATGTAGGGCGGGATGTTCTCAGGCATTTTTCTCACTCTCCCGCAAGCTGCCGCTCGCCTAAAGCGCGGAAGCGCCTGTAGCGCTTTTCCGCCAGCTCCGGGATCGGCAGAGATTCAAGCTCCTCAAGCTTCTCCACAAGCTGCGCGCGAAGGTCGGTGTAGAAGCCCTCCTTGCCAAGCTCGTTTTCCGGCAGCACTCTTTCAATTATCCCTATTTCCAGCGCGTCCTGGGCCGTGAGGCGCAGGCTCTGGGCCGCGTCGGCGGCTTTCGCCGCGTCCTTCCAGAGTATGCTCGCGCAGCCCTCGGGCGAAATGACCGAATATATGGAGTTTTCCAGCATCCACACCTCGTCCGCCACGGCAAGTGCAAGCGCGCCGCCGCTGCCGCCCTCGCCAACGAGGACGGATATGACGGGGGTTTTCAGCGTCATCATTTCCATGAGGTTTTCCGCGATGGCCTGGCCCTGGCCGCGCTCCTCAGCCTCGATTCCGCAGTAGGCGCCAGAGGTATCCACAAAACAGACGACCGGGCGGCGGAATTTCTCCGCCTGCTTCATCAGGCGCAGGGCCTTGCGGTAGCCCTCCGGGTTCGGCGCGCCGAAGTTGCGCGCAATGCGGTCGCGCGCGCCGCGGCCTTTTTCCACGGCGATCGCCGTCACGGGGATGCCGCCGAGCCAGCCGACGCCGGCCACGATTGCCGGGTCGTCGCCGAAACGGCGGTCGCCGTGCAGCTCGAGAAAGTTGTCAACAAGCGAATTTATATAGTCCTTGCCGGTGGGGCGGGTATTCGAGCGCGCCGCCTTCACGCGGTCATAGGCGCTGTTTTCAGGCATTTTCTCCACCTCCGCTGTGAAGCTTGAGCAGCGAGGAGACGGTCCTTCGCTGCTGCGCGCGGGGCACTATGGCGTCCACGAAGCCGTGGCTGAGCAGAAATTCCGAGGTCTGGAAGCCCTGGGGCAGCTTCTTTTTCGTTGTCTCCTCAATGACCCGCGCGCCGGCAAAGCCTATTGTTGCGCCCGGCTCGGCGAGGATGACGTCGCCTTCCATGGCGAAGCTCGCCGTCACGCCGCCGGTGGTGGGGTCGGTGATGAGGGTTATATACAAAAGCCCCGCGTCGCTGTGGCGCTTGACAGCACCGCTGACCTTCGCCATCTGCATCAGCGAGAGCATCCCTTCCTGCATGCGCGCGCCGCCGGAGACGGTGCAGCCCACGACGGGCAAAGCGTTTTCAGTCGCGAACTCGAAAAGGCGAGTTATCTTTTCGCCCACGGCCACGCCCATGCTTCCCATCATGAAGTAGGGCTCCATGACGAACAGGCAGCAGTCCCAGCCGTCGATTTTAGCCGTGCCGCATATCACCGCCTCCGTCTCGCGGGAGGCGTTTCGCGTGGTCTCCAGCTTCTTCGGGTAGCCGGGAAAGCTGAGGAAATCGTCCGCGTGCAGCCCGGCGTACATCTCCGCGAAGCTGCCGCTATCGGTGAGGAAGCTCACGCGCTGGCGGGAGTTCATGCGGAAATGATAATTGCAGTTGGTGCAGCAGTGGTCGTTGCCCCAGAGCTGGCTGAGGGGTATCTGCCGGTGGCAGTTGGGGCAGGTCTTTGCAGGCTCGTTGTCGTCCTGCGCTATGGGCGCGGACTGCCTGCCGCCCTTTTCCAGCTCGTTTTTAGGTTGGAAGTTGAAAAAATCAATAAACGGCATCGCCGTCACCTCACTTATTTAAGAGGGACAGGTCGTAGCTCCCGTCCATAAACTCGCGCCCGCCGACTATGCCGAGCTGCTCCTCGATGTTGTTGGGCACGCCGTCGATGACCAGCTCGCACAGCGCGGCCTTCATCTTGCGCAGCGCCTCCTCGCGGAGGCTGGCGCAGACGATGAGCTTGCCCACCAGCGGGTCGTAGTATGGCGTGACCTCCGAGCCGGTCAGCAAATATGTGTCAAAGCGCACGAAAGGGCCGCCGGGAACGTGCATAAAGTTCACCTTTCCCGGCGCGCGGGCGTTTATGCGGCACTCTATCGCCGTGCCCGCCATGGTCACGTCCTCTTGCGTGAAGTTGAGCTCCACTCCCGCCGCGGCGCGTATCTGCCATTTTACTATGTCCATGCCCGTCAGCGACTCCGTGACCGTGTGCTCGACCTGCAGGCGCACGTTCATCTCCATGAAATAAAACTGCCCGTCCGAGTAGAGAAACTCCATGGTGCCCACGCCTGTGTAGCCGATTTTCTTCACCGCCGCGACGCATTTCGCGTAAAGCTCGCGCCGCTGCGCATCGTTCAGGGCCGGGGACGGGGCCTCCTCGATGAGCTTCTGGTTGCGGCGCTGGACAGAGCAGTCGCGCTCGCCAAGGCAGACGGCGCTGCCGAACTCGTCGGCAAGCAGCTGCACCTCGATATGGCGGGCGGGGTGGATGTATTTTTCCATGTAGACCGAGCCGTCGCCAAAGGCGGCCTCGCTCTCGCTTCTGGCGGCGAGATAGGCGCTTTCCATAAGCTCGGGGTCGTTGACAAGCCGGATGCCGCGCCCGCCGCCGCCCATGCAGGCCTTGAGCATCACGGGGTAGCCGATCTCCTCCGCGGCGCGGAGGGCGGCGTCCAGCGAGTTGATGCCCAGGCAGCCGGGGATGACCGGAAGCCCGGCCTCCGACATTATTTTCTTCGCCCCGGCCTTGTCGCCGAGGCGTCTCATATTCTCCGCGCTGGGGCCGATGAAGGCCACGCCGTTTTTCACGCAGGAGTCGGCAAAGCGCGTATTCTCCGACAAAAAGCCGTAGCCCGGGTGTATCGCCTGGGCCCCGGAGACCAGCGCGGCGCTTATGATGCGCTCCTCGTTTAAGTAGCTGTCGGCCGCGTCGTTGCCGCCGATGCAGTAGCTCTCGTCGGCGAGGGCGACGTGGAGCGCGTCCGCGTCGGGCTTGGAGTAGACCGCGACGGTTGAGATGCCCATCTCCTTGCACGCGCGGATCACCCGCACGGCGATCTCGCCGCGGTTTGCAATCAGAATTTTAGAAAACACCGCTCATTCTCCAATCAGCGCAAACGAAAACTCCGCCTTTACGCACAGCCTTCCGTCCACCGTGCCCTTGCCCTCGGCAAAGTAAAACGGCGGCCTGGCGCGCGTTATGCGGCACTCGGTTTCAAAGGTGTCTCCCGGACGCACGGGGGATTTGAAGCGCGCCTTGTCCAGGCCCGTGTACATGGGCGTCGCGCCGGGCTTCATCTCCCCGGCGAGCAGCACGCAGACCGACTGCGCGAGCATCTCGCACAGCACCACGCCGGGGACAATGGGGTTTCCGGGGAAGTGCCCGTCCAGAAACCACTCGTCCCCGCGGACACGGTAACGCCCGCGGGCCACGCCGTCGGCCTGCTCCGCCTCGTCCAGAAGAAGCATACTGTTCCTGTGGGGCAGGATCTGCTTGAGCTGCTCCTGATTCATGGGCACCCCTCACTTTCTCAGCCGGAAAAGCGGGTGGCCGAAGTCCACCACCTGGCTGTTCACGGCGCAGATTTCCTCGACGACGCCGTCATACTCGCTGACGATCTCGTTCATGAGCTTCATCGCCTCGATTATGCAAAGCACGTCGCCTTTTTTCACTGTGTCCCCCACGCTGACAAAGGGCTGGGCGTTCTCCGCCGGAGCGCTGTAAAACACACCGACCATGGGGGAGGTTATTTCAATGCAGTCAGCCGGAACGTGCTCCGGCGGGGGGGCGGCGGTCTCGGGAACGGGCATTGCCACGGGCACCGTCACCGCAACGGGAGCGGCGGCGGTGTCCATGCGCTCAAGGCGCAGCTCGCAGCCGTTTTCCTTTATCTCCAGGCCCGTCAGGCCCAGCTCCTGCATGAGCGCTGCGTATTTTCGGATGTTATTTTCGTCCATAAGTATTTTCCTTTGCGCAAAATCACATTGCTATTCCGCCGTCGACGCGGAAAACCTCTCCCGTTATGTAGTCCGAGCCGCTTCCCGCGAGGAAGGCGGCAAGCTCCGCCACGTCACCCGGCGTGCCCATGCGCCCGAGAGGTATGGACGCGACGAGCGCGTTATTTTCGTCAAAGCCCGCTGTCATGTCTGTGGCTATGAAGCCGGGGGCTATGGCGTTGCAGGTCACACCCCGGCCGGCCAGCTCGCGGGCCACGGATTTGGTCAGGCCGATGAGCCCCGCCTTGCTGGCGGCGTAGTTGGCCTGGCCCGCGTTGCCCATTATTCCGGCTACGGAGCTGATGTTGATTATCTTGCCCGCCCGGGCGCGGATGAAGAGCCCCGAGCAGTGGCGTATCATATTAAACGCGCCCTTGAGGTTCGTGTTTACCACGTCGTCGAAGTCCGACTCCTTCATGCGCGCGATGAGTCCGTCGCGGTTTATGCCCGCGTTGTTGACGAGGATGTCCACGCCGCCGAAGTCGGCTTTTATCCGCGCGACGGTCTCCTTTGACGCTTCAAAATCCGACACGTCGCAGCGGTAGGCAAGCGCCCTCACGCCATGCTCAGCCGCGCATTTGTCGCACACAGCCTGCGCCGCGGCCTCATTTCCGGCGTATATCACCGCAACGTCCGCGCCGAGATACGCCAGCTTTTCGCATATCGCCGCGCCAATGCCGCGGGAGCCGCCGGTCACGACGGCTGTTTTGCCCTTCAGCATTCCAGCACCCCCCTGACCGTTTCGTCAAGGCTGGCGGCGTCCTCGACATGGAACACGCGCGCGGCGCCGCCGAGGGTCTTGCTGATCAGGCCGCACAGGGTCTTGCCGGGGCCGAGCTCGATGAACGTGTCAGCTCCGGCCTCCGCCATGCGGCGGATTATCGTCTCCCAGCGCACGGGGGAGCAGATCTGCTTTGAGAGCAGCTCGGTGAAATTATCGCCGTAGGGCTCTGCGGTGTAGTCGGAGTAAAGGGTTATCTCCGGCGCTTTCAGGTTTGCCGCGCGCACGATTTCGCCGAAAGCCTCAGCCGCGCCGCTCATCAGGGGCGAGTGGAACGCGCCGGCGACCTTCAGCGGCAGGGCGCGTCCGCCCGCGGCCTTTATGTCCGCGTACAGGAACGGCAGCTCGTCCTTGAGCCCGGCTACGGAGATTTGGCCCGGGCAGTTGTAGTTCACGGGCCAGACGTGCTCATATTTCGCGCACAGGCGCTCGGTCTCCTCAGCGCTCAGCTTCAGAACCGCCGCCATGCCGCTGTCGTATTTCTGCGCGTCGGCGTGCATCAGCACGCCCCGGCGGCAGACGAGGCGGAAGCCTTCCTCAAGGCTCGCCGCGCCCGTGAAGGCCAGGGCCGCGATTTCGCCCAGAGAAAAGCCCGCGGCCATGTCACAGCGCACGCCCCGCGCCGTCAGCGCGGCGGCGGCGGCAAGCTCCACGGCGAACATGCACGGCTGGGTATTCACCGTTTGCGCCAGCTCCTGGGCCGTGCCGTCAAAGCACTGCCCGCTGGTTCCGGGGCGCAGCCCGTCCAGGCGGCGGAAAACCTCCGCCGCTTCCGGCACGGCTTCACAAAGCTCCCGGCCCATGCCGGGATACTGCGCGCCCTGGCCGGAAAACACAAAAGCTATTCTACCCATTTGCCCGCTCCCTTCAGCAGAGGCTCGGCCTCGGCCATAACCTCGCGCACTATTTCAGCGGCGGGCTGTATCTTTTTCACCATGCCCGCGATCTGCCCGCACAGAAAGCAGCCGCGCTTGAGATCGCCCTCCTCCACGGCGAGGCGGAAAACGCCCTTCGCCATGGCGGCAAGCTCTGCGTCGCTGGCCCCGCCGTACTCGGCCTTGGAGTACTCGCGGGCGTATTGCGTCCTCAGGCTGCGCAGGGCGTGGCCGCTGCGCTTGCCGGTTACCATCGTTGCAAGGTCGTTGGCCTTGAGTACGTGCTCCTTGTACGTCGGGTGAACGGAGCACTCCTCCGCGCACAGGAACCGCGTGCCCATCTGCACGCCGCAGGCGCCCAGCATGAAGGCCGCGGCGACGCCGCGCCCGTCGGCTATGCCTCCGGCGGCAATGACGGGCAGGCCGGTCACGTCGCAGACCTGGGGCACAAGCACCATGGTGGTCAGTTCGCCGACGTGGCCGCCGCTCTCGCCGCCCTCGGCGATTATGGCGCTGGCGCCCACGCGGGTCATCAGCTTCGCCATGGCGACGCTGGCAACCACGGGGACGGCCTTGATGCCGGCGGCTTTCCAGCTGTCCATGTACTTGGCGGGGTTGCCCGCGCCGGTGGTGACGACGGGCACCTTTTCCTCGGCCACCAGCGCGGCGATCCCGTCGGCGTGGGGGCTCATGAGCATTATATTCACGCCGAAGGGCTTGTCGGTAAGCTCACGGGCGATTTTAATCTGCTCGCGGACAGGGCCGGGGCCGGAGCTGCCGGCCGCGATTATGCCAAGGCCTCCGCCGTTGGACACCGCCGCGGCGAGAGCGCCGTCGGCCACCCAGGCCATCCCGCCCTGGAGCACCGGGTACTCGATGCCGAGTACCCGGCAAAGCTCTGACCTGATCATGCTCAGAGCCTGTCCTCGATGTAGCGGACCAGGTCGCCCACCGTCTCCACGGGCTGCTCAAGCTCGATCTCCTTGCCCAGCTTGTCTTCAAGGTTCATGAGCATCTCCACGGTATCAAGGGAATCGATCCCCAGGTCGCGGAAGCTGGAATCCATCGTTATCTCGGACACGTCGCAGTCGTTTCTCTCCGCTATCAGTTCGGCTATTGCTTCAAATATCATGATTATTTACCTCCAAAAAAATACATATTATTCGCGTTTCCACGGGCCTTGCGGGCGAAAACGAAAAAACCGTTTCGCACGGAAAGCCATGGTAATTTTACTACGCTTTTCCAATGATGTCAATCAGATTTAACTTCGGAAGGCAGGGCTATTGCTGGGGAAAACTGTCGACTTTTTCGGCAAATTATAAAAATTTTTTAAAAATATGCAAATATGATGGAAGTGTTATGTAAAGTGTGCTACAATGTGAGTCACTCACAAATCCGCGCTTTACGGCGCATGAAATTATTTTATCGTAAATTTTATCAGATTCATGGGGGGACAAGTATGAAAAACACGATGAAACGTTTGCTTTGCCTGCTTCTGGCGCTTGTTATGTGCGCCGGGCTGGCTGTCAGCGCGGCCGCGGAGGAGCCGGATCCGGTCAATCCGGACAATCCCGTTACACCGCAAGACCCGCCCGCCAGCGAGCCAACGATAACGCTCAGCAAGAACGAGCTCGAGCTTTATGTCGGCGACTCCGACAATCTTACAGCCACAACGGATAATTATAACGGAACAGTATCCTGGGAAAGCAGTGACACCGGCGTAGCCACCGTCAGTGGCGGCCTTGTAACCGCAGTATCCCCAGGCAGCGCTGTAATAACCGCGAAGCTTACAGACCGCGAAGGCATCCCGGCGGCCTGCTCCGTAACGGTTCAGGCAAAGCCCGTAAAAAACATCGTAATCAAAACGGATGGCTCAAATAAAGTTAAGGTAAATGACGAAATCCAGCTTAATGCTTACGCCATATACGAAGACGAAACAGAGAAAAAAATCGCCGCGACATGGTCCTCCGACAACAATGAGATCGCCACTGTCAGCCCCTCGGGCCTTGTCACGGCCGTCAGCGCCGGCGATGCGATCATAACAGCAACGCCTGAAGATCCCGAACTCGCCAAGCTCGGCAAGAATCCCACCTTCAGTATCACCGTTACCGCGCCCGAGGTGCCGCCCGAGACACCCACTGCCGCTCTTGTAATCAGCGGCAGCGGAATAGTGAACAGCAGCGGCAAATACACCCTGTCCATGTCCGTCGGCGATAATGATGTAACGCTCAGCGCCAAGCTTGACCCGGCAGGCGCGTCCAGCGAAAACATCACTTGGACATCGAGCGACGAAAGCGTCGCCACGGTCAGTGCCGGTGGCGTTGTCAGCGCCAAAAAAGAGGGAACAGCCGCAATAACCGCCTCCTGCGGCGGCGTGTCCGCAAGGGTCGAAGTAACAGTTTCCCCCGCCAGCAGCAAGAGCGTCAGCGACATAACCGCCAGCACCACAAAAAGCAAGAACCTGTCATTCAGCGACATATTCACCACTCTGAAAAGCAGGTACAAGGGCCAATATAACAATGATCCCACCAACAACGCTGAAATAGTTTTCTCCTCCCCCCTCGGCAGCAGCGGCGTCGGCACGCTGTACGAGTCCTCGTCTTCCAGCGCAAAAGCCATTGCCGCAAATAACCCCTGCACGCTTTCCAAGCTCAAGAGCTTCTACTTCAAGCCCAGCGGCACGGGCAAATATGAGCTGAGCTATACGCTCACGGAAAAGGACAGCACTAACTCCATCACCGGCAAAATCACCATCACCGTCAAGGAAGCGGCGGCGGACATAACCGTATCGCTCAGCGACGACTCCAAGGCATACACCTTCTCCACAGCCTCCAATCTGGAAAAGACCAAGGGCACATCGCTTATCAGCACTGCCATAAGCGGCGCCAGCGGTCAGACCTACAGCCATATCAAGTTCGGCAGCGTCAGCTCATCCAGCAAAAAAGTCGGTACGCTTTACGCCAGCTCCTCCGAAAAAAGCCTCAGCACCACCGCAAAATACACCTACAAAAGCGGCACGTACTACATAGGAAATCTCTATTTTGTCCCCAAGAATGAGGGTACATATTCCATACCCTACACCGCCTATGACGCCGACGGAGAACAGCTGTGCTCCGGCAGCCTGATGATCGTGGTCGGCGTCACAAACGACACCACGGTCACCGTCACGCTCGACGACGACGGCAGCTACACCTTCTCTTCCAGGACAAAGAAGGACAAAGCCTCCGCCGCCACAGCAATAGACGAAATGATCAAGGACGAAGCCGGCACCTACAGCTACATCAGGTTCGGCTCCATCGTCTCCGGCAGCAACGTCGGCACGCTCTACGCCGACTCCGACGAGACAAAATTAAATACCTCCACCCAGTACAAACGCTCCGCCAGCGCGGCCAATTCCGTCAGCGACCTGTACTTCGTGCCCGAAAAGTCCGGCACCTATGTCCGCAGCTTCACCGCCTACGGCTCAGACGGTAAGAAGATGCTCGACGGCACGCTGAAAATCGTCGTCCCCAGCGACAGCGACAGCGAGATGGACATCTATTTCAACACCAGCACCGGCAGCACCGTCTCCCTGAGCGAGAACGTCTTTGAAAGCTGGTTCCGCCAGCAGAAGGGCACAAATTACAAGCTGGCCTACGTCACCTTTGACGACGCCAGCCGCAGCTACGGCAGCTTTAAGCACAGCAGCTCGTCCTTTGCGCCCGGAAACGATGTGAAGTATTTTACCGAGGGCTTCACCGGCTCCACCGGCAGCAGCCCGAAATACCTCGACAACGTGAAATACACCGCGCCAAGCTCCACCGGCTATGTCTCCGTTGACTTCACCTGCTACGGCGGCACGAGCTCTTCCGCCTACAGCACCAAGGTCAGCGGCAGCTTCTTCATCTTCGTAACCAAAAGCAGCGTCAAGGGCGTCACCCGCGACGTGAAGTACGGCTCCGCCGTGACGCTGAAGGAAAGCGAATTTTCCGCCGTGCATGAAAGCGCCATGTCTCTGAGCTCGACATCAAGCGGCAGATATTACATCGAGCTGCTCGAGATCCCCTCCAAGGGCACCCTGTACTACAACTACACCAGCGCCAGCAAGCCCGGCACCAGGCTCACCGGCAGCAATTATGACGACTATAAGTTCTACGTCAACTCCAGCAGCTCCTACGACAGCGTCAGTGATCTGACCTACGTGCCCGCCAACACCAGCTCCGGCAACGTCAGCGTGCGCTATCTCGCCAGAAGCACAAACGGCGATCCCATGTATGTCGGCAGCATCAGCTTCGTCTACGGCAGGCAGCAGGGCGCGACAATCTCCTGCGGCTCGGACGGCTACACCTTCAAGGCCTCCGACTTCTATTCCAGCAGCGATTCTGACCCCGTGGCCTATGTCACCTTCACCCAGCCGAACTCCGGCGAGCTGATGCTGGGCTACGCCAAAGGGCGCGGCGTCCCCCTGGACAGCTCCGTGAGGCTGTACACCAGCAAATCCACTGACGGCTCCTACCCCCTCAGCTCGCTGTCCTACATCCCCAAGGCCGGTTTTTCCGGCAACGTGGAGATAAATTATACCGCCGTCACCGAAGCCGGAAAGGCTCAAAACGGAGTTTTGACCATCGCGGTGACCAGCAGGAAGGGCTCCGCCCACTTCAAGGATGTCTCCTCCTCCGGCTCCGGCGCGTGGGCCTCGGACGCCATTGACTTCGCCTACAAATGGGGCCTTGTAAACGGCACCGGCACAGACACCTTCTCCCCCGACAACACCATGACGCGCGCCATGCTCGTGACCATACTCTACCGCTCCGCCGGTTCCCCCAAGGTCAGCGGCAGCTGCCCCTTCACCGATGTTGCCGCCGGAACGTATTACTACGACGCGGTCATCTGGGCATCAGGCAGCGGCATCGTCACCGGCACCTCGGCGACCACTTTCAGCCCCGACCGCGACGTAAACCGCGAGCAGGTCGCCACCTTCCTGCACCGCTACGCGAAGTATAATGGCGAAAACGTCGCCGTCACCGACACGCTCAACGGCTACGCCGACAAGTCCTCCGTCAGCCAGTACGCCATAGAGCCCTTGTGCTGGGCCGTACAGCACGGCTACATCACCAGCAACAGCGGCACCTCCGAGCTGCTCCTCAGCCCCGGCGGCAACGCCACCAGGGCCCAGGTCGCGGTGATGCTCCACAGATTCCTTACTTATTAAAAAGTACGAAAGCCCCCGCGGCGCGGGGGCTTTCGTGAGAAAAAGAGGTTGGCAATGAAACGCATTATTTCCCTTTTCCTTTGCGTCCTGCTCGTCTTCTCCCTGTCCGGCACTGCAATGGCGGACGGCGGGCGCTTCTCCCACTTCCTCGCCCTCAACCAATGGAGCGACGGCACCTTCGGCGACATCAATTCCGGCGACTGGTTTTACGACAGTGTGAAGTCCGTCTACCGCATGGGCCTTATGAACGGCACCGCGCCGGGAACCTTCAGCCCCTACGGCAGCGTGACGCGCGCCGAGGCGATCGCGCTGGCGGCGCGGATACACAGCCTGTACTCCCGCGCGCACACGGATTTTGACGCCGGCGATCCCTGGTATAAGTCCTACGTTGAATACGCTGAGGAAAACAAAATAATCACCCGGAAGTACGACGACTACGACGCGCCCGTCACGAGGGCCGACTTCGCCTCCATACTCGTCCGGGCCCTGCCGGGGGAGCTTCTGCCGGCGATAAACACCGTGGAAAACGGCTCAATCCCCGACGTGCCCTACGCCAGAAGCTATGCCGGGGCGGTCTACCGCCTGTACCGTGCCGGGATACTCGCCGGCAGCGGCGCCGACGGCAGCTTCCTGCCCCAGACAGGCATCACCCGCGCCGAGGCCGCCGCCGTGGCCGGGCGCATGACCGTGGAGTCCCAGCGCCTGACCCTGACCCTGACCGCCCCGGAGAAGGACGCGCTCTCCGGCGAGGAGATTTTCGCGAAATGCTCCAGCTCGGTGTTTTACATTGAGATGCTCGACGAAAAGGGCGAGCGCGCGGCCAACGGAAGCGGCTTTTTCATCGACAGCGACGGCACCGCCGTGACCTGCTGGCATGTGCTGGCAAACGGCGTGGGCGCGCGCGTCCTCCTGCCCGGCTCGGACAAGGAGTACAAGCTCGAGGGCGTGTATGACTACAGCTCACTCAACGACTGGGCGCTGATAAAGGTCGACCCGGACGGCGGCGAGTTCTCCTGCCTCGACATAGGCGACGCGAAAACCAACGTCGGCGGGGCCACGGTCTACGCCTTCGGCAGCCCCCTGGGCATCCAGAACACGATAACGCAGGGGCTTATCTGCAACCCGCTGCGCGTCGAGGACGATACAAACTTCATCCTCTTCAGCGCCGCGATTTCAAGGGGCAGCAGCGGCGGCGCGCTGATAACAAAGTACGGCGAGGTCATCGGAATTACGGCGGCGTCCTATGTCTACGGCGAGAATCTGAATCTCGCCATAAACATCTCCTACCTCGACGGCGCGTACCGTGACACGGTGATGCCTCTGGCGGATGTCATCGCCGCCGAGTTCAACCATGCTCCACCCGCGGAGGAGGAAGCGCCTGAGGGCGAGTCCCCCGGCTGATAAAAAACCTGCGTGCTGGCTGCGGTGCGCAGGTTTTTTATTCAATATAGCCAAACGCCCTTGATATTTTTCGGCACTCAGGCTATAATGCCCCTGTCGGACTGACGGAAAGAAAGAACTCTGAGGTGACAAGCATGAAAAAATACACAAAGATAATATCCATCCTTCTCATGCTCTGCCTCGCCCTGGGCCTGACGGCCTGCGGCGGCGGCAGAGAAGAAGAACCCCCGGCAAGCGGCAGCGACATAGTTTACTCTGACCTGCCCTCCACCAGCACGGACATCTACATCCCGATCCCCGCCTCCGGCACGGACATCCAGTCCGCATCGCCGGGGCTTCCGCCCGTGCCCGACAGCGAGCTGCCCATGAACGTGATGGTACTCAACGGCGCCACCGGCTTCGGCATGGCAAAGCTCATGAGCGAGGCCGAAAACGGCGCCGCCGCGCTCAACTACAGCTTCCAGGTCGAGTCCGACGCCTCCAACGTCACCGCCGCGCTTATAAGCGGCAGCGCGGACATTGCCGCCCTGCCCACCAACGCCGCCGCGGCGCTGTACAACAAGACCGGGGGCAAGGTACAGCTGCTGGCGCTCAACACCCTGGGCGTGCTCTACGTCGTGGTCAACGGCGAGGCGGAGAGTATTTCTTCCATGGCAGACCTCTCCGGCAAGACCGTTTACGCCCCGGCGCAGAACCCCAGCTTCATCTTCAAATACATCTGCCAGGCCAACGGCCTCGGGGACGTGACCATTGACAACAGCTACGCCCAGCCCGCCGACCTGCGCACCGCCCTCGCCGCCGGCGAGGTGGACATCGCCGTGCTGCCCGAGCCCATGGTCACCATCGCCGAAAGCGCCAACGGCAAGCTGGTCACCGCGCTGGACCTGACCGCGGAGTGGAACGCCGTCGCGCCCGTGGCTGACAGCCTGGTGCAGGGCTGCGTGGCCGTGCGTGCGGACTTTGCCGCGGAGCACCCGGCCGAGGTCGCGGCATTTCTGGACGAGTACGCGCAGTCCATCGCCTATCTCAGCTCCGGCGCCGACGACATCGGGGATATAATAGAGTCCACGGGCGTGTTCACCAACGGCGCCGTGGCGAAGAAGGCCGTGCCCAACTGCAACGTCTGCTTCGTCAGCGGAGCGGACATGGCCGCGCAAATGGGCACCTTCCTTGATATCATGCTCGAAACAGCCCCGGAGTCCATCGGCGGAGCGGTGCCGGGCGAGGATTTCTATTATACTAAACCCTGATAAAAAGCTCAAAGAGCTTTTTATAGCGCCGCAGGCGCGTCAGGGTTTTAATGAGACGGCGCGACGCGCTTTGCGCGGCGCGAGCGTGCGTAGCACGCGGAATTCTCGATTGATCTTTCAATCGAGAATTAGTATTACATCGGATAAAAACCCGCGCCCTTTGGCGCGGGACACGGGGGCAGGAAATGAGGCTTCTCAAGGCAGTCGGGAAAAACTTAACAGTGCTTGTGTTCTGGCTGCTTGTGTGGGAGCTTCTGGCCCTGCGTGCAGGCAGCGCGCTGCTTCTGCCCGCGCCCGCGTCGGTGGCGCGGCGGACGCTGGAGCTTGTGCTCACGGCGCGGTTCTGGCGCATAACGGGCCTGTCGCTGGGGCGCTTGCTT
>JAMPGF010000002.1 GCA_023664105.1 Butyricicoccus sp. | reverse complement strand
GTGCGCAGCACGCGGAATTTCAAATTAAAGAATTTAATTTGAAATTAGTATTAGAGATATTTCGCTTTCGCGGCGCGGATCATCGCGGCGGCTTCGTCTATTATGGGCCGGTCGCTGTCGATGAGGGCGGGGAGGGGGTCGCGCACGCCGCCGAGGTCGAGACCCTCGTTCTGCTTGAGAATGGCCTTGATTACAGCGTACATGTTGCCGTGGGTCGAGCACATTTTGTAGATGATGGCGTCGACGTCGTACTGGATTTCCATGGCTTTATCAAGCTGCCCGGCGCGGACGTATTCGTCCATCTTCAGGAACAGCTCCGGCATTGCGCCGTAGGTGCCGCCGATGCCGCCGTCGGCGCCGATCACGCGGCCGCTGATGAACTGCTCGTCGGGGCCGTTGAAGATTATATAATCCCCGCCGGCCTCCTGCCTGAACATCTGGATGTCCTGCACGGGCATGGAGGAGTTTTTCACGCCGATGACGCGGGGGTTCTTGCGCATTTCCTCAAACAGCGGAAGAGTCAGAGCCACGCCGGCGAGCTGAGGGATGTTGTAAATCACAAAATCCGTGTTGGGGGCGGCGGCGCTGATGTCGTTCCAGTATTTGGCGATGGCGTAGGGGGGCAGGCGGAAGTAAATCGGCGGGATGGCGGCGATGGCGTCTACGCCAAGGCTCTCGGCGTGGCGGGCGAGCTCGGCGCTGTCGCGGGTGTTGTTGCAGGCGACGTGGGCGATGACGGTCAGCTTGCCGCGGGCTTCCTCCATGACGTTTTCAAGCACGAGCTTGCGGTCGGCTACGCTCTGGTAGATGCACTCGCCGGATGAGCCGTTGACGTACACGCCCTTGACGCCCTTTTCGATGAAATAGCGCGTCAGCGCGCGCACTCCGGCGGGGCTGATCTCGCCCGCTTCGTCGTAGCAGGCGTAGAACGCGGGAATTACGCCCTTGTATTTGTCAAGATTTCTCATATTTTCATCCTCCTTGAATTTGGGTAATGTGCTATAAACTGCCATTGGATATGGTACTTGATTTTGTGCATGAAGTCAATATTTTTTTGCGGAATGCTGAATTTTCTCTGATTTTTACATTTTTGCCTGGGAAATTTGGGGTTTTGAACAAAGAACAGCCCCGTGAAATTTTTTAGGTAATTCACGGGGCTGCGGTTTTTTCAGGCGTTTCTGCCGAGGGTGAAGGCGCGGAGGTTCATGTCCAGGAATTTCGGGGGGACGCTCTGCTTTATGGCGTCGAGCCAGTCCTGCTCGGAGAAGTCGAACCATTTCGAGACGCGGCCCATGAGGACGATGTTGACCGCCTTGCTGCTGCCCGAGCGTTCGGCGAGGCTCAGCGCGTCGACGGCGTCCAGGTCGATGCCGAGGGCGCGGACTTTTTCGACGAGATTTTCCGGGTACGCCGCCGCGCCGGTGATTACCGGCATGGGATCGACCTGCTGGGTGTTGGTGATGACGCGTCCGCCGGGATTTAAATACTCGATCCAGCGGGCGGCCTCGAGCAGCTCGAAGGAGACTATGAGGTCGGCCTGGCCCCTGTCGATCACGGGGGAGTAGACCCGCTCGCCGTAGCGCACATAGGTGACCACGCTGCCGCCGCGCTGGCTCATGCCGTGGACCTCGCTGACCTTGACATCATAGCCCCGGGAGAGGAGTATTCCGCCGAGAAGCTTGCTGGCAAGGAGCGTGCCCTGGCCGCCGATGCCGACTATCATGATGTTTTTTGTCTCCATGCTTACGCCTCCTTTTTCCCGTCGAGCGCGCCGAACTTGCACAGCTGCGCGCACACGCCGCAGCCGACGCAGAGGGTGCTGTCAATTTTGGCCCTGCCGCCCGCGACGCTGATGGCTGGACAGCCGATTTTCATGCAGGACTTACAGCCGACGCATTTGTCCGCGTCGACGCTTATCGGGCCGGGGTGCCTGACGTATTTCAGCAGGGCGCAGGGGCGGCGGGCGATTATCACCGAGGCCTCCGGCGCGGCGAGCTCTTCCTTTACCGCGCGCTCGCACTCGGCGAGGTCGTAGGGGTCGACCACGCGCACACGCTGTATGCCCACGGCGCGGCAGAGGGCTTCGAGGTCGATTTTAGCGGCGGGGTCGCCCTTGAGGTTATAGCCGGTGGTGGGGTTGTGCTGGTGCCCGGTCATACCGGTGATGGAGTTGTCCAAGATTATCACGGTAGAGCCGGATCCGTTATAGGCCACGTTGATAAGGCCCGTGACGCCGGAGTGGATGAAGGTGGAGTCGCCGATTACCGCGACGGATTTGCTGCTGCCTTCGCCGCCGCCTGCCTTATTGAAGCCGTGGAGGCCGGAGACGGACGCGCCCATGCACAGGTTGCCGTCCATCGCGCCGAGCGGGGGAGCCGCGCCGAGGGTATAGCAGCCGATGTCGCCCATTACGGTTAGCTTGTTTTTCGCCAGAGTGTAGAACAGCCCGCGGTGGGGGCAGCCCGCGCACAGCACCGGGGGGCGGGCCGGGAGAGGCTCGTCCAGCGTTACGCCGGAACGCTTTACATGGGTGAGCTGTTCGGCGACATGGTTCTGGCTGAGCTCGTCCAGGCAGGAGAAATTTGACTTGCCCGCGCAGGCAAGGCCGAGACTGCGGCAGTGGTCTTCAATGAAGCCATCAAGCTCCTCGACCACGACCAGCAGGCTGACGCTCTTGGCGAAGTCGATGATTTTCTTCTCCGGCAGGGGCCAGACCATGCCCAGCTTGAGCACGGGGTATGTATCGCCGCAGGCCTCCTTGACGTACTGGTAGCTTGTCGAGGAGGTGATGATGCCCATCTTATGGTCGCGGCCCGGCTCGACGCGGTTTATCTCCGCCGTCTCCGCCCACTCACACAGCGCGCGCTGGCGCTGCTCCACGGCGATGTGGCGGCGCTTGGCGTTGGCGGGGGTCATCAGGCGCTTGGCCGCGTCCTTGACATAGGGGATCTGCGCCGGCTCAAAGCGCTCGCCGGTCTCCACCACGCTTTGAGAGTGGGCGATGCGGGTGCACATTTTCAGAAATACCGGGGTATCAAAGCGCTCGGACAGCTCGTAGGCAAGCCTGGCGAAGGCCAGGGCCTCGGCGCTGTCACTCGGCTCAAGCATGGGCAGCTTAGCGGCCTTTGCGTAGTGGCGGGAGTCCTGCTCGTTCTGGGACGAGTGCATTCCCGGGTCGTCGGCCACGGCGATGACCAGACCGCCGCTCACGCCCGTGTATGAGAGGGTGAAAAGCGGGTCGGCGGCGACGTTCAATCCGACGTGCTTCATGGCGCAGAAGCTGCGGCGTCCGGCCAGCGACGCGCCGTAGGCGGCTTCCAGCGCGACCTTTTCGTTGGGGGCCCACTCGGCGTAGATCTCCGGGTACTTTGCCGCGTACTCGGTTATTTCCGTGCTGGGGGTGCCGGGATAGCTGGAGACAAAGGCGCAGCCGGCCTCGTACAGGCCGCGGGCGACGGCCTCGTTGCCCAGCATAAGCTTTTTCATGGGCAGATTCCTCCTGTAGTTAATTATCGCCGATGGAGTCCTTCACCGAGACTGTCACCGTGCGCTCGTAGCAGGAGAAGATGTCATCCAGCTGCGATTTCGTGGGGGCGGCGGTGAAGAGGCTGACTATGGGGACGATCACCAGCCCGGCGAGCATGCAGAACGCGCCGGCGTTGATGGGGGACTGAAGCAGCGCGGGGAAGCTGGAGCGCACGAAGATGTTTGCCAGCATCACAACAGTGGAGAACAGGAAGCTGACCCAGCAGGCGGCCTTGGTGGCGCGCTTCCAGTACAGGCCGTACAGGAAGGGGGCCAGGAACGCTCCGGCGAGCGCGCCCCAGGATACGCCCATGAGCTGGGCGATGAAGGTGACGCTGGATTTGTACTGTATCAGAGCCAGAACCACGGAGATGGCGATGAACACCACGACCAGCGCGCGCATCATGAGCACCTGGCGCTTTTCGTCCATTTCGTCTTCTTTTATTATAGTACCCTTAATGAAGTCCAGTGTCAAGGTCGAGCTGGAGGCCAAAACAAGGGAGGACAGGGTCGACATGGACGCGGAGAGCACCAGGATGACCACCACGGCGATGAGGACCGTGGGCAGGCCGGAGAGCATGGTGGGAATCACGGAGTCGTAGCCGTTGGCGGCGATGTCAATTTTGTCGGAGAACAGGCGCCCGAAGCCGCCGAGGAAGTAGCAGCCGCCGGAGACAATGACCGCGAAGAAGGTGGAGATTATCATGCCCTTGTTGATGGCGGACTCGCTCTTGATGGCGTAGAACTTCTGCACCATCTGCGGCAGGCCCCAGGTGCCCAGGGAGGTCAGGATGACCACGCCGAGCAGGTTGATGGGGTCCGGGCCGAAGAAGGAGGCGAACACGCCGGGGGTGGCGGAGGTGGCCGGGTCGCTTACGCGGCCAAGGCCGTCCAGCGCCGCCATGAAGCCGCCCTGGCTCTTGAGCACGGCGAGGATCACGGCGATGATGCCGAAAATCATGATGATGCCCTGGATGAAGTCATTTATTGCGGTGGCCATGTAGCCGCCGGCGATGACGTAGATGCCGGTGAGCACCGCCATGACGATCACGCACACGGAGTAGTCAATGTCAAAGGCCATGCCGAAAAGGCGGGACAGGCCGTTGTAGAGGCTGGCGGTGTAGGGGATGAGGAAGATGAAGATTATCGCCGAGGCCAGAAGCTTGAGAGGCTTGCTGTCAAAGCGCCTGCCGAAGAACTCGGGCATGGTGGCGCTGCCCAGATGCTGGGTCATGACGCGGGTGCGGCGGCCCAGCACCGCCCAGGCCAGCAGGGAGCCGATGAAGGCGTTGCCAAGGCCCGCCCAGGTGGCGGCAATGCCGTATTTCCAGCCGAACTGGCCGGCATAGCCGACGAAGACGACGGCGGAGAAGTAGCTTGTGCCGTAGGCAAAAGCGGTCAGCCAGGGGCCGACGCTGCGCCCGCCGAGGACGAAGCCGTTGACGTCGGTCGCGTTGCGGCGGCAGTACAGGCCTATGGCTACCATGACGCCGAAGAAGGCGATGAGAAGTATCAGTTTGATCATCAAGTCCATTTTAGTTTCTCCTTAATTGCTTATTTGCGCCTCGACCAGGCGGCCGTGGCAGTATTTTTCGCGAAGGGCGGGTTTTTCTATCTTGCCGGTGGGGTTGCGGGGGACGGGGGCGAAGATTATCTTGCGCGGGCGCTTGTAGCGGGGCAGGCCCTTGCAGAAGGTTTGGATCTCCTCCTCGGTGCATTCCACGCCTTCCTTGAGCTCGATGATGGCGGCGGCGATCTCGCCCAGGCGCTTGTCCGGCAGGCCGATGACGGCCACGTCCTTTATCTTGTCAAAGGCGCGGAGGAAGTCCTCGATCTGCACGGGGTAGAGGTTCTCGCCGCCGGAGATGACCACGTCCTTCTTGCGGTCGACGAGGAAGATGAAGCCGTCTTCATCCATGCGCGCCATGTCGCCGGTGAAGAGCCAGCCGTCCCTGAGGATGTCGTCGGTGGCTTCCTGGTTCTTATAGTAGCAGAGCATCACGCCGCGGCCCTTGACGGCCAGCTCGCCGATCTCGCCCTGGGGGACGTCGCTGCCCTGCTCGTCGACTATGCGCGCTTCCCAGCGGTAGCCGGGGACGCCGATGGCGCCGACCTTGTGGATATTTTCCACGCCGAGATGGACGCAGCCGGGGCCGATGGATTCGCTCAGGCCGTAGTTGGTGTCGTATTGGTGGTGGGGGAAAACCTGCTTCCAGCGGCGGATGAGGCTTGGCGGCACGGGCTGCGCGCCGATGTGCATGAGCCGCCACTGGTCGAGCAGGTAATTGCCCAGGTTCACCTTGCCGGAGTCGATGGCGTCGAGCAGGTCCTGCGCCCAGGGTACCAGCAGCCAGACGATGGTGCATTTTTCCTCGGTCACGGCACGGAGTATCCACTCCGGCTTTACGCCGCGAAGCAGCACCGCGCGGCTTCCGGAGATGAGGCTTCCGAACCAGTGCATCTTCGCGCCCGTGTGGTAGAGCGGGGGGATGCACAGGAACACGTCGTCCCGGGTCTGGCCGTGGTGGTTCTGCTCGGTTTCACAGGCCGAGAGCAGGGAGAGGTGGTTGTGGAGTATGGCTTTGGGGAAGCCGGTGGTGCCGGAGGAGAAGTAGATCGCGGCGTGGTCTTCCCCGGTCAGGGCCACGGGCGGGGGGCTCGACGAGCAAAAGCCCATGAGACGGCCGCAGTCCTCGGTGTAGGCGGGCTTGTCCCGGCCCACGAAGAACATCATGCGAAGCTGGGTGAGCTTGCCGGCGATGGCGTCCATGCGCTCGACAAACTCCGGGCCGAACACCAGCACCTCAACGTCCGCAAGCTCGAGGCAGTACTTTATCTCGTCGCTGGAGTAGCGGAAGTTCAGGGGCACGGCGATGCAGCCGGCCTTGAGGATGCCGAAATAGACGGGCAGCCACTCCAGGCAGTTTATCATAAGAATGCCGACCTTGGTTCCGCGACGGGTATTGCGGCTGAGAAGCAGGTTGGCGAAGCGGTTGGCCTGGCGGTCAAAGTCACGCCAGGTGATGGCGCGGCGGTAGGGGGCGTCGTGCTGGGCGCTCTCGATCAGGCTGGCCTCGCGCCAGGTGACGGCGCGGTCGCGCTCCTCCGATGGGCTCAGCTCCACGAGCGCCGTTTCCGCCCCGTAGAGCCGGGCGTTGCGCTCTAAAAATTCGGTGATTACCATGCAGTTTTTCCTCCAAGATGCATAGATTGATACAAAATCCATAAAAATCCGGCCCGCGCGGGTTCGCTGCGGGCGGGCTTTTTACGCGCAAGTGCACTTTATCACTTTTTGCCGCTAAAGTCAACAGGAAAGCGCAGGTTCCGTCAAATTTTTCCGCAGAGGAGCGGTGGGCGGAAAAAGTCGAAGAAAGGACTTGAAAGTATGGGGAAAGAATGTTACATTTATAACTGAATATAGTTAAAAGGCGCGTCGGGAGGGCAAGGGCGGCTCCCGGCGCCGGTCCGAGGGGATGTGGCTGACCGTGAAAAACCAACAGAATGAAGCTGCCGCGCTTTCGTGCTGCGTCAACCGCGAGCTGTCCTGGCTCCAGTTCAACAAGCGCGTGCTCGAGGAGGCGGAGGATAGCGCCAATCCGCTGTGCGAGCGGCTGAATTTTGTTTCGATTTTCCAGAGCAACCTCGATGAGTTCTATATGGTGCGCGTCGGGATGCTCATGGATACGCTCGACATGGCTGTGACCGACAATAAGACCGGCCAGACCCCGGCGCAGCAGCTTGCCGCCGTGCTGGAAAAGACCAGGACTCTGCTGGCTGAGCGCAACCGTATCTGCCGCGGCCTGCTCGGAGAGCTGGCGGGGCAGGGAGTGGAGCTGTGCCGCTTTGAGGCTTTGAGCGATAAGACCCAGTCCTTCATGGAGAAGTACGCGGCAAGCCGGGTGCTCCCGCTGCTCTCGCCCCAGATTATCGGGCGCAAGCAGCCGTTTCCCTTCCTGCGCAATAAGGAAATATACGCCGTGGCCCTGCTCAGGACCAAGAATGGCGGCGAGCGCATGGGCATTGTGCCCTGCGGGGAGGGCGCGCTTCAGCGGCTGATCCCCGTTTCCGGGGAGGGGAACCGCTTCGTGCTCTCGGAGGAGCTGATCGCGGCCTTCCTGCCTAAGATCTTCGCGCACTACAAGGTGGAGGGCACGGCGCTCATCCGCCTGGTGCGCAGCGCGGATATCGATATGGACGAGGCATCCTCGGAGCATGACGAGGTTCAGGCCGAGGAGTACCGCAAGAGCATGGAGAAAATGCTCCGGCGGCGCAGGCAGCTTCAGAGCGTGAAGCTGGAATACCGGGGCAAGTTCTCCGACGGCATACGCGACGGACTGTGCGAGTATTTGCTTTTGCCCAAAAAGCATTTCTTTTCCTGCGATATCCCGCTGGACCTGTCCTTCGCCGGCACGGTCCGGGATATGCTCCGTGACAGGAGCGAGCTGTTCTACCCGCGCCGGGTGCCGCAGAATTCGCCTAATGTGGACCCCGCTGTTCCAATGGCGGAGCAGATACGGCGGCGGGACCTGATGCTGAGCTATCCATATGAGAGCGTGCGTCCGCTGCTGAGGCTTTTGCATGAGGCGGGGCAGGATCCCGAAGTGGTGTCAATAAAAATGACGCTCTACAGGGTGGCTCACAACAGCAAAATCGTCGAGGCGCTGGTGGATGCCGCGGAAAACGGCAAGGAGGTCGTGGCCCTGGTGGAGCTGCGCGCCCGCTTCGACGAGGAGAACAACATCGGCTGGTCGCGCGTGCTGGAGCAGGCCGGGTGCCGGGTCATTTACGGTCTGGACGGGCTGAAGGTCCACTCCAAGCTGCTGCTTATTACGCGGATACATGACGACCGGGTTGAGTATATTACCCAGGTGGGCACCGGAAACTACAACGAGGACACGGTGCGCCTGTATACGGATTTTGCGCTTATGACCGCCTCGCAGTCGATCGGCGCGGATGCCGCCCAGATTTTCAACGCCATCTCCATGGGCGAGGTGGTGGAGGAGAGCGGGCAGCTGATGGTCGCGCCCGCCTGCCTGCGCACGAGGATCATCGCGCTCATTGACCGGGAAATCGAGCGCGCCGGGGCGGGGGAGAGCGCCTATCTGGGCTTTAAGCTCAACGGGCTCACCGACAAGCCCATTATCGACAAGCTCATCGAGGCGTCCCAGGCCGGGGTTAAAATAGACCTGGTGGTGAGGGGTATCTGCTGCCTCATCGGAGGAGTTCCGGGCCTGACGGAGAATATCAGCGTGTCCAGCATCGTGGGCCGCTACCTGGAGCACGCGCGGATTTATATTTTCGGCGAGGGGGAGCGGAAACAGGTGTATATCTCCTCGGCTGACTTTATGACGCGCAACACCACCCGCCGGGTGGAGGCCGCCGTGCCCGTGCGCGATCCGGATCTGCGGCGGCAGCTCGAGCGGATGTTCCGCGACCAGCTCCGGGACACCGCCAAAGGGCGGGTCCAGAGGCCGGACGGCGAGTATGTCCGGCGCGAGGGCGAGAGCTTCAACGCGCAGGAGTATTTCTGCGACCAGGCGTACAGCGGCGCGTGGGCGCTGGCCAGGCCGCAGGAGACGAAAAAGCCCCGCGCCTCGCTCAAACCGGCGGCAAAAGAGGTTCCCGCCGCGGAAAAGCGTCCGGCCCCGGCGGCAAAGCCTGAGTCTGCCGCGGAAACAGGCACGTCGGAGAAGCGCGGGGTGCTCTCCGGAGTGCTGGGGCGCTTTCGCGGGCGGAAATGAATGAAAAAATACAGAGCCGAAAGGCCTGAAAAAATTGAAGGGAGCTAATCTCAATGAAACGGATTGGAATACTCACCAGCGGAGGCGACTGCCAGGCGCTTAACGCCACCATGCGCGGCGTGGCCAAGGGCCTGTACAACATCTACGGAAACGCGGTGGAGATAATTGGCTTTATCGACGGCTACAAGGGCCTGATGTATGAGGATTACAAAAAGCTCACCCCCATCGATTTCACCGGACTGCTTACCCGGGGCGGCACCATCCTGGGCTCGAGCCGCCAGCCCTTCAAGCTGATGCGGGAGCCTGACGCCAACGGTCTGGACAAGGTAGAGGCCATGAAATACACCTACCGCCGCCTGCGCCTGGACTGCCTGGTGGTGCTCGGCGGCAACGGCAGCCAGAAGACCGCCAACCTCCTCAGCGAGGAGGGCCTGAACGTCATCGGCCTGCCCAAGACCATCGACAACGACCTGTGGGGCACCGACACCACCTTCGGCTTCCAGTCCGCCATATCCCTGGCCACAGATGTCATCGACTGCATCCACACCACCGCCGCTTCCCACAACCGTGTGTTCATGGTGGAAATTATGGGCCACAAGGCCGGCTGGCTCACCCTGAACGCGGGTATCGCCGGCGGCGCGGACATCATCCTTATCCCCGAGATCCCCTATGACATCGAGTCCGTAGTTGCCAAGATCAACCAGCGCGCCGCCTCGGGCAACGGCTTCACCATCCTGGCTGTGGCGGAGGGCGCCATGTCCAAGAAGGAAGCAGCCATGTCCAAGAAGGAGTACAAGCAGCATCTTGCCGAGCTGCTGGAGAAGTACCCCTCCGTGTCCTATGCCATCGCAGACAAGATCCTGAAGAAGACCGGCAAGGAAGTGCGCGTCACTGTTCCCGGACACATGCAGCGCGGCGGCAACCCCTGTGCCTACGACCGTGTCCTCTCCACCCGCCTGGGCACCACCGCCGCCCTGATGATCTCCAAGGGCGAGTTCGGCAGCATGGTCGCTATTCAGAACCATGTCATAACCTCCGTGCCGCTTAAGGAAGTCGCGGGCAAGCTCAAGACCATCGACCCGAAGTCCGACATCATCACCGAGGCCCGCCTGGTGGGCATCAGCTTCGGCGACGACTGAGAGCGACGTATCAGCTTACAAAAAACACCTCAGGAGGCTTTTGCTTCCTGAGGTGTTTTTGACGGCGGTGGCGGTTATTGGAGCTTTGCCTCGACAAACCAGCGGCCGTTTCGTTCATCGAAGAGATTTGTCCGGCTTCTGCCGATGCGCACGGTGTAGCGGGTCCCGCGGCCTCCGACCATCGACGCGGCGTTGCAGACCCGGAGGATTTTGTCTATCTCGTATTCGCGCTCATCGCATATTCTGATGCTTTTCGGAGTGCATGTGCCGTCCGGCTTGTGCTCGGCGTTCACGGTTACATAGACCTTTCTTCTTGCTTCGTTTTCCATCACTGCTCTCACCCCGGTTTTCTGAGATTTTTTCGCAAAGGGCTTGACGAATTACAATTCGCGGAATATAATGAAATCACGAATTATAATTCGCTTGACTGGGGCGATTATAGCACGCAATTCAGTTCGTGTCAATACAGCTGCAGGAATATTAAGTTCGTGTTCGGGAGAAATTTTTGACTGAAACCGTTCGCCGGGTACGCTAAGCGGGGTGAGGATATGGCGGGTAAGGCTTATATTGCGATCGACCTGAAAAGCTTCTATGCCTCCGTGGAGTGCGCCGAGCGGGGGCTTGACCCGCTGGACGCAAATCTTGTCGTCGCCGACGAGGGGCGCACGGACAAGACGATCTGCCTGGCCGTGTCGCCGGCGCTGAAGGCTCACGGCATTCCCGGGCGCGCGAGGCTGTTCGAGGTAAAGCAGCGGGTAAGGGACGTAAACAGCCAGAGGAAAAGAAAAGCCCCGGGACGTGAGTTCCGGGGAAAATCCATCTTCGCCTCCGGGCTTGCCGCAGACCCCTCGCTGGAGCTTGATTTTGTGGTCGCGCGGCCGCGGATGGCGTACTATATGGATTACAGCAGGAGCATTATTGAGATTTATATGCGCTATGTTTCAATGGACGACATCCTGCCGTACTCAATTGACGAGGTGTTTATTGACGCTACGGCTTATCTCGCCGCGCACGGCATGACAGCGCGGGAATTTGCCATGATGCTGATTCAGGATGTGCTGCGGGAAACGAGGATTACCGCCACGGCGGGCATTGGCACGAACATGTACCTGGCGAAAATCGCCATGGACATCGAGGCCAAGCACATTCCCGCCGACAGGAACGGGGTGAGGATCGCCGAGCTGGACGAGATGAGCTATCGGGAAAAGCTGTGGACGCACAGGCCGCTCACGGATTTCTGGCGGGTGGGCCGGGGTATTGCGCGAAAGCTTGAGCAGCACGGTATTTACACCATGGGCGACATTGCCCGCTGCTCCGTGGGGAAGCTCTGCGATTTTCACAATGAGGATTTGCTGTACAAGCTGTTCGGCGTGAACGCGGAGCTGCTCATTGACCACGCCTGGGGCTGGGAGTGCGTTGAAATTGCCGACTGCAAGGCGTACAAGCCGGAGACCAAAAGCCTGAGCCAGGGGCAGGTCCTGACCCGGCCCTACAGCTTCGACGAGGGGCGGGTCGTCGTCAGGGAAATGGCCGATGTTATTTCTATTGACCTGGTGAGAGATGGGCTGGTTACGGACCAGGTCGTGCTTAATGTGGGCTATGACGTGGAGAATCTCAGCGACCGCGCGCGGGCGGAAAAGTACAGGGGAGAGGTCGTGACGGACTACTACGGGCGGCGGGTTCCCAAGCCGGTGCACGGGTCGAGGAATCTGGGGCTGCGGACCTCGTCGACAAGCAGGATCATGCAGGCTGTCACGGAAATCTACGACGAGATCGTTGACAGAGGGCTGACTGTGCGGAGGTTTACCGTTGCCGTCATGCATTTGCTGCCGGAGAGCGAGGCCGGAGCGGCCGCGCCGGTGGCCGAGCAGCTTGATTTGTTCACCGATTACGAGGCGCTGGACAGGCAGCGGCAGGCCGAGAAGGCCGGGCTGGAGCGGGAGCTGAGACGGCAGAGGGCGCTTATCGGCATAAGGGACAGATACGGCAAAAACGCCATTTTTAAGGGATTGAACATGCAGGACGGCGCGACGGCTATGGAGCGGAACGGGCAGATCGGCGGGCACAGGGCCTGAGGAAGCGGCGCGAAACGCTCCGGGACTTACCCGCCGAATAAATACGTCCTGATATACCGGTTTACATCCGCGCCGTCCTCTATGTACCGCATCAGTATCCGCGCGCAGGCCTGGCTGTCGCTTCCGGCGTTATGGTGGTTGAGGGAAATGCCGTAATAGTTGCAGAGCGCGTTGAGCTTGTGGCTCATTCCGGGCAGAAGCTGCCTGCCCATCTGGACTGTGCAGAGATATTTTGCGCTCCGCTTCCAGGAAATGCCGTAGCCATCCAGGCATTTTTTCAGCACGCCAAGGTCGAATACCGCGTTATGCGCGAGCAGAATGCCGCCGGACATGAGCGGCTCAATTTCCGGCCACAGCTCCGGAAAGCTGGGGGCGTCCCTGACGAGCTCGGCGTCTATTCCCGTCAGCTGAGTGTTGAACCAGTCAAAATGGGTTTCGGGATCGACGAGGGTATAAAAATCCTTCGTGATCACCCCGCCGTCTATGACCGTTATGCCGATCGCGCTCATGCGGTGGTTCAGGCGGTTTGGCGTTTCAACATCAAACGCAATGAATCTTGACATATCTGTCTCTCCTTTTTCTTATGTCAGATCGATTTTAAACTCTTTTCCATCCAGGTTATAACAAATGGCCAGTCCGTGGGCGGTGCTTACCCGGACATTTTCAGCGCGGCTCAGCTCCCGCAGGGTGCGGTATTGCTCCCGGGCCGCGGGGCTGTACCGGGCCGGATCGTCGGAGGTGAGCAGCACCCCGCCCAGCAGGACATTTACCCGCGAGAGCCTGTCCTTCTGCTGCGCGGTAAGCTTTGTGTTCTCGTCCCGCAGGAAAAACACGTCCGGGTCGCTGAGCCAGGCTCTGCCGTTGAGCTGGCGGCGGAACACCGTATTGCCTATGGACTGTCTGGTGGATACGCGCTCCCGGTGGAACAGGCGCATATACCACACGTCGTCCCAATCCGGGCCTACATCGCAGCCCACCCGGCAGTAGTCCACAAGCCCGAAGGCGGGCATAACCGGTACGCCGCAGCCCAGGATCAGCTTATCGCCGCACCAGCGGCGCAGCAGCTCCATGGCACGGATCATCCGGCCCGCCCGGCTCTCGGCACCGGTGCCGAAGGGGGCCGCGCCATAGAGAAAGTCCAGCTTTACAAGGTCGAAGCCCCATTGGTCCAGCACCCGGTCAAAGACCCGCTGAAGATAGTCCTGTACCTCGGGAACGTCGATGTCCAGGGCGTAAAAACCGCTCCAGTTGCCGCCGCATTTCCAGGGCCTGCCGTCGACCTTCAGCAGCCAGTCCGGATGCTCCCGGTACAGGGCGGAGTTCATCTCACAGACGAAGGGGGCCAGCCACAGCCCGGAAAGAAAGCCCGCGCCATGTATCTCATCCGCCACGGCCTTCATGCCGCCGGGAAACTTGCCGCCGTCCGGCTCCAGCCAGTCTCCCACATGGGGCTCCCAGCCGTCGTCCACCTGGAACAGGTCGCCGGGGAGCAGCAGAGTTCGGCATCCCGCCAGGTCGGAGTGAATGGCCGCCTGGGAGATGCCCTGGTAACGGTTGTACCAGCTGGAGTACCCGGCCAGTCGACGGCCGGTCCGGGGCTTGACGCCCATGGCGGAAAACCAGCCGTCAAATACCTCCGCCTCCGTTCCCTCGGCAAAGTAGAGGTCAAAGGCGCGGAGCGTTCCGCCGGGATGCCTCACCCCGGCGCAGTCGCGCTCGATGCTGAGCTTGCCCGCGCCGCTGTCATAGCGAAAGACGGTGTATCCGGGGCGCTCGTCCAGGGAGGCAATGAGGCGGAAGCGCTCCCCGCGGCGGAGGTAGCACCAGGAAAATCCGTGGAAACGCCCCCGCTTATTGGGGTAATCCACAAAATGGTAATCCCCGTAGCGGTCAAAGGCGTATTTGTCCAGGAGGAGCTTGGGAACGTGGGCCAGACCGCGAATTTTGGCCTGCTTTCCGTACTCAGGGCAGTAAGTCCAGGTCTGGTAGCCGCTGATAAACAGCCGCTCGTCCTCCGCCATTTCCCAGGGGAGGATGGCGGTTATTTTTTGGATGATTCCGGCGGGGATCTCCAGACGGATGCGGACGGCTCCGTCCGCGTCCGCCGCCCCGGTGAACGTCAGACCGCCAACCTCCGCCGTCCAGCGAAGCTCAGCCATTGCCATTCACCTTGCCGCGAAGCTCCCGGCCTATCTCCTCCGCACGCTGGTCGGTGAGGACAAATTTTTTCCGGAATAACACCAGCACCACGGCCAGCACGATCATGGGCAGTACGGTCATCATCAGACGCAGGCCCAGCAGGGTCCCGGCAGACTGGACAGCCACCGGCCCGGTCTCGTCCGTATTTCCCTGAAGCCCGATGAGGTCCAGCCCTATGCCGGTGAGGAAAACCGCCACGCCGGAGGCCGCTTTTACCACGAAGGTCTGCATGGAGAAGATGACGCTCTCCTCCCGCCGCCCGGTTTTCAGCTGGCCGTAGTCCACGCTGTTGGACAAAAACAGGGTGGTGAGCACCGACAGCATCCCGTTGCAGGCGAAGACGATCACACCGGGGATCAGCAGGAGGGGAAGGCTCTCCGAAAAGCCCGTCAGGCAGATGGCAAGCAGAATGACATAGGCGAAGAACGCGGAGATCACGCTGACGGAAAAGACCCGGGTACTGGACAGCTTTTTGCGCAGCAGGGGATACAGCACCATCATGCCCAAAATCTGGGCCGCTCCGCCAACCGTGGAGAACAGGGTGTAGCTTCCCTTCCAGCCCGCTCCGCCGAAGTCGTACTTGAAAAAGTAGATGATGAAGTTGGAGGTCAGGTACAGCGCCGAGTTGATCAGCACGATGCAGGCCACAACGACCATGGCCTGGTCGTTGCGGAAGAGGGCGGAGAACATCTCCTTCACTCCGGCGGTCTCCATCCCGGTTTGGGAGTTCTCGCGGAAAAAGATGCAGCACAGTACCTCCGCAGCCACGAAGATAACCGACACGATGAAGGCGAAGCGGCCGAAGCCGGCACGCTCGCTCTCGCCGCCCAGCACGCCCACCAGCAGGACGGTGAACATGGCGATAATTGCGCTGCCCACGCCGGCGCAGGTACGGCCTACCACGGACAGGTTTTCCCGGTCCGCCGGGGTCCCGGTAACGGCGGGGATCATGGACCAGTAGGGGATGTCCATCATTGTGTAGGTCACGCCCCAGAGGATGTAGACCACGGCGAAATACACCATCAGCCCCGCCTGCTCCAGGCGCGGCGCGGCGAATAGGGCATAGAGCACCACGGCGTTGAGCACGGTGCCGCTCAGCAGCCAGGGGCGGAAGCGGCCCCAGCGGGTTTTTGTCCTGGCTACGAGTACCCCCATGAAGGGGTCGTTGACAGCGTCGAAGATGCGGGCGATCATGAGGATCAGCCCCACAAAGGTGGCGCTCAGGCCCAGCACGTCCTGATAAAAGTACATGACATAGGATGCGGACAGGGCATACACCATGTCCTTACCCACGGCACCGATGCCGAAGGCGGTCTTCTGCTTCAGGGTCAGATCCATTTCTCTTCCTCCTCAATTTTTATGCTGAACTGAATGGTCACATCCTCCGTCTGCTCCGTATGGACGGTGAGGGAGGCGGCGCCGGTTTTGCCCAGGGTGCGCACATAGGTTCCGCACATGCCGCCTTCGGCTGTGGCTGTGGTCGGGCCGGCCAGCTCCAGGTCCCCGGACAGGGTAAAGCTCACCGGGAGTTGGGCATAGGGGGCGGGATTGCCGTTTTCGTCCAGTATGCGCACCCGGACGGCCGCCATGTCATAGCTGCTACCCTCAGTGAGGGCGGTATGGCTGGCTCTCACATCCAGATGCAGTCTGGCGGAGGGACGGCAGGTGACGCTGATCACGGTTTCGCCGTTTTTGATGCCGTCAAAGCGCCAGACGGTGGCCTCGCCGCCCCAGTTGGCCACATATTTGCCGTAGAGTTCAACGCCGTCCTGGAATTTCAGGCCGTACCGGGCCATGCACCAGGCCATTTTCGCCTTGTAGGACGCGGGCAGGCCTGCCAGACCGTATTTTCCCGCCGCAAGCAGGCAGTCACGCAGAAGCTTTGCCTTCTCCGGCGGGAAGCCCTCCTGGCTTTCCAGCAGCTCCCCGATGGTGTCGTCCACCACAAAGGGAGGATGGGGGAGGGAGGACCATTGGCTCCGGCGCAGGTTGGTGACGAACACCCCGTTTTTATAGAGGTCTACCCGGTCGGCGTTGGAGAACACATAGACCTCCCCCAGATGACCGGCGGGGTAGTCCCCGATGTCCATAGAAGAGCCCACCACAAGCATGGGGGCATCCTCTCCCTGGCTGACATAGGCGGCGGCAGCCAGCTTTGGATTGCGGAAGGCGTCCATTACGCCGTGGTAGCAGATACGGTCCCCGGAGCCGAAGTCCTTGTGTGTGGGGTAGTCGAACATGCACCAGCCGAAGCAGCCGGCGTGCTCCGCCAGAGCGGCGTTTTGCACGCGGATGTGGCGCAGGGCCTGCTCCTGCCGCCTGTCCCAGGTGTCGAAGGGCTTGGTGGGGTACATATGGCCGTTGCACTCGGAGATCAGCAGGGCCTTTTCCGTGTCGGGCGTGACCGCCTTTTTGGGCTTGGCGCCGGGGGCCTTGCCGTCGTGGGAGAAATCGTTGTACGCGTACACGTCCTCCAGAAGATGGCTCTTTTCCAGATACCGCACCCCGGAGGTCTGGCGGCTGGGGTCCAGCTCGCGGGCGATGGCGTTTGTGCGGGCGTAGAATTCGTCATCGTCCTGGCTTTCGTTTATGCGTACACCCCACAGCACAATGGAGGGGTGATTGCGGTACTGCAAAATCAGCTCCCGCAGGTTTTCACAGGCCTGCTCCTTCCAGGCGCCGCCGCCGATGTGCTGCCAGCCGGGGAGCTCGGTGAACGCCAGCAGCCCAAGGCGGTCGCATTCGTCGATGAAGTGCTGGCTTTGGGGATAGTGGCTTGTGCGCACGGCGTTGCAGCCCAGCTCCTCCTTCAAAATCCGGGCATCCTCCCGCTGTAGGGACTCTGGGGCGGCGTAGCCGATATAGGGCCAGCTCTGGTGGCGGTTGAGGCCGCGCAGGAAGGTCTTTTTTCCGTTGAGATAGAAGCCGTCAGCCCTGAAATGCGCGGAGCGGAAGCCGAAGGAGGTCTCCTGCCGGTCCAGCTCTGTGCCGTCCGGGGAGAGCAGGCGGACAACGCAGCGGTAGAGAATGGGCTGCTCCGTGTCCCATGGCTTGGCGTCCGGTACGCGTGCCGTGCCGGGCACGCCGGTCCACACCTCATTTCCGTCCGTGTCCAGAATGGAGGCCGTCAGCTTCGCGCCGGGCGCGTTGTCGGTTGTCACCCTGATGCTTGCCGTGGACAGCGTCGGGGTCGTGACGTAAATGTCGGAAATATACCCGCTCTCACGCACGTCCAGCCACGCTTCCCGGTACAGGCCGCCGTAGGTCAGGTAATCCACCACAAAACCGAAGGGCGGGATGGCGGAGTTCTCGCTTGTGTCCAGCTTCACACACAGCAGATTGGCCTTGCCCGGCTCGGCCAATCCGGTGAGCTCCACCCGGAAAGCGGTGTAGCCGCAGCGGTGGGTTGCCGCCTCAACGCCGTTGACGTACACCGTGGCAATGTGGGCCGCGCCGTCAAATTGCAGGAACAGCCGCTTGCCGCTCCACTCCGCCGGAATGTCCAGAGCGCGGCGGTAGCCGCACAGCATTTGATAATCCTCCGTGTCGATGCAGTGCAGGGGCAGTTCCTTGCAGGTGTGGGGCAGGCGGACGCTCTGGGCCCCGCCGAGTCCCGCCAAAAATTCTTCGCTCCACTGGGGCGTAAACTCCCAGCCGTCACAGAAGCCGGTTTTCATCGTTTCTCCTCCTGATTCCGTTTATAATGTAAAAAAAGCGTATTTTTTCCTTTATTATACTATGCCGCGGCAGCTGTGGCAACTAAAAAACATAAGCCGACAAATTTCTCATCGAAATATGTCGCTAAATTTCTGCTGGCTATTCGGTATTGACATCGGAGGGCAAGTGAAGTAAAATTGTTTTGTATAATCAAAAACGGCTCATTATAAAGGAGGGTGAGGCTTTGGAAAATTATACGAAGTACAGGCTCAAATCGTCTGAGGAGCTTATCCAGACAATGGCCGGCACGGATCGTATCTTTGTCGTCGCCTGTAACAAGTGCTTTAAGGAATTTACGTCCGTGGATGAGCCTGAATGCGGCGAGTTTGTTTCACTTGCCCAGGCCGAGGGCAAGAACGTTACCGGCGCGATTCGGGTCGATTTCCTGTGTAACAAGACCCAGACTCTCCGCGCTCTCCGGGATGCTGTTCCGGCGGGGACCGAAAGCGTGTTTGTCATCTCCTGCGGTCTGGGTATCCAGACTGTGGCCGACATGGTACAGCTTCCGGTATTTGCCGCCAGCGACTCCATTCCCTGCCGGGGCCATCACGGCATGGCGCTGACCCCGAAGGCCTGCGATGCCTGCGCCCAGTGCTACCTGAACGTCACGGGCGGCATATGCCCTGTCGTTGACTGCTCCAAGAGTCTGCTGAACGGTCAATGCGGCGGTGCGAAGGATGGCAGGTGCGAGGCCGACCCCGCGAAGGACTGCGCCTGGGAGAAGATCCAGCAGCGGCTGGACAAGCTTGGCAGGCTTGAGGAGTTCAAGGAGCAGCCTGTTCAGCTCAGGGACTACTCCAAGGTCAATTTCAAGCTCATAAACGACTACGTGCGCACAATCCGGGAAAAGCGCTTTGACGGGTATTACGGCGGCGTCCATCCCGCCGAGCGCAAGGAAATGAGCGAGCATGTGGATCTCGTCCGTTTCCCGGAGAGCGATGTGGTGGTCATTCCGCTGTCCATGCACTCCGGCAAGCCTGCCGAGCCATTGGTGAAGGCAGGGGACCGCGTCCGGGTCGGACAGAAGATAGGGGAGCAGGCCGGTTTCATCAGTGCGCCGGTCCATTCCAGCGTCAGCGGCACGGTCCTGGCGGTGGAGGAGCGCCGGCACCCAGTGCTGGGAAGCGGCGCACTCTCGGTCGTCATACAGAACGACAAACTGGGTACAGTGGACGAGTCGGTTCACCCTTATGGCGATATCGAAGAGCTCTCCCCGGAGGAAATCGTTGAGATCGTAAAGGACAAGGGCATCGTGGGCATGGGAGGCGCCGGCTTCCCCGCATATGTGAAGCTGCAGCCCGGCAAGCCTATCGACGCGGTGCTGTTAAACGGCTGCGAGTGCGAACCCATGCTCACCGCCGACCACAAGCTGCTGCTGGGCTTCGCCGACGATGTGATATACGGACTGCGCGCCATTATGAAGGCCGTGGGCGCGCCACGGGGCGTGATCGTCACTGAAGACAACAAGCCCGACGCCGTAGCTCTGCTGCAGGAAAAGACGGCGGCCTATGAGAACATAGAGGTTCTGGCCGCCCGCACAAAGTATCCCCAGGGCGCTGAAAAAATGCTCATCAAGAAGGCGCTGGGCCGTTCGGTGCCCAGCGGCGGACTGCCGGCGGATGCCGGTGCCGTGGTGAGTAACGTCAGCTCTTCAAAGGCCATCGCGGACGCGATCCGGACAGGCATGCCGCTGATAGAGCGGGTGGTGTGCGTCACCGGCGAGCGTGTACGGAACCCCGGCAACTACATAGTCAAAATCGGAACCTCTGTTAAGGAGATTCTGGACTATTGCGGCGGCATCGAGGGCGACGACGTGACCGTCAAGCTTGGCGGGCCTATGATGGGTACTCCCCAGACTGAGCTGGATGTCCCCGTCATCAAGGCCACCAACGGCATTATCGCCTATGAGACCGACCACACCGCCGAGGTGGAATGCATCAAATGCGGCCGCTGCGCGGACGTGTGTCCCATGGAGCTGTTCCCGCTGTACTTCGCCAAGTACGTGGAGGCGGGGAACATCCAGGGCCTCAAGGAACAGAACATCATGGACTGCATGGAGTGCCGCTGCTGCGAGTATATCTGCTCGTCCAAGATCCCGCTGGTCACAAAGATCAAAGAAGGAAAAGCGGCTGTAAGGGGGATGAAGTGACATGCTTATAACGAAGCTGAAAGCCAGGGAAGATATCCTGTCCATGCTGCCTGAAAAGGTTTTTGTCATACAGTGTCACGGGTGCAAAGAGATTTCGTTCCCCGAGGCGGAGGCAGATGAACTGACGCGCGAGCTTCTGGACGCGGACCGGGTCACCGGCGTGCTCACGACGGATTATATATGCAACACGGAAAACCTGCCGCTGCGCCTGGAAAGGCGCCGCGCCATGATCGACGAGGCCGACGCTGTTCTGGTGCTCTCCTGTGGCGTGGGCGTGCAGACGGTATCCGACATGCTGGACGGCAAGGCCGTCTATGCCGGCTGCGACACCGTCCGGCTGCCCGGATTTCAGGGCGTGACGCCGCTGGAGTACGACTGCGGCCAGTGCGGCGAGTGCTACCTGAGCCTCACCGGCGGCATCTGTCCGATCACCGCCTGCTCCAAAAGCCTGGTCAACGGCCAGTGCGGCGGAGCCAGGAACGGCAGATGTGAGGTAGATCAGAATATGGAATGCGGCTGGGAGCGCATATACCGCCGGCTGGAGGCCGTTGGACGTCTTGACGCGCTCAGGTGCCCGACGCAGCTGCGCAATTTCGCGGTCGACGCGAACAAATCCCACTGAGAAAATCTGGATGATGAGGTGAAAAGACAGTGAAGATTACGGAATTATTCGATCGTGGCGAATTCGTGGTAACAGCGGAGGTCGGTCCTCCCAAGGGCATACATATCGACGGCCTGATAGAAGAGGCCAAAGAATATCTCAGCGGCATCACGGCGGTCAATGTCACTGATAACCAGTCCTCCGTCATGCGTCTGGGCAGCCTGGCGACCTGCAAGGCGCTGCTGGACTCTGGCCTGACGCCGATCTATCAGACGACCTGCCGGGACCGGAACAGGATCGCGCTCCAGTCCGACCTTCTGAGCGCGGCCATGTTCGGCATTGAAAATATCCTGTGCCTCACGGGCGACCATACCAGCCTGGGCGACCATCCCGGCGCCAAGCCCGTGTTCGACCTGGACTCCGTCTCCCTGCTGCACACCGTGTGCCAGCTGGAGTCCGGCGTGGACTTGGGCGGGAAGGAGCTGGTGGGCGAGCCGCCGAAGTTTGCCAAGGGCGCGGTGGTGTCCCCGTGCAGCGACTCCGTAGACGCGCAGCTGGCGAAAATGGAGCGGAAGGTGAAGGCCGGATGCGACTACTTCCAGACCCAGGCCGTGTTCGAGCCGGAGAAGTTCATCGCCTTTATGGAGCGGGCAAAGCAGTTCGGAAAGCCGGTGCAGCTGGGCGTCATCATTCCGAAGGGCGCGGCCATGTGCCGGTACATGAACAACAACGTCGCCGGCGTCCATGTGCCCGACGAAATGCTCAACGAGCTGGCAGCCGACAAGGAGCGCGCCAAGGCGGGTATCACCGGCGTGGAGATCGCCGCCCGGGTCATCCGGGAGTGTCGGCCCTACTGCCAGGGCGTGCATATTATGGCATTGGGCTGGGAGGCCAAAGTCCCCGCGCTGCTGGAGCAGGCCGGGATTGGATAATAGACAAATCGGGATTTGAAGGGTTAAAGATGAAAAGGCAATTACAAGGGATTGCGCTGATTTTAACTGGGATACAGCTGGCAATCTTCGCTATATTAGACCCGTGGCTGCCGATACTCGGAGGAGATGCGGGAAGGATCCTGATTCCTATAGCTTCAGTTGTTGTTAGTATTATTGGGCTGATTTTGTGCTTCAAGGGAAAAGGTGACAAATAGCTTCCAGTTTATCGGGGAGTTATCCGTTACGGACAACTCCCCGCCTTTTTATAGCCAACACACTTGGCTTCTCATTTTTCTTCCCGCCGGTATGCCGCGTCCTCGGTAAAAACCGCGTCCATGGGCCTGTCCCACGGCTCCGACGGAACAGTGTCCGTCTTTTGCGCCTCGAAGGCGACCGCTATTATTCGCGCATTTGGACAGCGTTCCAGAAAACGGTCATAAAAGCCCGCGCCCATGCCCATACGGTTGCAGCCCTCGTCAAAGACTGTGCAGGGGCACAGCACCAGATCGATTTCTTCCGGTGCGATCGCCTCGGATTTTTCCGGGATCGGCTCTTCTATGCTGGCATAGCCGGTTTCCCAGGAAGCCTCTCCGCGGGGCAGTAAGGCCGCCATTTCTGTTTTGCTTACGCACCGGGGATAGACGAGGCGCTTTTCCAGCGCCTCCGGAGACTTTTCGAGCCCATTGAGGCTCACCTCGGCGCGCGCGGCGCGGTATAGCATGACCGTTTTGGAGTTTTGAAATTCGCGCGAGTGAATGATCCTTTGTACAATCTGCCCCGATTTCTCCACCCGGGCCTCGGGCGACAGGCTGTCCCGCGCCTGGATTTTTTCTTTGCGAAGCCACTGGCGGAGGGCGGGCGCGAAAGCCGTCCGCACCGCCCCGGCAAGATAAAGCGAGCCGAAGGCGATAACCGCGCCGTCCTCTCCGGCGGCGGTAAGGGCCATGCGTATGCCGTCGGGAATGTCGGTACAGGCGCTCGCTTTCGCGCCGTGTTTCGTCAGGCAGTCCGCCAGCGCGTCCGCGCTCAGGGCCCGGTCGCTGACGGGCGTCAGGCACACAAATTCCTGCGCGCACGGCATCATCAGCTCCATAATTTGAGGATAATCCTTGTCGGCCAGAACGCCGGTGAGAAATACGACCCGCTTGCCTGGGAGAAGCTGGCTGATGCTGCTGACCAGTGCCTCGGCGCACTGGGGGTTGTGTCCGCCGTCGAGAATAAACAGCGGCTTCCGGTTGAGTATCTCAAGACGGGCAGGCCACTTTACCTCCCGCAGACCGTCTCTGACGGCCTCCTTCGGAATATTCCAGCCCCGTCCCCGAAGGGCTTCCACTGTCTCCAGAACCACCGAGGCATTGCCGATTTGATGTGATCCAAGCAGGGAGAGCCGGTATTCCGCGCCCCGCCAGGAAAAAACCTGTCCGTTAAGATCCTGACTGACCGCTTTTGCCGGAGCGTTCCCCGCGCAGGTAAGGGGAACACTGTTCTGCTCGCAGACCGAGCGTATGACGGAGATGACCTCCGGCGCGCCGTCATAGCAGACGCAGGAGCAGCCGGGCTTGATGATACCGGCCTTGGTGGCCGCTATCTTTTCAAGCGTGTCTCCGAGATATTCCGTGTGTTCCAGGCCGATGTTGGTGATGACGGCGACCTCAGGCGCGTCGATAACATTGGTGCTGTCGAGCGAGCCGCCCATTCCTACCTCCAGCACGACGATGTCACATCGCTGCTCGCGGAAATATTCCATGGCGATTGCGGTCACCAGCTCAAACTGGCTGGGGTGGTCCTCCATAGCGTCGGCCGCGAGACGGACACGCTCCGTGATGTCGGCAAGGGTATGGCCGGGGATATTCTCTCCGTCAACCTGCATCCGCTCGCAAAAGTCCTGAATGTAAGGGGAGGTGTACAGCCCCGCCCGGTACCCCGCCCGGCGGAGGATTGCGTCGAGCATGGCGCAGGTGCTGCCCTTGCCGTTGCTGCCGGCCACATGGATAAATTTCAATTCTTTCTGGGGATCGCCCAGCTTACGGAGCAGCTCCCGCGTGCGCTCCAAGCCAAGCCGGGTAGTGCTCCAGGTATAGCTTTCGATGTAGTCTATGGCTTCCTGTTGTGTCATGTCGTTTCCCTCTCATCGCGCCGTTTATCTTGCGGCAGAAAGCTGGCGCCTTATGACCGACGTGCCGCGTGTGAGGGCGGTTACAGTGGTAAACTCCACCGCGCAAAGCAGCGCCGCCTGAACCACGCGGGTCACCAGAAGCACGCCGTAGGGCGAGCTGTAGAGAATGGAGATCCACAACGTCGTCAAAAACAGGCTCACCCCGAACTGATTTAGTACCGCGGCCGCCAAAATGCGGGGGAAGGTCTGCTCCTTATGCAGCAGAAGACCGAAAATCAGCCCCTGCAGCGCGCAGGACAGGGTAAAGCCGGGAAAATACGGCCCGATAGGGAACAGGATCGCGCCCAGAAAGTCTCCCAAGCCTGCCACCAGCGCCCCCTGTACCGGGCCGAGGGCCCAGGCCGCGATAAAAACCGGTACGAAGGAAAAGCCGATCTTGATATTCCATGCGTTGATGGACAGGAACCGGGACAGAACAACCTGCATGGCAGTCAGAAGCCCGATGATGACAACTTGCTTTGTGCTTATTTTTTTCATAAAAAATACGTTCCTTTCGCAGCGTTGCCACGAAAGGAACGTTGGAATCCTTGGGTGGCAGCGGAAGCGGGTACGGCACCGCGGATGACTCCTTCGTTTACAGGCGACCTCCCATCCTGTAACACTTAACGCGCCGTCCCTACTCTGACATCAGACTTTTTTCGTTTTTTTGCTTATTTCTGCGCCTTTTCAGCCGCTTCGATCACATGCTTTGCCAAAACGGCGGTGGTGACAGCGCCCACGCCGCCGGGCACCGGGGTAATGGCCGCGACGACGGGCTCGACCTCGTCAAATTTCACATCGCCGCAGAGCTTGCCGTTTTCGTCGACGTTGATGCCCACATCCACCACAACCTGTCCCGTGGCGGCAAAGTCCTTGTTCACAACGCCGGCTTTGCCCGCGGCGGCGATGACGACCTCCGCGCCTCTGCACGCGCCGGGCATATCCACGGTGCGTGTGTGGCACATGGTGACGGTGGCGTTTCTCTGCTGGAGCATCATGGACACGGGCTTTCCGATGACGAGGCTGCGGCCTATGACGGTGGCGCGCTTGCCCGTGAGCTGGACGCCGTAGTGGTCAAGCAGCTCTATGCAGGCCTGGGCCGTGCAGGGCGGGTAGCCCGCGCCCTTTCCGGTGAACACGCTGGCCAGGGAGCCGGATGTCATGCAATCAACATCCTTTTCCGGGGCCAGAAGGGCGCAGGCCGCGTCCTCCATAGCCTTGTCCGGCAGGGGGCGGAACATCAGGCAGCCGTGGATGGAGCTGTCGCTGTTTATCTCGCGGATGGTATCAAGGAGCTGTTCCTTCGTGCAGTCCTCGGGGAGCAGGAAGTGCTTTACGGCGATACCGATCTTGTCGCAGCGCTTCATGGCGCCGGTCTCATAGGATATGTCATCCGGGCGCTCGCCCACGCGCAGGATCGCCAGCGTGGGGACGGTTCCGGCCTGCCTGAGCTTTTCAGCTCTTGCGATCAGCTCCTCGCTGAGCGCGGCGGCGACAGGCGCGCCTTTTAAAATCTCTGCCATGGTGTCACCTCACTGAAAGAAACCGCTCTTGACGGATTCAAAGATTTGGTCGGCTATTTCGCCGTGTTTTTGGAGCATTCCCAGACATTTGGCGTTCATTTCCTCCGCCAGCTCCCGGTTTTTCAAGGTTTTCGTATTGATGAACACGTTCAGTGACGCGGCCTGCAAGGCGGCTTTCACCAGCGCGGCGGCACATCCTGCATCGGAAACCGCCAGCCGGGAGCCCTTTTCCGCCATGACGGAGATCACGTCCAGGCTCTCACAGCACAGCTCCATAATGTGCATGGGTACCGCGCAAGCCGTCACCGTTGCTTCTTCAAGAACAGCCGCGCGGGTGGGGTCGTCCTTGGGTATGCCATAGGCTTTCGCCAGCGGCAGGAAACCCTCAGCGTCAGCGGGTACCTGATCCAAAAGCTGCTGCTGCAAGCTGTCGCAGCGGGCCATAAGGGACTTTATCTCATCCTCAACATCGGCATATTTTTTCTTGCCGACGGTCAGCGCGCCAACCATGTTGCCAAGCGCGGTTCCCAAGGCCGCCGCCAGAGCCGAGGCCCCGCCCCCGCCGGGGGCGGGGGCATCGGAGGCCAGAACGCTTACAAATTCGCGGCAGGATTTTGTGGTGTAATCCATACGATACCTCTTAGAACAGGCCGGAGATCCTGCCGTCTTCGTCCACGTCGATCTTCTCGGCGGCGGGGACCCTGGGCAGGCCGGGCATGGTCATGATATCGCCGGTCAGCGCCACGATGAAGCCCGCGCCGGCGGAGACCTTCAGGTTGCGCACCGTGACGGTGAAGCCCTTGGGCGCGCCCAGCAGGGCGGGGTCGTCGGAGAAGGAGTACTGGGTCTTCGCCATGCAGATGGGCATACCGGCAAAGCCGAGCTCCGTCAGCTTCTGAGCCTGCTTTTTTGCGTTGTCGGTCAGCTGTACGCCGTCGGCGTGGTAAATGCGCTTGCAGATGGCCTCCAGCTTCTCCTCAATGGAGCTTTCCAGCTCATAGGACTGGTGGAAGCTGCCCGGCTGCTCGCACAGGCGGACCACTTCCTCGGCGAGCGCGATGCCGCCTTCGCCGCCCTTGGCCCAGACCTCGCTCAGAGCCACGTTCACGCCCAGCTCCTTGCACTTGGCCTCGACCAGATCCAGCTCCGCCTTCGTGTCGGTGGGGAAGGCGTTGATGGCCACCACGCAGGGCAGGCCGAACACATTTATTATGTTATCCACATGCTGCAGCAGGTTCGGCAGGCCCTTTTCAAGCGCCTCGAGGTTTTCATGGTTGAGGTCGGCCTTTGCCACGCCGCCGTGATACTTCAGCGCGCGTACCGTTGCCACGACCACTACCGCCGACGGGGTCAGACCCGCCATACGGCATTTGATGTCCAGGAACTTCTCCGCGCCCAGGTCGGCGGCGAAGCCGGCCTCAGTGACGGCGTAGTCGCCCAGCTTCATTGCCATGCGGGTAGCGGTGACAGAGTTGCAGCCATGGGCGATGTTGGCGAAGGGGCCGCCGTGGATGAAGGAGGGGGTGCCCTCCAGCGTCTGGACCAGGTTGGGCTTGAGCGCGTCCTTCAGCAGCGCCGCCATGGCGCCCTCGGCCTTCAGGTCGTGGGCGGTGACGGGCTTGCCGTCATAGGTGTAGCCGACAATGATGCGGCCCAGACGGGCCTTCAGGTCGGGAATGTCGGAGGCAAGGCACAGTACCGCCATGATCTCGGAGGCGACAGTGATGTCAAAGCCGTCCTCTCTCGGCACGCCCTGCATACGTCCGCCAAGGCCGTCAACGACATTGCGGAGCTGGCGGTCGTTCATGTCCACGCAGCGCTTCCAGGTGATCTGCTTGACGTCAATGCCAAGCGCGTTGCCCTGCTGGATGTGGTTGTCCAGCATCGCGGCAAGCAGGTTGTTTGCCGCACCGATGGCATGGAAGTCGCCGGTGAAGTGCAGGTTGATGTCCTCCATGGGGACCACCTGGGCATAGCCGCCGCCGGCGGCGCCGCCCTTGACGCCGAACACAGGGCCCAGAGAGGGCTCGCGCAGGGCGACGATGACATTTTTGCCGATTTTCTTCAGGCCGTCCGCCAGACCGACGGAGGTCGTGGTCTTGCCCTCCCCGGCAGGGGTGGGGGTGATGGCGGTGACCAGGATCAGCTTGCCGTCCGGTTTGTCAGCCAGGTCCTTGAGCATACGGTAATCTACCTTGGCCTTGTAGTTTCCGTACTGCTCCAGGTACTTTTCATCCACGCCGGCCACAGCCGCGATCTCGCGGATATGCTTCGGGGTGCATTCCTGTGCTATTTCAATATCGGATTTGACTGCCATTTGTGTTGCCTCCTTGTAGTTTATAAAATATTTTGCTTCACAGTGAATTTTTTGCCAAAAACAGCCGCTTGCGCCTATTATAGCATGTCCGGCAGGCTGAGGCAAGGGCAGAATGAATTATTTGTTAAAAAAATTTCAAAGTGTGGATTACGGCTATTGACAGGAGCACCATAAAAGTGAGATAATAAGTAGCAATAATGTAAGCGGAAAAGCGAGGTGAAATTTCATGCACGAACATGGACACGATCACGAACATGGACACGATCACGAACATGGACACGATCACGAACATGGACACGATCACGACCATGAACACCACCACCATGATCACGAGTCCGGCGCCACCCCTATGGAGGAGCTGGTGGCTATGCTCCGCTATATGGTCGGACACAATGCCGCCCACATCAGGGAGCTGGCGGAGCTTGCCGAACAGCTGGACACCCACGGCGGGCACGGGCAGTATGAGCAGGTGATGCAGGCGGTGAAGGAATATCAGCAGGCGAACGCGCGGCTGCAGGGCGTTCTGGAAAAGCTGGAGTAAGGGAGGGGAGACTGATGTGTCTTTCTACAGTTTATCGCGGCAGCGTTGAGCAGGACAATATGCTCATGAAGAACGTCGCGACGATTGAGTACCGGGACGGTAATATCGTGCTGACGGATCTGATGGAGCGGCAGCTGTCTTTCGAGGGCGAGCTGGTCATGGCAAACCTGGTGGAGGGCGTGGCCGTGGTACGCGAGAAGGCTGTGCAATGAAAGCGTATGAAGTGGTGCGGGAGATACCCAATTCCTGCAAAAACAACCAGATGCGCGACGTGTTTTTTGACGAGATATCCTGCGATGATCCCGAGCAATACGTCCGCGGGCTGTTTTCCGGCCAGCAGTGCGAGCTTGATGTACAGCGCCGGGAAAACGGGGACGCGACGATTTTCGTCAAAACCGGCGACATTTATCAAAAATTTCTGTTCACGCTGATTGACGGCTGATACTTTTTAAAATAAGACATTGGAGGAATCAAAGTGACCCATACCATTGCGATCGCCGGAAAAGGCGGCGTCGGGAAAACCACCACATGCGGCATGCTTGTGGACTATCTGTGCCGGAGCGGGAAAGCGCCGATACTTGTGGTCGATGCCGACGCCAATTCCAATCTGAACGAGGTCCTGGGCGTTGAGGTGGAAACGACTCTGGGCGATGTACGCGAGGAGATGGCGCAGGCGGAAAAGCGCGGCGACACGGTCCCCGCCGGCATGACAAAGGCGGACTATGCCGAATTCCGCTTCGGCTCGGCGCTGATCGAGGAGGACGACTTCGACATGCTGGTGATGGGCCGCACCCAGGGAAAGGGCTGTTACTGCTTCGTCAACGGTATCCTCCAGACTCAGCTGGAAAAGTACGCGGGGAATTACCGCTATATGGTCATCGACAACGAGGCCGGCATGGAGTATATCGCCCGTGGCACGCTTCCGCACATTGACACGCTGCTGCTGGTCTCCGACTGTTCACGCCGCGGCATTCAGGCGGTGGGACGGATAGCGGAAATGGCCAGAGACCTGGGCCTTAACCCCGGACGGATGAAGCTGATCGTCAACCGCGCGCCGGAGGGAAAGCTCAGTTCCGGCGTTGCGGAGGAGATCGAAAAGCACGGCTTGGAGCTTGCCGGGGTGCTGCCCCAGGACCAGGCGGTGTATGAGGCTGACTGCGAAGGAAAACCAAGCGCCCATGTTCCGGATTCCGCGCCTATAAAGAAGGCGCTGGCCGGTATTATAAAAGAACTAGAATTGTAATCAAACTTTTTAGGGGGGAAACGCAAATGCCATTTGCACCGAAGACACAGGCGTTCAACGCCAAAACCAACACAGTCGTTCTCGGAACCGGGGACAAGGCGGTCCGGATCGGCGGAAACAACGTGCTGCCGTTTTACAGCTTCGACGCGCCCATCGAAAACGCGCCGAAGATCGGCGCGGAGATCACCGACGGGGCGCTGGAGGTGTACGCGCAGCCGAAGCTGAAGGCTTTTTATGACGGCTGCGGCAGCGTTGAGGAGATGGCCGTTCGGGCTCAGAGCATCCCGGGCGTGTCGTTTATCGTGCTGCACCTTGACGGCGCCGATCCGAACGGCGCGAACAAATCCGTGGAGGAGTGCGCGGCTCTGGCCGAGGCAGTCGCCGCGAAGATCGAGCTGCCGCTCGTTATTATGGGCTGCAAGGATATCGAGAAGGACGCGGAGCTGTTTACGAAGATCTCCGAAAAGCTGAGCGGAAAGAACATACTCGTGCTCTCGGCCAGGGAGGAAAACTACAAGACTGTGGGCGCTTCGGCGGCCTTGGCCTACGGCCAGAAGGTCGGCGCTGAATCCGCGGTGGACATCAACCTCGCCAAGCAGCTCAACACCGTGATGACCCAGCTGGGCGTCAATCCCGAATCCATCGTGATGCAGGCGGGCTCCGCCGCGGCGGGTTACGGCTTTGAGTACCTCGCTTCCACGCTTGAGCGCATCAAGCTGGCCGCCCTGGGACAGGGCGACGCGCAGCTCCAGATGCCGATTATGACGCCGGTCTCGCCGGAGACCTGGGGCGTGAAGGAATCGATCATGCCGGAAGCGGAAATGCCCGAGTGGGGCGACGCGGAAGAGCGCGGCATCGAGATGGAAATCGCAACGGCCGCGGCATGCCTGGCCGGTGGCTCCGACGCTGTCATCATGCGCCATCCGGACGCCATTGGGGCGATTGCCCGGATGATCGACGAACTGGTCTGAGTAAGGAGGAACACACAATGGCAGTAAAAGGTCTGGATATTTTCAAGCTGTCTCCGAAGAAGAACTGCAAGGAGTGCGGCGTACCCACCTGCATGGCGTTCTGCATGAAGGTCGCACAGGGCGCTCTCCCTATAACAAAGTGCCCGTACATGTCTGATGAGGCCATTGCCCTGCTGTCCGACGCGACGGCGCCTCCGATGAAGTCCCTTGAGGTCGCCGGGCACAAGCTGGGCGGCGAGACGGTTCTGTTCCGTCATGATAAGACGTTTGTTTCCCGCAACCTCTACGCCGTCAGCGTCGGCACCGCCATGGACGACGGCGAGCTGGACGCGAAGCTGGCCGATATTCAGAAGGTGGACTATGAGCGCATTGGCGAGCGGGAATATGTGGAGTTTGTGTATGTCCGGGACGAGGGCAAGGGCGCCGGCAAGCTGGCGGGCGCGGTGAAGAAGGCCTCCACCACCGGCCGCGGCGTGATCGTGGATACCAAGGACCCCGAGGCGGCAAAGGCAGCTCTTGATGTCGGCAAGGATCTGATCATCAACGGCGCGGACGCCTCCAACTGGGAGCAGATGAACGCGGCTGTTGGAGATAAGGCCATCCTGGGCGTTGGCGGCGCCAGCATTCAGGAGATATATGACACGGTGGAGAAGCTGGAAAAGGCCGGAAACAAGAACCTCATCATCGACGTTACGGCTGGCTCGATAAAGGAGACCTTCGCAAACGCGGTCATTTCCCGCCGCTCGGCCATCAAGGACAGCGTGCGCACGCTGGGCTATCCGTCCCTGGTGGACCTGACCAGGCTGGCCGGGGGAGACACGCACCTCCAGACGGCGCTGGCGGCCCTGTTCACGGTCAAGTACGGCTCCATACTGGTGATGGAGAAGCTGGGCTACGCGGAGTCCCTGCCGCTGCACGGCCTGCGCCAGAACATCTACACCGACCCGCAGAAGCCCATGAAGGTTGAGCCGGGCATTTACCCGCTCAACGGCGCGACGCCGGACGACGCGTGCCTGCTCACGGTGGACTTCGCGCTGACCTACTTCCTCGTCTCCGGCGAGGCCGAGCGCTCCAAGGTCCCCGTAAACCTGCTGATAACCGACGCCTCCGGCATGTCTGTCCTGACGGCGTGGGCCGCGGGAAAATTCTCCGCCGGCTCGGTCAAGAAGTTCTTTGACGAGTACAAGATCGCGGAGAAAATCAACTCCCGCACCCTGGTGATCCCCGGCAAGGTGGCCGTGATGAAGGGCGAGATACAGGAAAAGCTGCCTGACTGGAATGTGGTCGTGGGCACCCGCGAGGCGGTTGAGATCGTCCGCTTCCTCAAGGACGGCGAGCATGAGAAGGCCGCCGCCGCCGTCGCCGCGTCCAAGAAGCCCGTCGAGGCGAAAAAGCCCGAGGTCTCCCCGGACGCTCCCATTGATTTCGACAAGCTCGTCATTCCCGAGATCAAGGTCATGGACATGGGAGTTACATACCGCCAGCGCGATCCGGAGTCGAAGAAGTTCGTTGTCATCGGCGAGCGCATCCACTGCATCTCCCCGGTGATCCGCGAGGCAATGGACAAGATGGACCCCGAACCCATCCTCAAGCGCGCGGCCGAGCAGATCCGCGCCGGCGCGACCTATCTGGACGTGAACATCGGGCCCGCGGAATCCAACGGACCCGAGCTGATGACCTGGGCGGTCAAGCTGCTCCAGGAGAACTTCAACAACGTGCCCTTGGCGCTGGACACCGCCAACAAGCGGGCCATCGAGGCGGGCATACGAGTTTACAACCGCACCAACGGCAAGCCTATCGTCAACTCCGCAGACGCCGGCTCCCGCCTGAGCTACATCGACCTGGCCGCGGCCAATGACGCCATCGTCGTTGCCCTGTGCTCGGCTGACGGCATCGCCAAGGACAATGAGGAGCGCATGATGCACTGCCACAACATGCTTGAGCACGGCCTGAGCCTGGGCATGGACGCCAAGGACATGTGGTTCGACCCGCTGTTCCTGGTGGTCAAGGGCATGCAGGACAAGCAGATGGATGTTCTGGGCGCCATCCGCATGTTCGCCGACGAGGGCCTGAACTCCACCGGCGGCCTGTCCAACAACTCCAACGGCGCGCCGAAGGCGCTCCGCCCCATTATGGACTCCGCCCTTGTGGCCATGGCAATGATGCAGGGCCTGACCTCCGCTATTGTCAACCCCAATGACCGCCGCCTGATGGAGACCATCAAGTCCTGCGATATCTTCAAGAACAACGAGCTGTACTCCGATTCGTATCTGGAGTTTTAATCTCGCTTGAAAATCCGGGATTTGCGCACGGCAGCGCTGCCGCGCTTTTAATCGGGGAACAGTATGGTATGAAAAAATGATTCAAAATAATAAGTCATAGGAGGAATTGTAATGAGCGTTTTGACTGATCTTATCTACGGCGGTTCCAACGCGGTTGCCGGCCTGACTGAGGGCGCGGTAAATGATGCCATTGCCAAGTACGGCGCTGACAAAGAGATTGCTTTCCCCGATACCGCGTATTTCTTCCCGACAATTTACGCCGCTACCGGCGTGAAGGTCAAGACCCTGGGCGACCTGCCCGCCTGTGTGGGCGTACTTAAGAGCTTGATCACAAACCAGGAGGACTTGGGCCAGGCGCTCAACGCGGGCCTTGCCACGGCGGTCGGCGCGGAGATCCTTGAGGGCCTGAAGTATGTCGACGGGGCTGACCCCTACGCCGACGAGTCAGGCATCGGCTTTGTCCCCGATCCCATCATCCGCTCCCTGGGCGTTCCCCTGGTCACCGGAGATATCCCCGGCGTGGCCGTCGTGCTGGGCAAGGCGGACAATGCCGCCGACGTCGCGGCCATCGTCAAGGATTACCAGTCCAAGGGCCTTCTGACATGTATGGTGGGCGACGTGATCGAGCAGTGCGCCGAGTGCGGCGTGAAGATGGGCTTGGACTTCCGCGTGGTGCCCCTGGGCCATGACGTGACGAGCGTTATCCATGTCGTCACCATCGCGGTCCGCGCGGCGCTGATTTTCGGCAGCCTCAAGGGCGGCGATCTGCCCGGCCTGCTGGACTACACCAAGAACCGCGTTCCCGCGTTTGTCAACACCTTCGGAGCGATCGACCCGGTGGTCGTATCCGCCGGAGCGGGGGCCATCGCGCTGGGCTTCCCTGTGATCGTCGATGTCGACCTGGGAGAGAATCAGGTCCCCGGCGCGTTGGAGTCCGTGTGCGACCACGCCGAGACAGTCAAGAAGTCTCTGGAGCTGCGCAACATCAAAATCAAGGTCAAGGAGCTGCCGATTCCCGTGGCGTTTGCCGCCGCGTTCGAGGGCGAGATCATCCGCAAGAGCGATATGAAGTGCGAGTTCTGGTCAGCCAAGAACCCGACCTGCGAGCTGGTTTCCATGCGCGACATGGCTGGGGTGGAGGATCACAAGATCACCATCGTCGGCGACGACATCGACTCCGGAGAGCAGCAGTTCGCTCTGGCTACATACGTGGAAGTGGCCGGGAAGAAGATGCAGCCCGACTTCGAGTCCGTCATCGAGCGCAAGATCCACGCATGGTTCAACTATATGGAAGGTGTCATGCACACCGGCCAGAGAAACCAGATCCGCATCCGCATTTCCAACGACGCATATGACAAGGGACTGCGCCTGACCCATTTTGCGGAAGTCCTCTACCATATGATTATGGACGAATTTGACGCCGTCGTGGATAAGTGCCAGGTCACTCTGGTCACTGACAAGGCAAAGGTGCAGGAGATCCTGGAGAAGGAAGCAATGCCGCGCTACAACCAGCGCGACCAGCGTCTTGACTCCATGACTGACGAGGCGGTGGACCGCTTCTATACGTGCATCCTCTGCCAGTCCTTCGCCCCGGCCCACTGCTGCGTGGTGACCCCGGAGCGCCTGGGCCTGTGCGGCGCCGTGTCCTGGCTCGACGCCAAGGCGACCTATGAGCTCAACCAGAACGGCCCCTGCCAGCCGATCGTGAAGGAAGGTTGCAACGATGAGCGCACCGGCCGCTATGAGACCGTCGACAAGATGGTGCATGAAGCGACCCACGGCGCGGTGGATTCCGTCACGCTGTATTCCATCCTGGAGGATCCCATGACCTCCTGCGGCTGCTTTGAGTGCATTTGCGGCATTGAGCCCGCGTCCAACGGCTTTATCGTTGTCAACCGCGAGTATGCCGGCATGACGCCCGCCGGCATGACCTTCGGCGAGCTGGCCTCCTGCACCGGCGGCGGCGTTCAGACCCCGGGCTATATGGGCCACGGCCGTCACTTCATTTCCTCGAAGAAGTTCATCTTTGCCGAGGGCGGCATTGAGCGTATCGTCTGGATGCCGAAGGAGCTGAAGGATGACGTCGCGGAAAAGCTCAACAAGACCGCGAAGGAGCTGTATGGCATAGACAACTTCACCGATTACATTGCCGACGAGACCATCTGCACCGAATGCGATCAGCTGATGGAATTCCTGACCGAGAAGAACCACCCGGTTCTGGCCATGGATCCGCTGATGTAAGAAGAACCAAGCAATCCGGGGGAGGGGAGCATCCCCTCCCCCGGAAATTATACCCGACGCAGTTAAAAAATGGCAATCCTTCCCCGCCCAACTGGCGGGGGAACTGAAGCCACAATATAAGAGCGAGGAAAAAATAAGTGTTCGAGATCACATTTCAAATAGAAAACGGGGAACCGGTCGTTGTTTCCGCCAATGAGGGGGACAATCTGCTGGAAGCTGCCAGAAGCTCCAACGTGGCGATCGACGCGCCGTGTTCGGGAAACGGTTCCTGCGGGAAATGCCGGGTGAAGCTGCTGGAGGGCGAGCTGGATTCGCTTCAGACGGCCCATATATCCAAAGAGGACTATGATGCCGGCTGGCGGCTGAGCTGCTGCAGCAGGGTGGCGGGCGACGCGACGGTGCTGGTGCCGGATATTGCTCTGGCCTATCAGCAGAGGATGAAAACGGCGGACCTGTCCACGGGCGAAGAGCTGGCAATTTTTGAAGCGCTTCAGGCCCAGATCCGGGACGCCGGTATAGCCTTTTCCAACGGGTTTGTCAGCGTGGACATCCAGCTTGATGAACCCACCCTGGACGACACCATGCCCGACAACGAGCGCCTGGAACGGGAGCTGATAAAGAAGACCGGCGTCAGCCGCTGCGAGATCAGCCTTCCGGCAATGCGAAACCTTGCCGCGGCGCTGAGGGACAGCGCGTTCCATGTCCGCGTTATCGGCGAGCGGAAGGAAGACGGCTTCCTGATTTATGCTGTTTCACCGGCTGCGGATCGGACGCCGCCGTGCGCCATCGCCATCGACATCGGCACGACTACCGTTTCCGCTGTCCTGACCGATCTGGAAACGGGTGCGCTGCTTTCCAAAGCCTCGGCCGGGAACGGCCAGATCCGCTATGGCGCGGACGTCATCAACCGCATCGTGGAGCAGACGAAGACAGGCGGACGCGGGCGCCTGCAAAAGGCGATCCTGGACGAGACATTGTTCCCGCTGATCCGGCTCCTGTGTAAAACGGCCAAAGTCGCGCCCGACCATGTGGTGCGGATGTGTATTGCGTCAAACACCACGATGAACCATCTCCTGCTGGCGGTGGATGCAGATCCCGTGCGTATGGAGCCGTACATCCCCAGCTTCTTCCACTACAACGACCTGCGTGCAGCCGACCTGTCCCTGCCCGTCCATCCCTGGGCCGGGGTGTGCCTTGCGCCAAATGTGGGCTCCTATGTGGGCGGCGATATCACGGCCGGCACCTTTGCCAGCCTGATCTGGAACAAAGAGGAGTTCTCGCTGTTCATCGACTTGGGCACCAACGGCGAGATCGTCTTCGGCAACAGCGAATTTTTGATGTGCTGTGCATGCAGCGCCGGCCCCGCCTTTGAGGGCGGCGATATCTCCTGCGGCATGCGCGCCACCGACGGGGCCATCGAGGCCGTCACCATTGACAGAGAGACCATGGAGCCTGTGCTCACTGTTGTGGGAAAACAAAAGCCGGTGGGGCTGTGCGGCAGCGGTATCATTGATGTTATCGCCGAGCTCTATCGGACATCCATTCTGGGCGCCAACGGCAAATTCATCCGGGAGGGCAAGCGTATTGCCCGTGACAAACACGGCATGGGGCGGTATATTCTGGCCTTTGTGCCCGAGTCCGAGACCGGGCGGGAGATCGCCATCACCGAGGTGGACATTGAGTCGTTCATCCGGGCCAAGGGCGCGATCTTCTCCGCTATAGACACGATGCTGGCCTCGCTGGACTTTGACACGGATATGATCGAGCACGTCTATGTGGCGGGCGGTATCGGCAGCGGGATCAATATGAAAAACGCCGTGCGGATCGGTATGTTCCCGGATGTGGACTTGGAGAAATACTCCTATATCGGCAATTCCTCGCTGTCCGGCGCCTACGCCATGGTGCTGTCCGATGAGGCCCGGCGGAAGGTCGCCGAGATCGCGGGCAACATGACATATATGGAGCTTTCCACCCATCCGGGGTACATGGACCGGTTCGTGGCATCCTGCTTCCTGCCGCACACGGATGCCGGGCGTTTCCCGTCCAGCTTTCAGGAGTAACGCTATGGAGATAAAAAACAATAAAGAAGAGGTCCCTTTCGAGCACTATCTGCAAAGCTTTCAGCAGATGGACCCGGAAGATGTGGTCAGACGCCTGGAGCTGCCTTTTGACGGGAATGCGTTTACCGTTCGCTTTCTAAATCAAACCTATGCTATTACCTGGCCGGACTACACGATCTCCGGCGACAGTCCCGACGCGTTCGCGCTTGGCAAGCTCCCGGCGCAGACCTTCCTTCTGCGTTATCTGCTGGCGGGAAAGCACCTGCCGGCGACAGCTCGCTGGAAAACCTTCCGGCAGCTCCCCTGGGGCGAGGTGTACATACAGCCCTTTAACGGCAGATGCATCCGGCGCAGCGCGTTCACCTTCGGCCGGGACCTGAAAAAATTTGCCGAAGCGAGCCGTAAGCTGGGCGGGGTGGAGATCAGTCAGGGCGACGAGGGCTTTGAGTTCACCGTAGTGCAGGACTACCGGATCCGGCTCAGCGTCTGGGAGGCGGCCGAGGAGTTCGCGCCCAGTGCCCAGATCCAGTTTTCCGACAATTTCGCGGTAGGCTTTCTGGCCGAGGAGAGCGTGGTGGCGGCGGAGCTCCTGATCGGAGCGGTCAGCGCGGCCATGAAGTGACAGTCTATGTAATTGAGCAAGCTTCTGCTGCTTTTTCATAACAGAAGTTCAGAACGAAAATATAAAAGGAGGGTGGCAATTTGAAACAACTCAAAACCTTTGTCTACGGCATCCTGGCCGGTATCAGCATCGCCATCGGCGGGACGGTATTCCTCTCGGTAGAAAACAAGGCGCTCGGCGCGCTGCTGTTCACCGTCGGGCTGTTCACGGTTTGTACCTTTGGCTTCAACCTGTTCACAGGCAAGGTCTGCTACGTTTTCGAGCGGGACAGGGACTATGCCATTGACCTGCCTATAATCTGGCTGGGCAACCTTTGCGGAACATGGCTGACTGCATTTGTGGAGAGCATGACAAGGTCGGGCCCGGCCCTGGCGGAGAAGGCCCAGACGCTGTGCCAGGTGAAGCTGAATGACAGCCTTTTGAGCATTTTCATTCTGGCGATGCTTTGCAACATTCTCATCTTTATCGCCGTGGACGGCTACAACAAAAATCCCCATGAGCTGGGCAAGTACCTCGCGCTGTTTTTCGGCGTTACGGTATTCATCATGAGCGGCTTTGAGCACTGTGTTGCCAACATGTACTATTTTTCGATGGCGGGCGCGTGGAGCTTGAAAACGCTCGGCTATGTGCTTGTCATGACTCTCGGAAACTCTGTGGGCGGCGTGCTCATACCGCTGCTGCGCGGCCGATAGGGGACATGTCTATACTAAAAACCGTTAAAAAGCTTAAAATGCTTTTTAACGGTTTTTATATGTAAAGCTATCTCTCGTCAGTAAGCTGCTTAATGGCGCTCATGAGAGCCGGAATCATCTGCTTTTTCCGGCTGACAACACCGGGGAGCTGGGCGATGCCGTCTTTTATTTCTATCCCAAAGGCCCGGGCAACCACCTTTTCAGCCTCTTCTCCGGCCATAAGAAGCTCTGTAGAAGAACTGCGCACATCGGTGAACATGTAGAAGACATAGTCCAGTCTCTGCTTGCTGAGGGCGGTCTCCAAATATGGGCCTACAAGAGCCTCACTGGCCTTGCGGTTTTTGTCGGACATGTAGTTCCCCTGGCCCACGCCGAAGCGCACTTCACCAGAGCTGAAAATTTTATAATCGCCGTTGAAGATCTCCTCGGCGGTTTTGCCGGAGACATCTCCTCCCGCTTCAAACATAGCGTTGGCATATTCCTCCAGGTCTATGCCCGCAATCCCAGCCAGAGCCTGAGCGGCACGACGGTCCGTAGGAGTGCTGGTGGGGCTGCGGAACATCAGCGTGTCAGACAGGATGGCGGAGAGCATCAACCCGGCGGTGGCGGAATCGATCTCCATGCCGCTCTCCTGATACATCTGGTAGATGATGGTGCAGGTGCAGCCCAGAGGGACGTTGCGGAAAAAGACGGGACTGTCCGTCTCCAGAGCGTTAATGCGGTGGTGATCGATAATTTCCAGTACCTCCGCGGCCTCCAGGCCCTCAGCGGCCTGGGACTTCTCGTTGTGGTCAACGAGGATGAGCTGCTTTTTGTGCAGGTTCATCAGGTTTCGGCGGGAGATGACGCCCAGGTATTTTCCGTCGTCGTCCAGCACGGGAAAATAGCGGTGACGTACAGACGCCATGATCTTGGTGGCATCCTCCACCAGGCTGTCCAGCGTAAAGGTGAGCAGCCCCTCGGATTTCATGAAATGCCGGATGGGGGCGGCCTGCGGGATCATCTGGCCGGCGACATAGGTATTGTAGTCCGTACGCAAGACGATACAACCTTTTTCCTCCGCCAACAAGCAGATGGCCCGGGAGACCTTGGCACCCATGCAGACAACGATACAGCCTGCATCGTTTTCAATGGCGGTAAGCTGTCCCTCGGTACGGTTGCCCAGGATAACGATGTCTCCTTTGGAGAGCGATTTCTCCAACATCTCAGAGCTGCTGGCGCCAATGACCACATTACCCTCTGCCATTTTGCCCTCAATGTTGCCCACGATTACCTCGGCGTTAAGGGTCTCAACGATATTTTTGTAGCTGGTTTCTGCCTCGACCAGGATATGTGTGTCCAGCCTGTCCATATTGGCCGTAGCCACATCTTTTACCGTGAGCAAACCCTGTAGCCTATCGCCGTCCACGATGCATAGAGTATCGATCTTCTGATCCCGCATAGTCGTCCAGGCCCGGCGCAGGCTCATCTCCCCGTCCACTCCCGGCACCTGTCGGATATCGATGTCCCGGATCTGAGGACTGACACTGGCGTAGAGCTGGGGAACGGGGATATGGAAATGCCCCAGGACAAACTCCGTCTCCCGATTCAGCGCGCCGGCGCGGCAGGGCTTGCATGGGTGTTCCGGATCAATCAGATTCTTCAGGCGGCTGTATGCGATAGCCGCGCAGACGGAATCAGTGTCCGGGTTGCGGTGCCCGATGACCTTGATGGAATGGCTGTTAATCATAAACGATCACCTCACGTTTTAATACTAATTCTCGATTGAAAGTTCAATTGAGAATTCCGCTTGGTTTTCTCCCATTATAATATAGTGAGGGATAGAAGTAAAGAGCATTTGTTTATGCAACGGGCCGCAGTTCCGGTTTCTGCGGATACCCAATGCGTCTGTTGCCGCGCCCGCCGCCAGCGCGGGGCGGCACTTTTTCTTCATGGCGACCCACTCCGTTCTGGACATTCCATTTACTTCATGATAGCATAGGAGAAACACAAGTGCAGGGAGTGCAGGCTGGATGATGGAGTGGTTTTGGTATATTCTGGCTTCGGCGCTGGCTGGGGTGGGCACGGGGCTGTCGGCGGCTACGGTGATGGTGCCCATCCTCATTGTGCTGTGTCCTTCATTTGCGGAGGAGACAGGGGCATACCAGGCTGCAGCCATTGCTTTGGCTTCAGACATCCTTGGGTCTGCGGTGACCGCCGCGGCGCGCTTTGCGCGGCGCGAGCGTGCGAAGCACGCGGAATTCTCGATTGAACTTTCAATCGAGAATTAGTATGAGTAACTTTCAGCGGAGGAATGATAAAAATGGAACAAAAAAACCGGACACCCGCGCATATCGAGGTGCGGGGCGCACAGGTACATAATCTGAAAAACATTGATGTGGATATTCCCCTCAACAGAATTGTAGGCATCGCCGGTGTCTCCGGTTCCGGGAAGTCCTCGCTGGCGCTGGGAGTCGTGTATGCCGAAGGTTCACGGCGCTATTTGGAATCCTTGTCCACATATACAAGACGTCGCCTGACTCAGACCGAACGGGCGCAGGTAGATGAGGTGTTGTATGTCCCCGCCGCGCTGGCCCTGCGGCAGCGGCCCGGTGTTCCGGGCATCCGCAGTACCTTCGGCACAGGGACGGAGCTCCTGAACAGCCTGCGGCTGATGTTCTCCCGCTTGGCCAGCCACCGCTGCCCAAACGGGCATTATCTGGAGCCCTCTTTGCGCGTGGCCGCGGGGCAGGAGCTTGTCTGCCCTGTCTGTGGCGAACGCTTCTTTGCGCCCGGTGCGGAGGAGTTGGCTTTCAACAGCCAGGGCGCTTGCAGGCGGTGCGACGGTACCGGGATCATCCGGACTGTGGATGAATCCACGCTGGTGCCGGATGAGTCTCTGAGCATCGACGAGGGCGCGGTAGCGCCGTGGCAGACGCTTATGTGGTCACTGATGAAAGATATTGCGCGCGAGATGGGCGTGCGCACCGATGTGCCCTTCCGCGAACTGACGGAGCAGGAGCGGGATACCGTATTTCATGGCCCCGCCGTCAAGAAAAACATTATCTATCAGAACAGAACCAGCGGAGCGGCGGGGGATATGGATTTTACCTACTTCAATGCCACCTACACCGTGGAAAACGCTCTGTCCAGGGTGAAGGATGAAAAGGGAATGAAGCGGGTGGCCAAGTTCTTAAAGGAGGATGTCTGCCCCGACTGCGGCGGCACACGGCTTAGCGGCTCCGCCCGCGCCCCGCTGCTGCGTGGAATCTCCCTGGCCCAGGCGTGTACCATGACGCTGGGCGATCTTGTAGATTGGGTGGCGGGTGTCCCGGCATCTTTGCCGGAGGAAATGCGGCCTATGGCCGAGCGTATCTGCGAATCCTTCCAAAGTGCCGCCAAGCGGCTGATGGAGCTGGGCCTGAGCTATCTGACTCTGGACCGGGCTGTATCCACACTCTCCACAGGGGAACGGCAGCGGATGCAGCTGGCCAGGGCAGTGCGCAACCGCACCACCGGCGTGATGTATGTCCTGGACGAGCCGTCCATCGGCCTGCACCCGCTGGATGTGCAGACGTTGCTGCTGGTGTTCCGGCGGCTGATCGACAACGGGGCCACGGTCATTGTGATCGAGCATGACCTGGACGTAATTCGCAGCGCGGATTATATCATTGATATGGGTCCCGGCGGCGGTGTCCGTGGAGGACGGATCGTGGCGGCAGGAACGCCGGAGGACATTTGCGGAGCCGCTGAAAGCCGGACGGGAATTTATTTGAAACGGTATATGACAGGTGGTCAGGCAGAATGAAGTATATGGAACAGAAATTAAACGAAGAACAGCGCGCGGCAGTGACAACGACAGAGGGATTTGTACGCGTGATTGCAGGAGCCGGTTCCGGAAAAACACGGGCGCTTACATACCGCTTTGCTTTTTTAGTGAATGAGCTTGGGATTCTGCCTGAAAACATTCTGTGCGTGACCTTCACAAACAAAGCAGCAAATGAAATGCGGCAGCGCGTCCACAACCTGGCGGGCGACAGCGACACCGGCTATATTAATACCTTCCACGGCTTTTGCGTATCCGTGCTGCAAGAAGACAGCCATGCTGTGCAGTATCCCAAGAGTTTTCTTGTCCTGGACAACAGCGACATTGACGCCATGCTACGCATCATCTACGAGGAGCGGGGTCTTACCCTGCGGGACAAAACCTTTTCCGATGCCCGGAATATGATTGAAATCCAGAAACTGTTCAAAAAACCCGATTACTACCTCGACCTGATTGGTATGTCCCTGGACGCCCTGCACGAAAAATATCTCAGTGCAACAGGAACGGATGACATCATCTTCTATGGATATCTGTATCAGGAAAAGAAATGCTTTGGCCTGGACTACAATGACCTGATCATATTCACTCTGTACCTTTTTGCCCGGAATAAAGATATCCGGCTGAAATGGCAAAAGCGCCTGGAATACATCATGATTGACGAATTTCAGGATATTGACAGCCTGCAATATGAGTTGATGGAGGTGCTGTGCGGCTATCATGAAAACTTTGCATAAAGGTTGGTATCAAAGCAGTGCCGTGGCGGTCGATTACCTCCGGCGAAATGGTGACCATGATTTTCGGTAGCCGCTACCGAAAATCAAAACTGACTATCATATTTGGAGGTAGACGCCATGAACGAATTGAAACTGAGAATTCATGACGAGCAGACCGGCCTTGACTATATCCTTGTCGGGGATTACTACATCCCGGCTATCGAACTGCCGGAGGACGATGACCGCCCCATTGGGAAGTGGGGACGGATGCACCGGGCATATCTGAAGGAAACGAACCCGCTTCTGCTGAACCACCTGACATTGACGGGCGAACTGCACAGCTACCTCGCTGACCTCAACGAACAGGCGCAGGAGCGCTATCTGCTCATTGTCCAGCAGATGACCGAGG
>JAMPGF010000029.1 GCA_023664105.1 Butyricicoccus sp. | reverse complement strand
TCCGGGACGTGCCGCTGGACGCGCTCTACGCCAGCGACCTGGGCCGCACCCGCCAGACCGCCGGCGCGATACTGAAATACCACGACCTGCCGCTGACGCCCGAGCCCCAGCTTCGCGAGATAAGCATGGGCTCCTGGGAGGATCTTCCCTGGGGCAACCTGACGCACCTGTACCCCGAGGCCATGCGCGCGTTCAACGACGACCCCGACCGCTGGACCGCCCCCGGCGCGGAGACCTTCCCGGAGCTGCGCGCGCGGATAAGATCCGCCGTGCTCTCCGTCGCCGCGCGCCACCCGGGCGAAACCGTGGCCTGCGTCAGCCACGGCATGGCCATCCGCGCGCTTGTCTCCGGCCTTCTGGGCGTGCCCTCGCACGAGATACACAAGGTCCCCCACGGCGACAACACCAGCGTCACGCTCCTGCACGTCGAAAACGGGGAGATAGCCGTTGACTACTGCAACGACAACAGCCACCTGCCGCCGGAGCTAAGCACCTTCTCCCGCCAGAGCTGGTGGAGAAAAGCCGGCAGCGTGGACGACGGCAATCTCCGCTTCGAGCCGCTCGATCCCGCCGCCGAGCCGGAGCTGTACACGCAGCTCTACGAAAAGACCTGGCTCGCGGTGCACGGCACGCTTGACGGCTTCGACCCGGAGCTGTGCCTGACCGTGGCCAAACGCCACTTCGCCGCCGACGGCCAGGCGATAGTCAAGGCCATCAAGGCCGGGCAGGTGATAGGAATAACCGAGCTGGACACCGAGCGCGCCGCCGGCGAGGGCGTCGGCTGGATAAGCCTGTGCTATATCGAGCCTGAGCAGCGCCGCCGCCTTTTGGGCGTGCAGCTTCTCGGCCACGCGGTGTCATACTACCGCGCCCTGGGCCGCCGCGCCCTTCGCCTGAGCGTGTACGAGGGAAACACCGGCGCGATAGCCTTTTACAGCGAGTACGACTTCAAGCCCGTCGGCAAAACCGAGGGCGCACAGGGCGCTCTCATCGTCATGGAAAAGGATCTTGGCTGAAATGAAAGCTCGCGTACAAAACCTGACCCTGCCGGAAAAACGGCGCATCCTTGCCGTGTCGGACATCCACGGCAACCTGCCGTATCTGAAGGGCCTGCTGGAAAAGGCCCGCTTTGGCCAGCGCGACGTGCTGGTGATAGTGGGCGACCTGCTGGAAAAGGGCCCTCAGAGCCTGGACACCCTGCGCTTTGTGATGGATCTAAGCAAAAAATACGAGGTCCACACCGTCTGCGGCAACTGCGACTGGTGGTTCCAGATCCTCTACACCCCGGAGCTTATCAACACACAGCACAGCCTCTGGTACATAAACCACAAGCCACACAATCTCGCCCGCCAGATGTGTTCGGAGATCGGCTACGGGGTTTCCGAGAGCATGGACGTGCAGCACATGCGCGACACGCTCACCGCGGCCTTTCCGGCTGAATTTGAGTTCCTGAGCAAAATGCCGGAGGTGCTCGATGCGGGGGACTACGTATTCGTCCACGGCGGCCTTCCATCCGGCGCGCCGGAGGACTGGGACGCGTGGAAGTGCATGAAATACGACAACTTTATGAACCAGGGCCGGAGCTTCGACCGCTGGGTCATCTGCGGCCACTGGCCCGTGATGCTCTATCACGACAGCATCGTGTGCGCCAACCCCATAATTGACCGCGCCAGCCGCATAATCAGCATCGACGGCGGCTGCGTTCTCAAGGACGACGGCCAGCTCAACGCGCTGGTGATACCCTGCGCCGGGAGCGAGGATTTTTCCTGCATTGCCTACGACAGCTTCCCCACGGCCACGGTGCTGACCGCGCAGGAGGCGTCGGAGCGGAGCTGGTATATCCGCTGGGGCGACGCGAAGGTGCGCGTGCTCGAGCGCGGCGCGGAGTTCTGCCGCTGCCGCCACATCCGCACGGGCTACGAGATGGACATACTTACAAAATACGTCTACGGCGACGGCGAGGAGGCCGAGGTCAACGACTGCACGGACTACGAGCTGCCCCTGCGCTCTGGGGACACGGTCTCGGTGGTTGAGAGCACCTCGCGCGGATATTTCGTCAAGCACGACGGCGTCTCCGGCTGGTACCGGGGAGAATTGGAAATAAATGGACAGGCTTGATTTTTTACCCGTTTCAAAAGAAGATATGCAAGCTCGCGGCTGGTGGTGGTACGACATCCTGCTGGTCACGGGCGATGCCTACGTTGACCACCCCAGCTTTGGTACGGCGGTTATCGGTCGCGTGCTGGAGCACGAGGGCTACCGCGTCGCGGTGCTGGCCCAGCCGGACTGGCGCTCCGCCGACGCTTTCGCCGCCATGGGCCGTCCGCGCCTGTGCGTCATGATCGGCTCCGGCAATCTCGACAGCATGGTTGCCCGCTATACCGCGGCAAAGCGACGCCGGAGCGAGGATTTCTACTCCCCCGGCAAAAGAGCGGGCTGCCGCCCCGACCGCGCGGTGATCGTCTACGCCAACCGTGCGCGCGAGGCGTTCCCCGGTCTTCCGGTGATAATCGGCGGCCTTGAGGCCTCCCTTCGCCGCTTCGCACACTACGACTACTGGGACGACGCGGTGCGCGCCTGCGTGCTCGCCGACTCCGGCGCGGATTTACTGGTCTACGGCATGGGGGAAACCGCGTCAAAGGAGATCGCCGCGCGCCTGAAGAAAAAGCGCCCCGTCGCCGAACTGACGGACATCCGCGGCACGGCCTATCTCACGCGCGAGCCGGAAAACTGCCGCTTCCCGCACATCGAGCTGCCCTCGCTTGAGCAGGTGCGCGGCGACAAGCGCGCCTACGCCGAAGCATCGCGCCTCGAGTTTGCCGAGCACGACCCCATTCGCGGCCGCGCCCTCTTTCAGCGCCACGGCGACAGAACGCTGGTAGTCAACCCGCCCGCCATGCCGCTGGGCGGCCAGGCGCTGGACGCGGTGTACGAGCTGCCCTATGCCCGCTGGTATCACCCCGACTACGAAAAAGACGGCGGCGTCCCTGCCATTGACGAGGTGCGCTTTTCCATAAGCTACAACCGCGGCTGCTTCGGCGGCTGCAATTTCTGCTCCCTTGCCTTCCACCAGGGCCGCATGGTCACCTCCCGCACTGCCGACAGCGTCGTGCGCGAGGCCGAAGCGTTGACGAAACTGCCCGACTTCAAGGGCTGCATAAGCGATGTCGGCGGCCCCACGGCGAACTTCAGCCACCCATCCTGCAAAAAGCAGCTCAAGCACGGCCTGTGCCCGAACCGGAACTGCCTGACGCCCGAGCCCTGCCCGAACCTCGACGCGGGCCACGCGGAGTACCTGGCCCTTTTGCGCCGCCTTCGTGCCCTGCCGGGTGTGAAGCGGGTGTTTGTGCGAAGCGGCATACGCTACGACTACATGTTAGAGGACCGCGGCGGCGAATTTTTCGCCGAGCTGGTGTCCCACCACGTCTCCGGCCAGCTCCGCGTCGCGCCCGAGCACTGCATTGACGGCGTGCTGGGCTGCATGGGCAAGCCCCGCATCGGCGTGTACGAGAAATTCATGGACCGCTATGCCCGCCTGAGCGAGCGCGCGGGCAAGGAGCAGTACGCGGTGCCCTACCTCATGTCCTCCCACCCCGGCAGCACCCTTGACGACGCCATCGCGCTGGCCGAGTATCTCAACCGCCGCCACCGCCACAGCGAGCAGGTGCAGGATTTCTACCCCACGCCCGGCACCGTCTCCACCTGCATGTACTACACCGGCCTTGACCCCCGCGACATGAGCGAGGTCTACGTCGCACGCTCAGCGGAAGAAAAGGACATGCAGCGCGCGCTGCTGCAATGGCGCCGCCCGGACAAGCGCGCGCTGGTGATAAAGGCGCTGAAAAAAGCCGGACGCGAGGATCTCATCGGCTATGACGAACGCTGCCTGGTCCGCCCCGCCGCCGCGCCCGGCAAAAAGCCGGGGCCGACCCCCGCGCGCAAAAAGCCCGAGACGGAGCGGCCCGAAAAGCGCGGCAAGCCCGAATACAAGCCCGGCTGGGCGCGCCCCAGGCCGAAGAAGAACGCGTCAAAGGGAAAGGGAGGGAAGAAGCGGTGAGCCTGCCCGAAATCGCGAAAACCGCCGCGCTGGCGTACCTGCTGGCGATAAACCTGCTGCTGTTTTTCGTCATGGGCGCGGACAAATCCCTCGCCCGGCATCACAAGCGCCGCGTGCCGGAGCGCACGCTTTTCACGCTCTGCTTTCTGGGCGGCGGCGTGGGCGGCGTGCTGGGAATGCTCTGCTTCCGGCACAAGACCCGTCACGCCCAATTTGTCGCAGGCTTCCCGCTCATCCTGCTTGCCGAGACCGCGCTGCTGGCCTGGCTGGCGCTCAAGCCTTGAAAATTTTTACAAAATTCCCCGTCCCTGCCATTGCGGACGGGGAATTTGTGTGTTACAATAGCCGCATTGCGGCTATTGTAACTTGATTTGCCGGCCGTGCATACGCACATGGCCAATTTTCATATGCCCGCCTTGCTGGCATATGAAAATAGCCGAAATATGCAAAACGGAAACATTGAGCTGATAAATTCGCCATAAACTTAGGCGGAAGGGCGGTTGCTATGGCAAGCGTAACGCTGAAAAACGTAAAGAAAATCTACCCGAACACCGGCGCGGAGACCGCGAAGAAGAAAAAGCACGGCGCGAAGGACGAGCCCGAGGAGAAGAAGCACAACCTTCAAATCACCGAGCGCGGCGTGGTCGCGGTGCAGGACTTCAGCATCGAGATCGCCGACAAGGAGTTCATCGTGCTCGTCGGCCCGTCCGGCTGCGGGAAGTCCACCACCCTGCGCATGATCGCGGGGCTCGAGGAGATAACCGAGGGCGAGCTGTACATCGGCGACAGGCTGGTCAACAACCTCCCGGCGAAAAAGCGCGGCGTCTCCATGGTATTCCAGAGCTACGCGCTCTTCCCGCACATGACGGTGTACGACAACATTGCCTTTGGTCTGCGAATGCGCCACGCGCCACGGGACATCATCGACAAAAAGGTGCGCGAGGCGGCGGAGATTCTGGACATCACCGAGTATCTCAAACGCAAGCCCAGGGCCCTGTCCGGCGGCCAGCGCCAGCGCGTGGCGATAGGCCGCTCGATTGTGCGCGATGCCGATGTTTTCCTGATGGACGAGCCGCTTTCAAACCTCGACGCGAAGCTGCGAAACCAGATGCGCGCCGAGCTTATCAAGCTGCGAAAGAAGATCGACACCACCTTCGTCTACGTCACCCACGACCAGACCGAGGCCATGACGCTCGGCGACCGCATAGTTATAATGAAGGACGGCTTCATCCAGCAGATTGGCACGCCCCAGGAGGTGTTCAGCCACCCGAAAAACCTCTTTGTCGCGGGCTTTATCGGCATGCCGCAGATGAATATTTTCAGGGACGCGCGGCTTATTTTGCAGGATGGGGACTATTTCCTCGAGCTTCCGGGCGAGCGCATCCGCCTGCCGGAGGCCAAGCAGGCCGCGGCGCGGCAGCAAAATCTCACCGAGCGCCCGGTCATCGTCGGCGTGCGCCCGGCGCACACACAGCTCTCGGATACCGGCATCTCCGCCGAGGTCGACGTGACCGAGCTGCTGGGCAGCGAGCTGTACGTCCACCTTAACGCCTCCGGCACCGACGTGATAGCCGTGGTGCCAGTCACCGGCACGGAGCGAAAACACCCCGTCGCCGGAACTCCCGCGCACATCTCCGCCAGCGCGGAGCTGCTGCATATCTTCGACGGCGAGACGGAACACAATTTGTTTTAGTAACAAAAAATGGAGGACTTGTTTTGAGAGAGAGCGGCATAATCATGCACATCACCAGCCTGCCGTCGAAATACGGCGTGGGCACCATGGGCAGGGAGGCCCGTGAGTTTGTGGACTTCCTGCACGAGGCAAAGCAGAGCTGCTGGGAGATACTGCCCTTGGGCCACACCGGCTGCGGGGACTCGCCCTACCAGTGCTTCTCCGCCTTTGCGGGGAACCCGTATCTGATCGACCTCGGCTGCCTCGCGCGAAACGGCCTGCTCACGCGCGAGGAGATAGAGTCCCGCGATTGGGGCGGCGACCCCGAGCGCGTGGACTACGGCAAGCTGTGGGAAAACCGCTTTGCGGTGCTTCGCCTTGCGGCGCGGCGCGGGCTGCCGCGCGACGCGGGCGCCGTGAACGCCTTCGCCCTGGAAAACAGCCACTGGCTGCCGGACTACGCGCTTTTCATGGCGCTGAAAATGCACTTCGGCGGCGCGAGCTGGACGCAGTGGCCCGACGGCGTGCGCCTGCGCGAACCGGCGGAGCTGGAGAAGTACCGCAAAATGCTTCGCGAGGACGTGGACTTCTTCACCTGGGTGCAGTACAAATTCTTCCGCCAGTGGAAATCCCTGCGCGCCTACGCCCACTCCAAGGGCGTGAAGATAATTGGCGACGTGCCGATCTACGTTCCGCTGGACTCCGCGGACGTGTGGGCCTGCCCGGAAAATTTCCAGCTTGACGGGGACCGCCGGCCCAGGTGCGTGGCGGGCGTTCCGCCGGACTATTTCAGCGCCGATGGCCAGCTTTGGGGCAACCCGCTGTACGACTGGCAGAAGATGAAAAAGGACGGCTACTCCTGGTGGCTGAGCCGCCTCGCGGCAGCGGGCAAGCTTTATGACGTGATACGCTTCGATCATTTCCGCGGCCTGGACAGCTACTGGTCCGTTCCCGCGGGGGAGAAAACCGCCGTAAACGGCCGATGGGTCGAGGGCCCGGGCAGCCACTTCATCTTTGCTGTAAAAACCGCGTTCCCGAAGCTGAAGCTTATTGCCGAGGACCTGGGTTTTCTGACCGAGAGCGTGAGGAGTCTGCGCCGCTCGTCCGGCTTTCCGGGGATGAAGGTTTTGCAGTTTGCCTTTGACGCGGGCGGGGACAGCTACTACCTGCCGCACCGCCACTGGGTGGACTCGGTGTGCTTCACCGGCACGCACGACAACGCCACGCTCGCGCAGTTTATCGACGAGATGCCGGAGAAGGACTTCGACTTCATGGTGAAGTACCTCGGGCTCAACGAGCGCGAGGGCTACATCTGGGGCATACTGCGCGCGGGGATGACCTCGGTGTGCCAGACGTTCGTCGCGCAGATGCAGGACTATCTCGAGCTGGGCGCGGCCTCGCGGATGAACACGCCCGGCACCGTGGGCGCGAACTGGCGCTGGCGCGTCAAACCCGGCGCGCTGACGCCGGAGCTGGCGGAGCGGATCGCGGCGATGACGGTGATGTTCGGGCGCGTTCCCGACCGGGCGGAAAGGGAACAGCCGGCCGAACCCGTAAAAAAATGAAATTCATTTCAATTTGGCATATTTAAAATTTCTATTGCATATACTGTAGAGACTGTGCTATAATAGACACAGCCAAAGAAATTGCCAGTTGTGGAGTTCCACGCAAAAAAACGAGACTCCGGGGAGATTGCCGCTCCCCGGAGTCTCTTTGTGCTTACTTGCCCTTGCCATGTCTGTCAAGCCACTTGCAAATATAATAGCCGGTTATACTTGCTGCGACAGACACAAAGAATGATTGCCAGTCATACATGGAGTTCCACCTCCCCTCTGCTCCCAGAGTGGAGAAGGGCAGCGTGGGCATTATATCATGCTTCGACGCGATCCGCAAGATTCGCAAACAGAATCTTATGGGACGGGCGTGGGTATTCGGCGGTTACATATAGACAAAATGTGAACATTGTGCTAAACTATGGGAAAAAGAAATGAGGTGTTGTAATGAAAAAAAGACAAAGCAAATGCTAAACCCAAGAAACCTATCACAAAACGGTGGTGGTTTTGGCTGATTATAGCGTTTGTTGTGATTTGCGCTGTTGCTGGAAATGGTAGCGAAAAAGATAGCAACGCAAAAAATACACGCAATTCCGATAAAACTGTGATAAGCAATCCGGTTCCAACTCCCGACACAACCATTGACGATATTCCAGAGGATAACACCGCAAAAAAGACTGGGCAATACACTTTGCCGTCTGGAATGGAGTTATATTTCTGGGACGAGGTACGCAATGATGTGACCGGAAAGTGGCGTCGCTCTGCAACATCGGACAGTTATGTTCCCGCAGATTACGCGCTTGAATATTATCAGGAAATGTTTTCCTCAGACGATGAAATTCACGCGATTTGGAACGCCACATTAAATACAACAACAAGGATATCTGTTTCTGGAAATCTTCTATTTGTTGATACGCTTGAATATGTTGACGGCGAAGAGCATGACGCAAAGCTCCTCTTCTCGGGAATGGTTTTGGACAGCAGGATAATTGACATCAATACTGGAGAGCCGTTTGATTCTGAAACTAATTGACATATTCTAAAATTTCTCTTGCATATACTGTAGAGGCTGTGCTATAATAAGCACAGCAAAGAATGTGGTGAGAGGCTTCATGCGCTCACAAAAAGGCTCGCCCCCAGAGAGATGGCTGCTCCCTGGGGGCAAACTTTGCTTTGGCGGGCTTACTGCTCCTCGTTGTCGTGTCGGTCAAGCCACTTGCAAATGTAATGGCTGGTTACACTTGCTGCGAACGACACCAAGAATGTGATGATGTACTCCATGCGCACACCTCCCCTCTGCTCCCAGAGTGGAGAAGGGCAGCGTGGGCATTATATCATGCTTCGACGCGATCCGCAAGATTCGCAAACAGAATTTTATGGGACGGGCGTGAACAGCCGCGCGATTCCGCTTGCCAAAAGGGCGAAACAATGGTAAACTAACTCTATCAATCTGCCCGCACACGGGCCTGACAGGGGCGAGAGAGTGGACGAACTGAAGCTTATAACCGCGAGCAACCTGATAAAGCTGCGCACAGCTGCCGGCATGACGCAGGCCGAGCTTGGCTCAAAGCTCAACTACTCCGACAAGAGCATCTCGAAATGGGAGCGTGCCGAGTCGGTGCCGGACGCGTTTGTGCTCCGGCAGATAGCGGAGATTTTCGGCGTAACGGTGGACTATCTGCTGCATGAACACGACGAGTGGGAGCCGGTGCCGGAGTCTGAGCCCGTTGGGGGAAAAACCTTCAGCACGGGCGTAGTGACGCTGGTGTGCGTGATGGGGATCTGGACGCTTGCGGTGTTCATGTTCGTGATATTCTGGATTTTAGGGAGCCTTCAGTGGATAATCTTTGCCGCCTCGGTTCCGGTGACGGTGATAACGCTGCTGGTGTTCAACTGTGTCTGGCGCGGCGGGCGGAACAACGTGTGGATCGTCGCGGCGCTGGTGCTGAGCATTTTCGTGCTCATCTACCTGACTCTGCTTCGCTTCAACCCATGGCAGCTCTTCCTCGTGCTGATCCCGGCGGAGATCATCGTGTTCCTGAGCTTCCGGATAAAAAGGCGCTGAAAGTATTGAAAATCAAGGACTCTACGATTCGTAGAGTCCTTTTTTCGCGCGCTCTACGGCGCAGCATCCGGGAAGTAGAGCACGCTTGCGTGAGGGTAGCTTGCCTTCCGCCGCCGTCGCGGGGTAGAATATGGGCGGAAAAACAAACGCGGCGCATTCCCCGCCGCAAACTGACATGGGGGTTATACAATGAGCGAATATGTACTCAGCTGCTGCTCGACCGCAGATTTGAGCAAGGAGCATTTTGAAAGGCGCGATATCCACTACATCTGCTTCCACTACTCGCTGGGCGGCGAGGACTATCCCGACGACCTGGGCCAGAGCATCGCCTTCGAGGACTTCTACCAGAGGATGGCCGACGGCGCGGAGACCAAGACCTCGCAGATCAACATCTCCGAGTACCTGACACATTTTGAGAGCTTCCTGTCCCAGGGCAAGGACGTGCTGCACCTGAGCCTGTCCTCGGGCATATCTGCTACGGTCAACTCCGCACAGAGCGCGGCGCTGATAGCTCGCGAGCGCTATCCCGAGCGGAAAATCTACGTTGTGGACTCCCTCGGCGCCTCCTCGGGCTACGGCCTCATTATGGAGACGCTGGCCGACCTGCGCGACCAGGGCATGGGCATCGATGAGCTGCACGAGTGGATCACCGACCACCGTCTGGAGATGCATCACTGGTTCTTCTCCACCGACCTTACCTTCTACGTCCGGGGCGGCAGGATCTCCAAAGCGGCGGGACTGTTCGGCGGCGTGCTTGGCATCTGCCCGCTGCTGAACATGGACAATCTCGGCCGTCTCATCCCCCGCGTAAAGATCCGCGGCAAGAAGAAGGTCATCAGCGAAATCGTTGACCGCATGGAGCGCTATGCCCGCGACGGCCTGTACTACGACGGCAAGTGCTTCATCTCCATGTCCGCCTGCATGGCCGACGCCCGCGCCGTGGCCGACCTGGTCGAGGCCCGCTTCCCGAAGCTCAACGGCAAGGTCGTGATCAACTGGATAGGTACCACCATCGGCAGCCACACCGGCCCCGGCACGGTTGCGCTGTTCTTCTGGGGAGAGAAGCGCGAGAATTAAGGATTGGCGTATTGCGGCCCCGCTTTGCGGGGCCGTTGGGAAACCCTTCATGACCTTTTTGGACGACAGGGGAGTTTGCAGCGTGCGCGCCGCAAACTCACGCCGCGCTTTGCGCGTCGTGCCGCCCCATGCGAAATTTGACGCGCCTATGGCGCTATGAAAAGCTTTTCAACAAATTTCGGATGTAAAGGTTGACGAAGCTTTTAATTTTTCTGCCGCTTTACGGCGGCAGAATTTTTCGACGAATTTTCCGTCGGGAAAGGAGATTTTTCAACATGCCGCACATCAAACGAACGCCCTTGGGCGAGCGGGTCATGCCGTCCTACACCTTCGGCGAGGAGGTCATGAACATGGTCACCCACATCGTCGGCGGCGCGCTGGGCATCGTCGTGCTGACGCTCGGCGTCATCATCGCCGCGCGCCACCGTAACGGCTGGGGCGTCACCAGCTGCGCCGTCTACGGCGCGTCCATGATCTGCCTTTACGCCGTGTCCAGCGTCTACCACGGCCTGAACGCCAGCCGCGGCAAGCGGGTCATGCAGGTCATCGACCATTGCACGATCTACCTGCTCATCGCCGGAACCTACATGCCTATCATGCTCTCCGCCGTGCGCCCGCGGCACCCGGCGCTGGCCTGGACCGTGTTCGGCTGCGAGTACGGCCTGGCCCTCTTGGCCGCGGCGTTCACGGCCATCGACCTGAAAAAGTACAGCAAGCTGTCCATGATCTGCTACATCGGCATGGGCTGGTTCATCGTCCTGACGCTCCGGCCGACAGTCCAGGCGCTGACCTGGCCGGGCTTCGCCTGGCTTCTGGCGGGCGGCATAGCCTACACCGCAGGCGCGGTGCTGTACGGCCTGGGGAAGAAAAAGAAGTATTTCCACAGCGTGTTTCATATCTTCGTCGTACTCGGCAGCGCCCTGCAGGCAGTCTGCATCCTGGCCTACGCTATATGAACCACCCTCAATTTGGCGCGGGAAAATTCAAAATTTGTTCACTCTTTGCCGCAGAATATGCTATAATATGTGTTCCGTGAAAAATAAGAATTATTAAGGAAATAAATGCTATGTTGAAGTATGCATTGATCGCGGTGATCGCGTATCTTTTGGGCTCGGTGAGCGTAGCGGTGCTGCTCACGCGCGACGCGCTGGGCAGCGACGTCCGCAAGCAGGGCAGCGGCAACGCCGGAGCCACCAACGTGGCCCGCGTTTTTGGATTAAAGGCGGGTATCATCACTCTCGTGGGCGACATGGTCAAGGCGGCGCTGTCCGGCCTTGCGGGAGTGCTCATCGGCGGACAGACGGGCCTTGCCGTGGCCTGCCTGGCCTGTCTCGTGGGCCACTGCTGGCCCGTGTATTTCGGCTTCAGGGGGGGCAAGGGCGTGTCCGTCGCCGGGTGCATCGCCCTGCTGCTGGACTGGAGATTTTTCCTGGCGCTCGTGGCGTGGTTTGCCATGATGGCGATCCTGTCCCGGCGCGTGTCCTTCGCCTCCTGCACCTCGGCGGTGGTGTACCCGCTGCTGTACTGGCACTTTAACCGGGGCATGAGCGCACAGCTGGCGGTGTGCATCATCATGGCGGTGATCGTGCTGATACTGCACCGGGGCAACATCGCGCGCCTCATCCGCGGCACCGAGCCTGTTTTCCACGCGAAGAGCAAGGACGAGGATAAAAAAGAAAACTAAGCACAAATGAGGTTGTGTGATAATGCATTTCAGGTCAGACGTGAGGGCGCTCGGCATAGACATAGGCTCGACTACGGTCAAGCTCGTGCTGGTCGAGGGCGGGGAGATAAAATACGAAAAATACCAGCGCCATTTTTCCCAGGTGCGCGGCAAGGCCCTTGAGCTTATCAGGGAGATAGCGCCGCTGCTTGAGATGGATGGCTTTACTGTCGCCATATCCGGCTCGGCGGGCATGGGCGTCGCCGAGGCGGCGGGCGTGCCCTTCGTGCAGGAGGTTTATGCCACCGGCGAGGTGGTGCGCCGCCTCGAGCCGGACACAAAGGCGGTCATCGAGCTCGGGGGCGAGGACGCAAAAGTGATATTTTTCGACAACGGCGGCGTGGACGAGCGCATGAACGGCTCCTGCGCCGGCGGCACCGGCGCGTTCATCGACCAGATGGCTGTGCTGCTGAACATGACCGACGACGAGATGGACGCCGCCAGCCTGCAGTCCGAGCGCCTGTATCCCATCGCCTCGCGCTGCGGCGTGTTCGCCAAAACGGACATCCAGCCCCTGCTCAACCAGGGCGCGGCGAAGTCGGACATAGCTGCCAGTATTTACCAGGCGGTCGTCAACCAGACCATCGCGGGCCTTGCCCAGGGCCGCAGGATCAGCGGCAAGGTCATGTTCCTCGGCGGGCCACTGCACTACTGCCTCGGCCTGCGCCGCCGCTTTGTGGAGACGCTGGGGCTTTCTGAGGAAAACGCGGTTTTTCCCGAATACGGCCTGTACGCCGTCGCCATGGGCGCTGCGATGTACTCCGCCGACGCGGGCGGGGAGCTGGACTACGCCGGGCTGGTGCGCCGCCTTGAGGAGAGCGCCGGCAAGCTGACCGAGAGCCGCGGCCGCCTCTTGCCTCTTTTTGAAAACGAGAACGACTACGCCGCCTTCACCGCCCGCCACGCGCGCGAGAGCGTGCCGCAGGGCGGGATAGAGGACTACTCCGGCCCGGCCTGGCTGGGCATCGACTGCGGCAGCACGACGACGAAGCTGACGCTGATCGGCAAAGATAAAAACATACTCTACAGCTACTACAGCCCCAACCAGGGCAACCCCGTGGAGATAGTTCGCGCGCAGTTAGAGGAGCTCTACCGCCTTTGCGGCGACAGGATACGCATTGCCGGCAGCGCCTCCACCGGCTACGGCGAGGAGCTTATCAAAAACGCCTTCCACATCGACGAGGGCCTGGTCGAGACCATCGCCCACTACACGGCGGCGAAGCACTTCCGGCCGGACGTAGACTTCATCCTCGACATCGGCGGTCAGGACATAAAGTGTTTTAAAATACGCGACGGGGCCATCGACTCGATAATGCTCAACGAGGCCTGCTCCTCCGGCTGCGGCTCGTTTATCGAGACCTTTGCCAGGTCCATGGGCTGCGGCGTGGCGGAGTTCGCGGAAAAGGGCCTGCACGGCACGGCCCCGGTGAACCTCGGCTCGCGCTGTACGGTTTTCATGAATTCCTCGGTCAAGCAGTCCCAAAAAGAGGGCGCGACCGTGGAGGACATTTCCGCGGGCCTGTCCGTGAGCGTAGTAAAAAATGCCATTTACAAGGTCATCCGCGCCGCCTCGCCCAAGGAGCTGGGCGAGCATATTGTCGTACAGGGCGGCACCTTCCTCAACGACGCGGTGCTCCGCGCGTTTGAGCTTGAGCTTGGCGCGGACGTGGTGCGCCCCGCCATCGCGGGCCTCATGGGCGCCTACGGCGCGGCGCTGCACGCCATGCGCTTTAAGGAAAGCGGGATAATAACCGCCGAGGCGCTGACCAATTTCAAACACACATCCCGCTCATCCGTCTGCAAGGGCTGCGCCAACCGCTGCCGCCTGACCATAAACAGCTTCGGAGACGGCGGGCGCTTCGTCTCCGGCAACCAGTGCCAGAAGGCGCTGGGGCTGGGCAATACCGAGGAGCTGCCGAATCTCCACGCCTGGAAGCGGGACTACCTGTCCTCGCTCCGGGGCAGGCCGGGCCCGCGCGGGCGCATCGGCCTGCCGATGGCGCTGGGCATGTTCGAGCTGGCCCCGCTCTGGCACGGAATTTTCACCGCGCTGGGCTACGAGACGGTGTTTTCCGCCATGTCCACCCGCGCGACCTACGAAAAAGGCCAGTTCTCCATCCCCTCGGACACGGCATGCTACCCGGCGAAGATCATGCACGGGCACATTGAGCAGCTTCTTGAGATGGGGATCGACACGGTTTTCTACCCCAGCCTGACCTACAACGTGGACGAAAAGGCGGGGGACAACCACTACAACTGCCCCGTCGTTGCCTACTACGCGGAGCTGCTGCACGGGAACATGGACGACTTACGCGAGGTCAATTTTCTCTATCCCTATCTGAACATAAATTCCCGCGCGGCCCTGCGGCGCACGCTCTACCGCGCGCTGCACGGGCACGACGCGAGCATTACCCGCGCCGAGATAGCCCGCGCGGTGGACGCGGGCTTTGCCGAGTACGAGGCCTTCGCTGCCGAGCTGCACCGCCGGGGCGAGGAGGCCCTGTCCTGGGCGCGCGAGCGGGGCAAGCGGATAATGATACTCGCCGGCCGTCCCTACCACATCGACCCGGAGATCGGCCACGGCATAGACAAGCTGGCGGTATCGCTGGGCTTCGCGGTGGTCAGCGAGGACAGCGTGTGCCAGCTCGAGCCGGCGCACAGGACGCGGGTGCTCAACCAGTGGACCTTCCACTCCCGGCTCTACCGCGCGGCGCACTACGCCACAAAGCACGATGACACGGAGCTTGTACAGCTTGTGAGCTTCGGCTGCGGCGTGGACGCGATAACCACGGACGAGGTTCGCGGCATACTTGACGGCGGCGGGAAATATTATACACAGATAAAGATCGACGAGATAACCAACCTTGGCGCGGTGAAGATCCGCCTGCGCAGCCTGCTGGGCGCGCTGGAGGAGGGAGGGGCCGAAAATGCCTGAAAACAACAGCTACATCCCCTTTACCGTGGAGATGAAAAAGACGCACACGATACTTGTGCCCACCATGCTGCCGATGCACTTTGAGCTTATCATCAGCGTGATGGAGACCTACGGCTACAAGATGGAGCTTTTGCGCTCCTCCGGGCCGGAGATCGCTGAGACGGGCCTGAAATATGTCCACAACGACACCTGCTACCCCGCGATACTGGTTATCGGACAGTTTATAGACGCTTTGCAGTCCGGAAAGTACGACCCCGAGCGCGTGGCGCTGGTGCTGTTCCAGACCGGCGGCGGGTGCCGGGCGTCCAACTACGTCTCGCTGCTGCGAAAGGCGCTGGAGCGCGCGGGCTATGGCTATGTTCCGGTGCTGGCGTTCAGCATCGCGGGGTTGGAGAAGCACCCGGGCTTCAGGCTCTCGGCAAAAAAACTGTACGGAATGATGTACGCGATACTGTACGGCGACCTGCTCATGACACTGGTCAACCAGTGCAAGCCCTATGAGCTCCGGCCCGGACAAGCCGAGGCTCTGGCGGAGGACTGGACAACGCGCCTGGGCCGCGAGCTCGGCACAGGGCGGACAAGCTACAGGAAAATAAAGGAGAACTACGCGCGCATTGTGCGCGACTTCGCCGCCATCCCGAGAGAGAAGCGCGAGGCCGTGAAGGTCGGCGTCGTGGGCGAGATATTTGTGAAGTACTCCCCGCTGGGCAACAACGACCTGGAAAAATTCCTCGTCAGCGAGGGCGCGGAGGTCGTGGTACCGGGGCTTATCGACTTTTGCCTGTACTGCGTATACAACAGCATCGAGGATTACCGCCTGTACGGCCGCGGCCCGGTCAGCCACCATTTCTACGCGCTGGCGTACAAGCTGCTGTGCCGGAAAAAGCGGGACATGGCGGAGGCCATCGCCGCCGGGGGCTTTGAGCCGCCCACTCCCTTTGAGCGCACGGCGGGGCTTGCGCGCGGCTACATAAGCAACGGCACGAAGATGGGCGAGGGCTGGCTTCTGACGGCGGAGATGCTCGAGCTTGCCGAGAGCGGCGTGAAAAATATCGTGTGCACCCAGCCCTTCGGCTGCCTGCCGAACCACATCTGCGGCAAGGGCATGATGCGCCCGATAAAGGAGCGCAATCCCGAGGTGAACATCGTGGCGATCGACTACGACGCGGGCGCGACGAAGGTAAATCAGGAGAACCGCTTGAAGCTGATGCTGTCCAACGCCCGCGCGCGTGCGGCGGAGGATAGGGAAGAGGTCGCGGTGTGATACTAAAAACCGTTAAAAAGCTTTAATTCTATTAAAGCTTTTTATAGCGCCGAAGGCGCGTCGGTTTTTTAATGAGACGGCACGCCGCGCAAAGCGCGGCGTGAGCGTGCGCAGCACGCGGAATTTTAACAAAAAAAGCTGTCCCAATAAAATCGGGACAGCTTTTTTGAACTTGTATGTATTACTCCCCGTCCTTCGGCTCTTCGGCGGGCTCTTCCTCAGCGGCCTCGGCCTCGGGCTCGGCGGAAGCTTCCTCTTCCTCGACGACCTTCTCGAAGTCGTCGCCGTCGACGGAGATGTCGATGTCGATTTCGATCTCGGTGCCTTCGGACTCCTCGGCGAGCTTGAGCTCATCGATCTCGGCTTCCTTATCGGCGATATTCTTCTGGGCCAGGGCGACCTCGTCGCACAGCTGGATGAAAAAGCCCTCGGGGTCGTCCTTGTGGGTGTCGTAATAGAGCTTGCCTATCTCCATGTACGCCTTCTTCATGTTCTCCTTCTCGCTGGCTATCTCGACGGTGAGCCTGGCGATGCGGGCGCCGGACTTGGCCATGTCCGCGGCCTTGTTGGCGATGCCCTTTCCGGCGTCGGCAGCCTTGCCGATGGAGCTGAGTACCACGTTTTTGATTTCGCTGAAGTCTTTCATTGATTGTACCTCCTGTTTTTAGATGTGTCGTAAATAAAATTTATTCTTCGTCTGTTTCGGGAGGCGTCTCCTGCTCCGACGCCTGGTTTTCCGGTGCTTCAATTATATCATGCCTGTCAAGCGCCTGAGCGCCTTCTCCTTCGGGGATCATCGTACCGAGCAGGGGGGGATTCCCGGCCTTTATCCGGCGCTCGTTGAGCGCAAATATGATAACCGCGCACAGCAGCGATACCGCCGCCAGAAGCTGGGACACGCGGATGACGTCGGGGACAAGCCACAGGCTGTCCGAGCGAAGCCCCTCGATGAACATGCGCCCCAGGCCGTACCAGCCCAGGTAGAGGATGAAAAGCTGCCCCTCGTACTTCCGGCGCTTCTTACAGAAAAAGTGCAGCAGGATAAGCCCCGCGAAATTCCACAGGCTTTCGTAGAGAAAGGTCGGGTGCACGTACACCGTCTCGCGCCCCGGCGCGGTCAGGCCCATGCGGCAGAACACGTCCGTCTCGTAGCCGAAGGCCTCGCGGTTGAAGAAATTTCCCCAGCGCCCCACGCACTGCCCGATAAGCAGGCCCAGCGCGGCGACATCCAGCGCCTTCCCAGGGGCGATTTTCCTGCTCCGGCAGCGCAGCACCAGCGCGACCGCCGCGCCGATGACCCCGCCGTAGATGGCCAGCCCCCCGTCGCGTATGCGCAGGATGCTCACCGGGTCGGAGAGGTAGCCGGGCAGGTCGTTGAACACGACATAGTACAGCCGCGCGCCCACGATCGCCGAGAGCACGGCGAAGATGGTCAGGTCGTACACGTCGTCCATGGAAATGCGAAGCCGCTCATGGAATACGTCGACGTACAGCACCGCGAGCAGGAAGCCGACGGCGATAACGATGCCGTAGAGGTAGATGTTGAAGCTGCCGATGGAGAGGCAAGCCGGGGGATCGAGCGTAAAGCCCTCGCCGAACATGGGGAAGCTTATCACGGCCTCGCGCATCAAACGGGCTCACCCCTTCCGACGGGGTCGATAACGCTCATGGCAAAGCGCTCGGGCCGGAGCTGCCCGCGGATGAATTCCAGCGTCTCCGCCGCCGTGACGGACTCCATGACGGCGAAGCTGTCCATGCAGTTGTAGCCGCCGAACTCTGCCTCCGCCATGCTCGAGCACAGTCCCGCGAAGGAGCTCAGCGCGCGGATACGGCTGCCGTAGGAGGACTTGAGCGTGCGTGAGAAAAGGGCCTCATCCAGCCCGCCCGCTGCGCGCTCCAGCTCGGCGCACAGCTCGGTAAAGACGCGCTCAGGCTCGCAGCTCTCGCCGCCGGCCATGACGGTCAGGGTCCCGGCGCAGTAGTCCATGCCGGAGGAGAAGTCCGTGTTGAGCAGGCCGTCCCGGTACAGACGGTTGTAAAATGGCGAGGACTGCCCGAAAAGGCAGTTCAGCGCCAGGCTGCTCACGAGCTTTTGGCGCAGAAGCGCGTTCCCGCCCTTTTCCGCGTCCAGCTTCGCGCCGATGATGAACTGCGGCGCGGAGACCTCCATGGCGCGGCGAAAGCGCGGTTTTACCGGCAGCGCGTCCTCGGCCTCGCCGTAGTCCCGGTA
>JAMPGF010000028.1 GCA_023664105.1 Butyricicoccus sp. | reverse complement strand
CCGCTTCGTCCGGCTCCAGGTTCAAAATGATCTTGGTCTTGCTGTTGTTCAGGATTGCCCGTCCGTAGCGGCCGTCCTCCAGGCCGAAGAAATCGGACAGGTCCTGGGTGGCGGCCAGGGCGCCCCACCATACCCGCTAATGATCTTGAAAATTTCCAGGCAGAACTCCGCCGCCTGCTTATTGGCCGCGCCGTCGATGAGCATCCATATCTCGCCGATGAATACCATTTTCCGCTTGGTGCGGTCGGCTTTCACCTGGTCCCACACATAGTCCAGGGCGATCATCATGCCCACCGGGAGCAGTTTTCCCTTCAGCTCGGAGATATCCAGAACAATGTATTTGCTGCTCAGATCCACATTGGTCTGCCGGTTGAAGCTCCGGGTGCTGCCAGTGACAAAACGGCTGACGATGGTGGCCAGCCGGGCGGTGAGCGGGTTCTCCTTCAGGTTCTCATAGAGATTGCCCAGGATGGGCATGGGCTTCATCGTTGTCCGGCTGGTATCGGTATAGAGCGAGGCGTTGTCATGGGTGATGCCGAACTGGGTATAGGTCTTGATCAGCGCCGGAGGTGCCGCAGATGGTGAAGTTGGCGTTCTTGTTGACCTTGGTGTTGAACGGATCCACGATGCACAGGGAGTTGTTGTGCCGGTTGAGCCCCAGCAGGATGCCAGCCTCTACCGTATTGCGGGTCTCCAGCATTCCGCCCAGCAGCTTGCCGGAATCGGTGTAGTTGGGCGGTATGGTGTAGATATTGCTGTATTCTCTGTCATCAGCCATCATTAACTCCTTGTTCGATTGGCGCGGGTGTAAAATCCGCCTCCAGGTCGATGTCCTTCCTCCGGCGGAACTGGGTCACATAGGTCGGTGAGTTGAGGGCCACACCGCCCGCGCTGCTGGAGCCTGCCGAGGTCACCAGCCGGGGCGTGTTCCATGCCTCGCTCCAGCCAGGAGCGCTTTTGCCGCCCCAAAAGTAGGGAACCTTCCCCACCAGGGAGAGCGCGGCCCACATCAGTTCCTTCCGCTTTCCGCTGCAGGTGAGGCTGTTAAGGTAGGCGTTCAGTTCCGCGTCCGTGATGGGCGGCACCATGCCGTTGGTGAGCGTGCCATACATCGTCATTTTCAGGGCGTTGGACATATTGGTGATGGCCTCGCCGTTGGTGATGCCGAACTCTCCATACTGGGCGGAGGTGTCGATCCCAAAAGCGGTCAGGATAACTGACTGGTCAAATGGATGGATCGTACAGACGACATACACTACTGTTTCTTGGACCATAGTCAATAAAGTGGACAAGCAAAATTACCAGGAAACTGATCTTCGGCCTGATTTGGCGAAAGGCCGTGATTGTGGGAATGGGGCCTGAGCGGGTTGTAAAAGCCGGAGATGTAAGCCAAAAGACTCTGTTTGAGCTGCCCGACAGACTGATAGCTGCGGCGGTCCAGCTCTTCCTTTTTCAGGTACTTGAAGAAGCACTCCATCACCGCGTTGTCGTATGGATGCCCCTTGGCCGAGAAGGACTGGACCATTCCCAGCTCGTCAATGACCTTTCGGAAATCCTGAGATGTAAACTGGCTGCCCCTGTCCGAGTGGAACATAACGCCCTCAGACACGCCCCTCAGCCGCACAGCATCACGCAGCGTATCAATGGCGAGAAATCGGTCGATTCTGTCTGAAGCGCGGCAGGCGATCACCTTCCTTGCATACAGATCCAGGATAACGCAGATGTAGTAAAATTTTCCTCCGACTCTTACGTAGGTAAAGTCGCTGACCCACACCATATTCGGGGCTTTCTGGTCGAATTTCTGGGAGAGGAGGTTCTGGCAGACGCCGGCATCCTCTTTGCTTACAGCCGCCTTTGGAGGCTTGACCGTGCTCATTTTCGGCAGCTTCATCCCTTTCATCAGGCGGTACACCCGACCGGCGCTGCGGCCCGAGATGCCCTCGTCGACGAGAATATACTGCTCGGGGATGACAAGGCCGTTTTTTTCGGCGTAGGCGCGTATGACGGCGAGCTGGGAGTCGGGCGAGAGCTCGGCCTGCTCGTCGGTGCTCACGCGGATGTAGGCGGATGCGGTTTTCATTTCCGGCATGGCGCGGCCTCCTTTGGGGCGGATTGCGGGCGTGCCCGCAGTAAATTATATTTCGCGTGCGGCAGGCATAGACTGCGGTATGAGGGAGGCGGCTGTGACGGACAAAAACGGGATACGCGTTGAAAGCTATGTGCAGCGGCAGGACGGGACGCTTGTGAGCTTCGACGAGCTGGAGGGGAAGGAGCGGCGGCGCGCGGCTGCGCTGCTCCGGTGCAAATGGCTGAGCGAGCTCTTCCTGGGCGAAGCAGAATTCGCGCCGGAGGAGTGACGAAAAAGCTTGCGAGTTTCGACAAGCTGGTATATCATAGAAAGCGCCGGGCGAGAAAAACGGCCCGGCGAAAAAATGATAAAGAAGAAGCTGCATCATGAAACGAAGAAGGCTTATCGCGCTTTTCCTCGCGCTTGCGTTGGCGCTGGCCTTGTCCGTCCCGGCATCGGCGGCGGACGCGGAGCGTTGGGCGTACTGTTCCCAACCGTACCTTAGGGTGTCCAGGCTGGAATTTATCGGACTGCTCGCCGAGTCGCTGTTCCCGGGCAGAGGAGAGTGGGCGCTGGGAAGACCAGAGCTTACACGCGCGCTCGGTTTGTCGGACCGGGAGCTCGCATCGCGCGAATTTCTGACCGGGGAGATAACGCGGCAGGAGGCCGCGCGATATCTGGCGAACGCACTCAGGCTCAAGGGCGTGGACACACATATGGAAAATAAAAGAAAGACCGGCATTGACGCCGTGAGCCCGGAATACGGGCGGGACGTGCTCACAGCCTGCGCGGCGGGGCTTCTTGTGTTCGGCGCGGACGGGCGCTTCAATCCGGAATGGGGCCTGCACAGGAACGAAGCCGCCGAACTGCTCCGGCGCTTTGATGGCGCGGCGGCGGGCGGCTTTGTGTTTGAAAACTTTCTGTTCCTGGGCGATTCGCTGACCTCAAATCCGCATTATGAAAGCAATATTTTCCAGAAAAACGGGCACCAGGTTTTCGCGGGCGGGGGAGCGGTCGTGCGCAATTTCCTCGGCCTGACGACGAAAAGGGTGACCGTGGGCTATGTGGGCGCGATGACGGGCACGCTGAAGGACAGGGAATTTAACGGCATTGTCATCCTGTTGGGCGCCAACGACGTCGGCAAGGACGAGCCTGAGGACACCATGGTCACGTACAGGAAGCTGCTCGACGAGCTCCAGGAGTTTTGCGACAAACCGATATTTGTGCTGAGGGTTTTCCCCATAAACTCGGGCTACGCCTACGGCAACAGGGAAATCCGCAAGGAGCACGCGGACGCTCTCAACGAGCTTCTTCGTGAGTACTGCGAGGAGACGGACGGCATCTGGTTCGCCGACCCGACGGGGCCGTTTACGGACGAGGACGGCAATCTGCTCAAGGAAAAGGGCACCGCCGACGGGCTGCACATCAGCTCACTGTACTATGAGGAATTCTACGAGGCCATCGAAAGCGCGTTGTACGGCACGGGAGTGCTCAGGCGGCCGGAGTAGGGGACCCTGTTTGCGATGAATCCCGCCGCTGAAAAGCGGCGGGGGTGTGGTATGGGTATTGAGTTTTGATGCTTTTTCTTTCAATTATTTTGGGGAGCCAGCAGGTAAATGATTCTTAAAATCGTTTTGCCGTTCGGAACCCCGCCCCGTCTTTGAGGGGAGAGATTAGCTTGATAAACTGGAAGTTATGCTTCTCTTTCAAAAATAATTTGATAGCACAAAGGAATATTAACACCTGATTTCTCGTTGATTGGCACAACAATCTGCTTGAATCGCCAACCTTGCTCTGCTTCCGAAACAATAACTTTTTTACATTCCTCAAATGTAATACCTGTTAATCCTGCCTGCCTCTTTACTTCAACAAATTTGTACTCATAGCTTTTCATAGATTTACCTCCTCAAATCCCGATTTATCGCTCTGTGCAAGCCTAATATACCACCATACCGCCGACAAATCAATCAGGAGAGGATAAATAACCCCTCCGGCGGATTTCCGCCGGAGGGGAAGGGAATTAGCATCAGTTTTTCAGGCTCTGCATCGGAGCGGGAATCCTGCCGCCGCGGGCGATAAACTCCGCCGCGCTCTCGGGATGCACCGGCATTACGGGCGCGCTGCCCAGCAGCCCGCCGAACTCCACGCTCTCGCCCACGGTCTTGCCGGGGGCGGGGATTATCCTCACGGCGGTGGTCTTGGAGTTGACCACGCCTATGGCGGCTTCGTCGGCGATTATCGCTGAGATCGTGTCCGCGCCGGTGTCGCCGGGCACGGCTATCATGTCCAGACCCACCGAGCACACGCAGGTCATAGCCTCAAGCTTGTCCAGCGAGAGCGTGCCCTGCCGGGCGGCGGCTATCATGCCTTCGTCCTCGCTGACGGGGATAAAGGCGCCGGACAGGCCGCCGACATGGCTCGAGGCCATTATGCCGCCCTTCTTCACCGCGTCGTTGAGCAGCGCCAGTGCCGCCGTGGTGCCGTGGGTGCCGCAGGTCTCAAGGCCCATTTCCTCAAGTATGCGCGCCACGCTGTCGCCAACGGCGGGGGTGGGGGCCAGCGACAGGTCTACCACGCCGAAGGGCACGCCCAGGCGCTGGGACGCCTCCTGCGCCACGAGCTGGCCCATGCGCGTTATGCGGAAGGCCGTCTTTTTCACGGTGTCCGCCACCGCGTCAAAGGGCTGCCCCTTCACGCTTTGCAGCGCGCTGTGCACCACGCCGGGGCCGGACACGCCCACGTTTATCACGCACTCCGGCTCGCCTATGCCGTGGAAGGCTCCCGCCATGAAGGGGTTGTCCTCGACCGCGTTGGCGAACACAACGAGTTTGGCGCAGCCGAGCCCGCCGCGGTCGGCGGTCAGCTCGGCGGTTTTCTTTATTATACGCCCCATGAGCGCGACGGCGTCCATGTTGATTCCGGCCTTGGTGGTGGCGATGTTCACGCTCGAGCAGACCAGCTCCGTCTCGGCCAGCGCCTCGGGGATGGACTCGATGAGCCGGCGGTCGCCTTTGGTAAAACCCTTGTGCACCAGCGCGGAGTAGCCGCCGATGAAGTTGACGCCGCACGCCCGCGCCGCGCTGTCCATGGCCTTGGCGATGAGCACGTAGTCCCCGCCCTCGCAGGACTCGGCGACGAGCGCCGCGGGGGTTACGGAGATGCGCTTGTTGACTATGGGGATGCCGTACTCGTTTTCGATGGCGCAGCCGGTGGCCACGAGGTTCTCGGCACAGCGGCAGATCTTGTCGTGGATTTTCCGCGCGCATTTCTCCATTTCGGGGTGGGCGCAGTCGCGCAGGGAGATGCCCATGGTCACGGTGCGGATGTCGAGGTGCTGGTGGTCGATCATGTCCAGCGTTTTCATTATGTCAGAGATGTTGAGCATTTGCGGCACCTCAAATTCTGTGCATGGCGTTGAAAATATCCGCGCGCTGGATGCGGATGGTGAGGTTCGCGCTCTCGCCCTTCTCGCTCAGGGCGGTGCGGATCTCCTCAAAGCCGTAATGCGAGGTGGAGGTGTCCACCAGGATGGTCATGGTGAATATCCCATCCATAATTGTCTGGCTCAGGTCGAGGATGTTCACGCTCATGGAGGCCAGCAGGGTTGTTATCTCGGCAATTATGCCCACCCTGTCGGCGCTGATGACTGTCATTATCGCTTTCATAAAAACTCCTTCGTCAAATGAGAGGCCGCAAAGCGGCCTCTTGATCTGTTTATTTAGAAAATATCCTCTTTAACCTCTTTCGGCGGGGTCTCGAGCGCCGAGGGATCGCGGAGGTAGTACTTGATATACTTGAACGCCGTGGCGTAGTACATGCCGTCAATGGTGCGCTCGTCCATGACCACCTTGTAGTCGACGTACTTGCGCTCGACCGGCGTGCCGGACTTGTCCAGCTCCACCACGCGGCGCTTCGCGCCGAAGGCGATGAACACGGGCAGGTTGCCGAAATTGTAGAGGTGGTGGTAAATCGGCGGGATGCCCAGCGAGCCGAGGTCGGTTATTATCATGCTGCCGTGGAAGGGGCTGGCGTCGAGCAGGGACTGCGGTACCCAGCCGAAGTAGTCCATGAAGTTGAGCAGCCAGATCGCGAAGCGCAGGAACAGCCCCGGCAGCCTTGTCAGGGAGGCGGCAACCTGCTCGGTATTGTTGTCGCCGTCGTTGGCCTTTATCTCGTCGATCTTCTCGTTGAGCTTGCGGTAGACATCGTAAACCGTGTCGGCGGGGTAGAACACGACCTTTATCGTCGTCTCCGGCGCGTCCACGGTCATGGCGCGCTTGACGGTCATAACTATCTCGATATTGTTGCGCGCGTATATCTTCTGCCCGGAGACGAAGCGGTTGAGCCCAGGGCAGTGGGCGATGGCGCGTATGTACGCGGCGATGAAGAGATGGAGCATTCCCATTCCCTTGCAGCCCTCGCTGCGCTTGGCCCTCAGCCAGCGGTCGATCTCCGTGCACTCCACGCTGTCGGTGAAATAGTCGTGCGCGTCGTTGCGCGTCCTCATCACATAAGGCATGAATTTGTAAAACGGGGCCAGGGAGCGAAGCAGCCGGCCCTCCTTCCGGTCGCCATAGCGGCGCTTGTATGCATTTTCAGGCATTGTTTACTCCTCCCGGGTACATTATGGTCACTGCGGCCGCGGCTGAGGGCGGGACGCTCTCCGCCGGACACGTGCCAATTATACAGTGCGGGCGCATAAATATCAAGACTTTTATGTAATTTTAATAATTTTCTGCATTTTGTTCCGATAATTAACATTTTAGACTTGAAAAATTTTTCCCTGTGTCGTATAATTTATTGTGCCTGAGATTGCCAGCGCGTTTGCAGAGCAAAAATCCAGGGTGAAGAGGGCGGCCCGCCGAGTGTCAGATGTCTGACGCGCGGGCATAGGATTCTTTATCGATTTGACTGCGATGCCCTTTTCCGACCGGATATGTCGGGGAAGGGCATAAGCACGTTTCAGGCATAAAATGGCAATAAAACAGGGCTATGTTCGCGCGGCTTTTCCGGAAATTCGCGCGTAATGATATAGCGAAACTTAGAAAAAAGGAAACGGGGGTGTTTTCATGTCTCATGAAGCTATTGCGGCCATCACCGGGACCGAGGAAAAGGTCAGGCAGATGAAGGCCGATGCTCTTGCGGAAGCCAAGCGCAGCGTTGCGCAGGCACAGGCGCTCGGCGAGGAAGCAATCGCTTCGGCAATCAAAAAAGCGGATGCGGAGATAGCCGAGCTGATGAAAAAGGCCGAGGAAAAGGCGACGGCTGACGCGTCCGAGCTTGCCCAGAGCAACGAGAACAGAAAGGCGGCTATGAGAGCAAGGGCAGACGTCAGGCTTGACAAGGCGGCCGAGCTCATTGTCGAAAGGATCGTGAACAGCTAATGGCGATAGTCAGAATGAAAAAACTGAGCCTTCTGGCAACTCGCTCGCAGAAGGACGAGATTCTCCACGAGCTCATGCGCCTTGGCTGTGTCGAGGTGCGCGAGCAGGAGGAGCTTCTTTCCGACGCGGAGCTGTCAGGCGTGCTCACCCGCGAGAGCAGCGACGCCGCCCAGTGGCGCGCGAAAAAAACCGCGCTGTCCGAGGCCATAAAGCTGCTCGACCGCTACGCGCCGAAGAAGACGCCGATGCTCGCTCCGCGTCCGGAACTGGACGAGGCGGGGTTCCTGGACGGCTCTGAGCTGGAAAATGCGCTGAGCGCCGCGCACGAGATAATCGCGCTCGACGAGCGGATACGCAGCGACACGGCGGAGGAAAACCGCCAGCAGCTGCTTATCGAAGCGCTGACTCCCTGGCGCGGCTTTGACCTGCCGCTGGAGACCAACGGCACGAGGAACGTAGCGATGACGCTGGGTACCGTCCCGGCGGTAGCGGACCTGGGCGAGCTGAGCGCGGCCCTGAGCCGGGCGCTGCCCGAGTCGGAGATTTTTGAGATAAGCTCCGACGAGAGCCTGCGCTATCTGAGCGTATTCTACATGCGCAGCGCCGAGGACACGGCGATGCCCGTGCTGCGCGACTTCGGCTTTGCCGCGCCGGCCTTCGGCCAGGCGAGCGCAAGCGCGCAGGAGAACATAAGCGCGGCGCAGAAAATGCTGGAAAACCTTGCCGCGGACAAGGCCGTGTGCCTGGCGCAGCTCCGGTCCCACGCCGCCGGCCGCGACACCATCAAGGTTTGCTGTGACCTCATGAACACCCACGTTGACAAGGCGGAAACGGCCGAAAAGCTGCTCAAGACCGAGTCGGCAGTGGCGCTGGCCGGATGGGTCTCCGCGCCGGAGGTCCCGGCGCTGGAAAAGGCGCTGGCGAGCTTCGACTGCGCCTACGAGCTGTCCGAGCCGGCCGAGGAGGAATACGGCGACGTGCCCGTGGAGCTGAGAAACGGCAAGCTCGTCCGGCCCATGAACATGGTCACGGACATGTACTCCCTGCCGGCCTACGGCACCGTCGACCCCAACCCGCTTATGGCGCCGTTCTTCATCGTGTTCTACGGCATGATGATGGCGGACATGGGCTACGGCCTTATCATGATGCTGCTGTCGCTGATAGTGGTGAAAAAGGCCAAGCCCCAGGGCGCGACAATGCGTTACATGATGCCCCTGATGGGCCTGTGCGGCGTGAGCACCTTCATCTGGGGCGCGCTGACCGGCGGCTTCTTCGGGGACCTCATCCCGCAGATTATCAGGCTGTTCAACCCCGCGAGCACCTTTGAGCTTCCGGCGCTGTTCTCACCGCTGGACGACGCGGTCGCGGTGCTTATCGGCGCGCTGATCCTCGGCGTCATCCAGGTGTTCACGGGCATGATCGTGAGCATGTACATGAAGATCAAGCGGGGAGAGACGATGTCCGCGCTGTGCGGCGAGGGCGCGTGGTTCCTGGTGTTCATCATCGCCGGGGCCGGCTACCTGCTCGGGCAGATAAAGATCGCCCTCATCGCCGCCGTGGTGGTGCTGCTCATCACACAGGGCTACGGCAAGAAGGGCTTCGGCATCATAACCGGGATCTTCGGCTCGCTCTACAACGGGATAACCGGGTACTTCAGCGACATACTCTCCTACTCGCGCCTGATGGCGCTCATGCTTGCCGGCGCGGTGGTCGCGCAGGTGTTCAACCAGCTCGGCGCGATGACGGGCAACATCGTTACCTTCATCATAATCGCCCTCATCGGCAACGCGCTCAACTTCGCGCTGAACATCCTCGGCTGCTATGTCCACGACATGCGCCTTCAGTGCCTTGAATTCTTCGGGCGCTTCTATGAGGACGGCGGCAAGCCCTTCAGTCCTCTGAAAATCAAGACCCAGTATGTAACCGTTACTAAAAAATAAACAATAAACAATTGTAAAAAACAGGAGGTTATCACAATGAATTTTCTGGAATCTTTTGGCGGATTGGCACTTGCCCTTCTGGGCGCTGGCCTGGCAGTCGGCCTGAGCTGCGTCGGCTCTGCCAAGGGCACCGGCATCGCCGGCGAGGCCGGTACGGGGCTGCTCAGCCAGGACCCCGCGAAATCCGGTAAGGTCATGGTTCTCCAGCTTCTGCCCGGTACCCAGGGCCTGTACGGCATGGTCGTTTTCTTCTTCGCCATCGCCCGCATGGGCCTGATGGGCGGGGATTTCAGCAGCCTGCTGAACATGGACACCGCCACCGGCATGGCCTACTTCGCCGCCTGCCTGCCCATGGCGCTGGGCGGGCTGCTCTCCGCTATCGCGCAGGGTAAGGTCGCCGCGGGCTCCATCAACATCCTCGCCAAGAAGCCCGACGACTGGTCCAAGGGCCTGCTGCTGTGCGGTATCGTCGAGTTCTACGCCATTCTTTCCCTGCTGGCTTCCATGCTGATGCTCCTCCAGTTCTGAGCATCCCAACAAGAAAAGGGGATTCAATATGAACGGAATCGAAAAAATCACCGCTAAGCTTGAGTCCGAAGCGCGCGCGGAGATTGAGGCCATAAACGCCGAGACTGCCGTGAGGTGCGAAGAAATCAAGAAGGAATACGAGAAAAAGGCCCGGGACGAGTACTGGAAGCGCGTCCAGGACGGCACCAAAAGCGTTGAAAACCGCGTGGAGCGCATGGCCAGCGCGGCGGACATGGAGGCGAAGAAGTCCGTTCTCGCCTTCAAGCAGGAGATGGTGTCCGAGGCCTTTGACCGCGCCGTGCAGAACATCTCCGAGATGCCGCGCGAGGAGTACATAGCCTTCCTTGCCGGGCAGACCGCAAAGGCCGCGTCCACCGGCACGGAGGAGCTGATCTTCAACGCCCGCGACAGGAAGGAATTCGGCGCGGACGCGGCGAAGGCGGCAAACGCGCTGCTGAAGAAAAAGGGCCTTGCCGGCGGTCTGACCGTCTCCGACGAGACGCGTGATATCCCCGGCGGACTCATCGTCAAGCAGGGCGATATCGAGGTAAACTGCTCGGTTGACATTCTGGTGCAGCTGTACAGGAATGAGCTGGCCTCCCAGGTTGCCGAGATCCTGTTTGCATGAGCGAATATGTGACAAGGAGGAAGACACTTGTCAAAGAAGGTTAAGAATACAGATTACCTGTGCCTGTCGGCAATGCTCCGCGCCAGAGAGGCGAGGATGCTGGGCCGGGACAAGCTCGAGCGTATGCTCACCGAGCCCTACGCCGACGCGGCGCGCACCCTGGCTGACTGCGGCTATGAGGATATGGCCGAGCTGGACACCCGCGGCATTAACGCCGCCCTGGGCCGCCACCGTGCAGAGGAGATCGCCGAGGTGTACGAGATGTGCCCGGATAAGCGCGTAGTCGACGTGTTCCGGCTCAAGTACGAGTATCACAACGCCAAGGTCATCGTCAAGTCCGGCGGCGCGGGCGGGGAAGGGCTGCTTTCCGGCTCAGGCCGCAGCGACGTGCAGGAGCTGCTTGCCTGTTATGAGTCCGGCGAGGGCGCGGATCTGAGCCCGAAGCTGGCCGGGGCAATCGACGAGGCGAAGGTGACGCTGGCGAGAACCGGCAACCCCCAGCTGGCCGATTTTATCCTCGACCGGGCGTACTTTGCCGAGCTGACGGAGCTGGCGGAGGCCATTGGCGACGGATTTATCAGCGCCTACGTCAAGGTGCTCATCGACAGCGCCAACGTGCGCATAGCTGTGCGCGCCCAGTCGATTGGAGGTGTCGGCGCCGCCCAGTTTGCCGGCGCGCTGATAACCGGCGGAGACGTGGACGCGGACGAGATACGCCGCGCCATGGAAAGCCGCGACGCGCTGGGCCAGCTTTACGCCAACACCATGTTTGCCGAGGCCGTGCAGCAGGAGGGCATGACCGCCTTCGAGCTGGCCGCCGACAACGCGGTGAACGCGTTTCTGGCAGACTCGGAGCTGGTATCCTTCGGCCCGGCGGCTATCGCGGGCTATCTCGCCGCGGTCGAGAACGAGATCACGGCAATACGCATTATACTCACGGGCAGGCTCATGGGCATAGACCCGAAGCTGCTCCGGGAAAGGCTGCGTGAAAGCTATGTATAAAATAGCGGTTATAGGCGGCAGCGACAGCGTTATCGGCTTCAAGGCGCTGGGGCTGGACACCTTTCCGGTGGACAACAGCGAGCAGGCCAAGCACACGCTCAGGGAGATAACCAAGCCCGCCGAGGGCGACGAGTACGCCATCATCTACATCGAGGAGACGATGGCCGCGGATATGCTGACTGAGATAAAGAAGTTCGACGAAAAGCCGTCGCCGGCGATAATACTCATTCCCGGCAGGGACGGGCCCATTGGATTGGGACAGTCCGCGCTCAAGGAGGCCGTCGAGAAGGCGGTGGGCTCCGACATCCTTTAATCAGAAGGGAAGAAAAATCTTATGAGTGGAAAAGTAATTAAGGTAGCCGGCCCTCTGGTTATCGCCGACGGCCTTGCCGACGCCAACGTCTCGGACGTTGTGCGTGTCGGCAAGCAGAACCTCATCGGCGAGATCCTGAACATGACCGGCGACAGCGCATCCATACAGGTCTATGAGGAGACCACCGGCCTCGGCCCCGGCGCCGAGGTCACCACTACCGGACTGCCGCTCTCCGTCGAGCTGGGACCCGGTATGCTCGAGGGCATTTACGACGGAATCCAGCGCCCCCTGACCGAGATCAGGGAGCTGACCGGCGAGACCATCGCCCGCGGTATCTCCGTGCCCGCTCTGAACAGGAGCAAGAAGTGGGACTTCGTGCCCACGGTCAAGCCGGGCGACAAGCTCATCGCAGGCGACGTGTTCGGCACAGTGCAGGAGACCAGCGCGATACTGCACAAGATACTGGTTCCCGTGGGAATCGAGGGCACTGTAAAGAGCATCGAGAGCGGCAGCTTCACGGTTGAGGAAACCGTGTGCGTGCTCACCGACGCCAAGGGCAGGGATGTTCCCCTGACCATGATGCAAAAGTGGCCCGTGCGTGTCAACCGCCCCTACGCCAGGAAGTATGTGCCTGACCGCCCGCTCCAGAGCGGACAGCGCGTTATTGACACCATGTTCCCCCTTGCCAAGGGCGGCACGGCGGCTGTCCCCGGCCCCTTCGGCTCGGGCAAGACCGTTGTTCAGCACGCTCTGGCAAAGTGGTCCGACGTGGACATAGTTATCTATATCGGCTGCGGTGAGCGCGGCAACGAGATGACCGACGTTCTCATGGAGTTCCCCGAGCTGCGCGACCCGCGCACAGGCGAGCCCCTGATGAAGCGTACCGTGCTTATCGCCAACACCTCCGACATGCCCGTGGCCGCCCGTGAGGCGTCCATCTACACCGGCATTACCATCGCCGAGTACTTCCGCGACATGGGCTACGACGTGGCGGTTATCGCTGACTCCACCTCCCGCTGGGCCGAGGCTCTGCGCGAGATGTCCGGCCGTCTCGAGGAGATGCCCGGTGAGGAAGGCTACCCCGCCTACCTTGCCTCCCGTATCGCTCAGTTCTATGAGCGCGCCGGCGTTGTCGAGTGCCTTGGCTCCGACGAGCGCCAGGGCAGCCTGACTGCCATCGGCGCCGTGTCGCCTCCGGGCGGCGATATTTCCGAACCCGTTTCTCAGGCCACCATGCGTATTGTCAAGGTGTTCTGGGGTCTGGATTCCTCCCTGGCCTACGCCAGACACTTCCCGGCCATCAACTGGCTGACCTCCTATTCGCTGTATACCGACTCGCTCAAGCCCTGGTATGAGAAGAACTTCCCCGGTTTCATGGCAAACCGCGAGAAGGCCATGACCATACTTCAGGAGGAGTCGAACCTCAACGAAATCGTGCGTCTGGTTGGCGCGGACTCCCTTGCACCCGCGGAGCAGCTGACCCTCGCCACCGCGAAGATGATCCGCGAGGACTTTTTGCAGCAGAACGCCTTCGTTGATATCGACAGCTACAGCGAGACGGAGAGGCAGTTCATGCTTCTGGGCATGGTTCTTAACTTCGACAAGCTCGCCAGAGCGGCGATTGCGCAGGGTGCGGACCTGAACAAGATTAACGCCATTCCCGCCAAGGAGCGGATCGCCCGTGCAAAGAGTGTGGCCGCGGACAAATATGTCGAGGAGTACGCCGCCATCGCCAAGGAGATGGCCGCGCAGATCGAAGAAATCGCACAGAGAGGTGAGGAGCAGTGATTAAAGAATACAAAACTATCCGTGAAGTCGCCAGCCCTCTGATGATAGTCGAGCAGGTTGAGGGCGTCACCTACGACGAGCTGTGCGAGATTCAGCTTCCGACCGGCGCTGTCCGCCGCGGCAAGGTGCTTGAGGTCAACGGCGACAAGGCTGTGGTTCAGCTTTACGAGAACGCGGCCGGGATCAACCTGGCCGAGTCCAAGGTCCGCTTCCTGGGCCACCCGCTGGAGCTTGCGGTGAGCGAGGATATGCTCGGCCGCGTGTTCAACGGCATGGGCCAGCCCATCGACGGCGGCCCCGACATTCTTGCCGAAGAGCATCTGGACATCAACGGCCTGCCCATGAACCCCGCCGCCCGCGAGTACCCCGCGGAGTTCATCCAGACCGGTATCTCTACCATCGACGGACTGAATACCCTGGTCCGCGGACAGAAGCTGCCTATATTCTCCGGCTCCGGCCTGCCCCACGCGAACATGGCCGCGCAGATCGCCCGTCAGGCAAAGGTGCTCGGCGACGACGCCAAGTTTGCCGTCGTGTTTGCCGCCATAGGCATCACCTTCGAGGAGTCCGAGTACTTCGTGCGCGAGTTCAAGCGCACCGGCGCTATCGACCGCACGGTGCTGTTCACGAACCTGGCCAACGACCCCGCCGTCGAGCGTATAGCCACCCCGCGTATGGCACTGACCTGCGCGGAGTACCTGGCCTTCGAGAAGAATATGCACGTTCTGGTCATCCTGACAGATATCACCAACTACGCCGAGGCGCTGCGTGAGGTTTCCGCCGCGAAGAAGGAAGTCCCCGGCCGCCGCGGCTATCCCGGATATCTGTACACCGACCTGGCCACCATGTATGAGCGTGCCGGCCGCCGTATAGGAAAAGCGGGCTCCATCACCATGATACCCATCCTGACCATGCCCGAGGACGACAAGACCCACCCGATCCCCGACCTGACCGGATACATCACCGAGGGACAGATAATCCTCAGCCGCGAGCTCTACCGCAAGGGCATCGAGCCCCCTGTGGACGTTCTGCCCAGCCTGAGCCGTCTGAAGGACAAGGGCATCGGCCCCGGCAAGACCCGCGAGGACCACAGCGGCGTGCTCAACCAGCTGTTCGCAGGCTACGCCGCCGGCAAGGACGCCAAGGAGCTTATGGCCATACTTGGCGAGTCCGCCCTCAGCGACACTGACAAGCTGTTCGCGAAGTTTGCCGAGGAGTTTGAGAGCCGTTTCGTCAACCAGGGCTATGAGACAAACCGCACAATTGAGGAGACCCTCGATCTGGGCTGGGAGCTGCTGAGTATCCTGCCGCGCACCGAGCTAAAGCGTGTCAAGGTCGAGCACATTGAGAAATACATGCCCAAGAAGTAAGGAGGTAAGGCAATGCCAAAAGCAGCCATAGCCCCGACCAGAATGGTTCTCAACCAGCAGAAGGGCCGGCTGAGGACCGCGACCCGCGGGCACAAGCTTCTCAAGGATAAGCGCGACGAGCTGATGCGTCAGTTCATGGATGTGGTGCGCCGCAACAAGGAGCTGCGCACGAAGGTGGAAAAGGGCCTGACGGAGGCCTTTGGTGCGCTGACGGTCGCCAGCGCGGTGATGTCGCCGGAGATGCTCGAGCAGGCGCTGATGTACCCGCGCCAGAGCGTCGAGCTCGGCATGGGCTTCAAGAACATGATGAGCGTCGAGGTGCCCAGCTACACCTTTACAACCAAGAACGCCGACCCGGGCGAGATATATCCCTACGGCTTCGCGCAGACCTCCGGCGAGCTGGATATTGCCATGCAGCACATCAGCCGCGTGTTTGCCGATATGCTGGAGCTGGCGCAGGTTGAAAAGACCATGCAGCTGCTTGCTGAGGAAATCGAAAAGACGCGCCGCCGCGTCAACGCGCTGGAGTACGTCATGATCCCCGAGGCGAAGGAGAACATCAAGTACATTTCCATGAAGCTGGAGGAGAACGACCTTTCAACGAAGGTTCGTCTCATGAAGGTCAAGGACATGGTCCTTAAGCAGGCCATTGAGGAGCGCCGGGCCGAAAACGCCCGCGCGATGGCAAACTAAGAAAAAAATCCGCCGGAGGAATCCGGCGGATTTTTCACTTATGTAAAATAGTTACAGTACCTTGGACAGGAAATCCTTGAGCCGCGGGCTCTGGGGGCTGTTGAAAACCGCCTCCGGCGTGCCCTGCTCCATGATTATGCCGTCGGCCATGAACAGCACGCGGCTGGCCACCTCGCGGGCAAAGCCCATCTCGTGCGTGACGACCACCATGGTCATGCCGTCGCGGGCCAGCTCCTTCATGACATCCAGCACCTCGCCGACCATCTCGGGGTCGAGGGCGGAGGTGGGCTCGTCAAAGAGCATCAGCTTCGGCTTCATCGCCAGCGCGCGGACTATCGCAACGCGCTGCTTCTGACCGCCGGAGAGCTGGGCGGGGTAGGCGTCCGCCTTGTCGGACAGGCCCACGCGCTCGAGCAGGCGCTCGGCTTCGGCGTCAGCCTCGTCCTGCTTCATCAGGCCCGTGCGCACGGGGGCGAGAGTGATGTTTTTCCTGATGGTCATGTTCGGGAAGAGGTTGAAGTGCTGGAACACCATGCCCATCTGCTGGCGGACCTTGTCGATCTTCACCTTGGGGTCGGTTATCACGGTGTTTTCAAAGGTTATGGTGCCCTTCGTGGGGGTCTCCAGAAGGTTGAGGCAGCGCAGGAAGGTGGATTTGCCGGAGCCGGAGGGGCCGATGACGACCACCTTCTCGCCGGGGCGGATGTGCTCGGAGATGTTGTCCAGCACAAGGTGGCGCCCGAAGGACTTGGAGAGGTTTTTAACGTCTATCACTTTCTCTGAGCCTCCTTTCCAGCTTGCCCTGGAGCCAGGTGAAGATTATGACGACGGCCAGGTACATGAGCGCGATGCCGATAAGCGGAGGCATGTAGTCAAAGGTCCGGCCGCCGATGGTTCTGGCGTAGTAGAGCATCTCCGCGCCGCCGATGGCCTGCACCAGCGAGGTGTCCTTGAACAGGGTGATAAACTCGTTTCCGAGGGAGGGGAGGATGTTCTTGAACGCCTGGGGGATGACTATGTAGCGCATGGTGTCGAAGTAGTTAAGGCCCAGGGAGCGCCCTGCCTCGGACTGGCCGCGGTCCACGCTCATCAGGCCGCCGCGGATTATCTCCGCCACATACGCGCCGGAGTTGACCGCCAGGCCGATGAAGCCGACAAGGATCTTGTTGCGCTCGTTGCTGAGGATGACGAAGGTCCAGATATACAGCTGCACCAGCATTGGCGTGCCGCGGATGACGGTGGTGTAGATCTGGCAGATGATATTGAACAGGCCCAGCACGGGGTTCTTGCGGCCGAGCTGCTGGTCATGCGCGGTGCGGATAACGGCGACGACAAGGCCCAGGATAACGCCGAAGATGAGCGCTATCACGGTCAGCTCCAGCGTGACGCCGAGGCCCTGGAGATAGAGCTTCCAGCGGCCGCCCTCGATAAAAGCCTTGTACAGGCGGGCTGCGAGGCCGAGCGTTTGGTTCATAGGGGTCTGCCTCCTTCAAAGAGAAAAAGAGCGGCCTATCAGGGGCCGCCCTTTTCTGAATTTTTACTCGGCGGTGATGTACTTATCAACGATGTTCTGGAAGGTGCCGTCGGCGATAAGCTCCGCCATGGCGGCGTTGACAGCGTCAAGCAGGGCGGTGTTGCCCTTGGCAAGGCCGATGGCGTAGTCCTCGACGGCGAACTCGGTGTCGAGAATCTTGAGGCCCTCGTTGGCGGCAACGTAGGACTTCGCCGGCTCGTTGTCGATGACAACGGCGTCCACATGGCCGTTGACCAGCGCCATGACGGCCAGAGCGCCGGTGTCGTAGGCGGTGACGTGGTCCTCGCCGTAGCCGCCATCCTCGGGAGGATAGGAACAGAAGATATAGCCGGTGGTGGCCTCTTGGCAGCCGATCATCTCGGCGTTGGCAAGATCGTCAATGGACTGGATGGGGGAATCCTCCTTGACGATGACTACCTGAATGCCTGTGGCGTAGGTATCGGAAAATTCCATGACCTGGAGGCGGTCCTCGGTGACGGTGATGCCGGCCATGGCGATGTCGGTCTGTCCGGTCTGCACGGCGGTGAGCGCGGCGTCAAAGCTCATGTCGTCCACGACCAGCTCAAGGCCCAGCTTCTTGGCGATGGCGTCGGCAACCTCAACGTCGATGCCCTCAAAGCCGCCGGCGTCGGTGGTCATCTCATAGGGCGGGAATTCCGCGTTGGTGGACATGTGCAGCTTGCCGGGCTCGACGGTGGTGAAGGCGTTCTCGACGGGAACATCGTCGGGCTGGGTCGCGGGCTCTCCGGCATTGTCAGCCGGGGCGGGCGTCGCGGCGGGGGCGGTGTCAGCGGGTGCGGCGCTGTTTCCGCAGGCACAGAGGCCCAGCAGCATTACCAGCGCAAGCGCGATAGCGGTTATCTTTTTCATTTTGTCGTTTCTCCTTTTCGTTTTGCTTTTCTTTTTTAATGTGCCACAGATTATAGCGCATAAAAAATGAATAATCAATAGCAATATTCACGAAAACGGCGAATATTTGGCGAATAACCGCAAGTTTGTGCATATAGCAACAAGCGGCGGAGCATTTCGCGCCGCCGCTTGTGCGATATTCAGGATAAAATCGGCCCGCTGGCGGGGGGAGAGTCCGCTTTTTTGACCAGCTGCTCGTATTTTTGGGCCAGCTCCATTGATTTTTCAGGGCTTCCGGCCTCGGCGCTGATGATTATGCTCTCGCGCTCGGGTGAGGGGCAGATGTGCACCTCGCCGGAGCCGGTGCGCAATGACACGCCGTCGGTGAAGTCCGCGCCGGCTTCCATGAGAGACTGGGAGATAAAGCGCATCGCCCGCGCCCGGGCCGTGCAGCCGAGCTCCCGGCGCGCCCCGGAAAAACGGGGCGGC
>JAMPGF010000027.1 GCA_023664105.1 Butyricicoccus sp. | reverse complement strand
CATCTTCTTCACCCCCGCATCCATTATACCACTTTTTTATGAGACGGGCGTGGGACGCTTGCCGTCCCCCTTGGCAAATCCGCAAATCCGGGCAAAATAAAAGGAGAAGAGCACCGCGCAAAAACCGCCGCTGTGCACAGCGGCGGTTTTTGCTTTTCTTCATCATAAAGAAAAATCAAGCCTCCAGCCCCTGCGCCCGCTGCAAAGCGGCATATGCGCCGGCGCGCGCCATCAGCTCGTCGTGACTGCCCTGCTCGAGGATCCGCTCCCCCTCCACCACCGCAATGCGGTCCGCGTTCCGAATGGTTGACAGCCTGTGCGCGATAATAATACTGGTCCTCCCCGCGCTGAGCTGTTCGAGACTGTTCTGAATCCTCTGCTCGGTCACGCTGTCGAGCGCGCTCGTGGCCTCGTCAAGAATAAGAATCGGCGGGTTTTTAAGGAAAACCCGCGCAATGGAAATGCGCTGCTTCTGCCCGCCTGAGAGCATCACGCCCCGCTCGCCGATATAGGTGTCGTACCCGTCGGGCATATCCATAATTTCCCTGTGGATCTCGGCCCTCACCGCCGCCTCTACCACCTCCTGGTCCGACGCGTCCGGCCGACCGTAGCGGATATTCTCCCGAATCGTCCCCGCGAACATGAACACATCCTGCTGAATTATCCCGATGCTCCGCCGGAGGCTCTCCTGGGTCAGCTCCCGCACATCCTGCCCGTCGACGCACACGCGCCCGGCGGTAACGTCATAAAACCTCGGCAGCAGGTGGCAGAGCGTAGTCTTGCCCCCGCCGGACGGCCCGACAAGCGCGAAGCTCTCCCCCGGCCTGATCTCAAGGCTGATATCCTTCAAAACCTCCGTCCCGTCGCCATAGGAAAAGCTGACATTCTCGAACCTGACCTCGCCGCGCACATCCCGCAGCTCCCGCGCGCCCGGCGCGTCCCGGATGTCCGGCTCGGTGCGCATGATCTCCAGAAAGCGCGAGAACCCCGCCGTGCCCTGCATGTACTGCTCCATGAACATAGTCAGCTTGCGCACGGGCGTGATGAAGGTGGTTATGTACAGCGTAAAGGTGACCAGCTCGATGTAGTCCATCCTCCCCGCCATAATGAGCGCCCCGCCCGCGGTGATGACGACGACCTGCATCACGCCCACGGTGAACTCCATAAAGCTCTCGAACAGCCCCATAGAGCGGTAAAACTCGACCTTTGCGGCCTTGAACATATCGTTGCTCTTCTCGAACTTAGCTTCCTCAGCCTCCTCGTTGGCGAAGGCCTTCGCGGTGCGTATCCCGCTTATCCCGCTCTCGATAGCGGCGTTGATCTCGGCGGTAGTTTTCTTGACCTGAATATTCGCCCGCTTCATGCGCACACGCTGCCGCATGGTAAAGAAGAAGCAAACCGGCAGCGCGACCGCCAGCACCAGCGCCAGCTCCCACTGCATAATAAACATCATGACCATAGCCCCGGCGATAGTGCACGTGCAGATGAGGATATTCTCCGGCCCATGGTGCGCCAGCTCGGTAATATCGAACAGGTCGTTTGTGATCCGGCTGAGCAGCACACCCGTGCGGTTATTGTCATAGAAGCTGAAGCTCAGGCCCTGCATGTGCGTAAAAATATCCCGACGCATATCGGCCTCGACCAGCACGCCCATCCGGTGCCCCAGCACGGCGATGAGGTAGTACAGCCCGCCCTTGAGCACGTAGGCCAGCAGCAAGATCCCCATCACGGCAAAAAACGTTCCGAACAGCCTCTCCGGCAGCAGCCGCTGCATACTCATGCGCGAGACAAATGGGAACGCCAGGTCGATCACCGACACCAGCACGGCGCAGACCATGTCGATATAAAACAGCCTTTTCTGCCCCATGATGTATGAGGCAAATATTCTCAAATCGCTTGCGTTATAATCCTTCTTTTTCAAACTATCACCCCGAGGGAAAAATTGATCCCGCCAGGGAAAACCCCTCTCATAAACAGGCCCCCCAGGCGAAAAAATTGCTGCAACATATGCAACAGAAAAAATGGAATTTTGATTTTTGTAGTTTTTGTCGAAAGAAGCTCCGTTGCTTTGTTGATTTTAACTTATCGCCGCTCCCCCAGCGGCGGACTGCCGAAGCGCGCAAACACGGTGAAAACGCTCCGGGCCAGCAAAATCAGGCCCTATCCGAATTTCTTCCTCGCCTCAACCGCCAGCTCGTCACACCGGTTGTTCCACGGGTTCTCTGCATGCCCCTTCACCCAGTGGCAGCGCATCTCATGCCGCTCCGCGAGCCCAAGCAGCCGCTCCCACAAATCGGGGTTGAGCGCGGGCTTTTTGTCGCTCTTGACCCAGCCGCGCCGCCTCCACGAAACAGCCCAGCCCTTCTCCAGGGCGTCAATGACGTATTTCGAGTCCGACCAAAGCTCCACAATACAAGGCTCCTTCAGCGCTGACAGCGCCTCGATGACCCCCGTCAGCTCCATACGGTTGTTGGTAGTGCGCGCCTCGCCGCCGGAGAGCTCGCGCGTGTGCTCTCCGTAGCGCAGGATAGCCCCCCAGCCGCCGGGGCCCGGATTGCCCGAGCAGGCCCCGTCGGTATAGATAGTTACGGTTTTCACAAGCCCTTATTCCTCAGCCGGAGTCCCGGCCTCAGCAGAAGCCCCGCCGTCAGGCCCGGCATTCTCAAGGCTTTCCGCGCCCTCGGCGTCCTCCTTATCGGTCAGCGCGACGCTTATCACGCGGCTTCCCTCAGCCACGCGCATGAGCCGCACGCCCTGAGTAGCCCGCCCGTAGACGCTGATATCGCCTGCCGCGGTGCGGATGATGGTGCCGTCGTCGGAGATGATGAGCACGTCGTCGCTCTCGCGCATGACGCGGCAGCCGGCGACCTTGCCGGTTTTCTCCGTGACCTGGTAGCTCTTCAAGCCCATGCCGCCGCGCCGCTGCGGCCCGTCCTCGCCGCGGATGTACTCGGAGATATACGTGCGCTTGCCGTAGCCGTTCTCGGTCACGGACAGCAGCGTCAGTTCCGGCTCGGCGATGGCCGCGCCGACGACGAAGTCGCCGTCCCGCAGCCGTATCCCGCGCACGCCCATGGCGTCGCGCCCCATGGCGCGCACGTCGTTTTCGTTGAAGCAGATGGCGTAGCCGTCGTGCGTGGCGATGAGTATGTTGCTCTCGCCGTATGTCTTGCAAACGGCGATAAGCTCGTCGCCCTCGTCGAGCTTGAGCGCGCGGAGCCCGGCCGCGCGGATGTTTTTCAGGCTGTCCTGGGCCATGCGCTTGACGGTGCCGCCGCGCGTGATGAGCACGAGGAAGCTGTCGGGCTCATAGCCGCGCCCGCTTATCATGGCGCTGACCTTCTCGCCCGGCTCGACGGGGATGATATTGACGATGTTGGTGCCGCGGGCGTTCCTGCCCGCCTCGGGGATGTTGTAGCCCTTCTTGATGTACACGCGCCCCCGCGTGGTGAAGAACAGGAGATTGTCATGCGACGACGCGGCGAACACCGTGTCGACGTAGTCCTCCTCCTTAGTAGCCATGGCGCGGATACCCTTTCCGCCGCGCCGCTGGGCGCTGTACTCGCTGGCCGGCAGGCGCTTGATGTAGCCGCCGTGCGTCATGGTGTACACGCACTGCTCCTCTTCAATGAGGTCCTCGATGTCGATTTCGTCCTCGATGTCCTGTATTTCCGTCACGCGAGCGTCGCCGTACTTGTCGCGTATAGCGATGAGCTCGTCCTTGAGCACGCCGCGAAGCTTCTCCTCGCTTGCCAGCAGCTCGTTATAATAAGAAATTTTTTCCTGAATTTCCTTATACTCAGCCTCTAACTTCTCACGGTTGAGCCCCTGCAAGGAGATAAGCCGCATGTCGCAGATGGCCTGGGCCTGCACGTCGTCGAGGTCGAAGCGCTTCATGAGGTTTTCCTTGGCATCGCTGTAGCTCGAGCGGATTATGCGGATAACCTCGTCGATGTTGTCCTGGGCGATCAGCAGGCCCTCCAACAGATGCGCCCGCTCCTTTGCCTTGCGCAGGTCGTACTCGGTGCGCCGGCGGATGAGCTGCTCCTGAAAGGCGATGTACTCGTCCAAAATGCTCCGCAGCGGCAGGATACGCGGCTGCATCTGGTCGTCGACCAGCGCGAGCATGATTATGGAAAAATTCGACTGCATCGCCGTCTGCTTGAACAGCTTGTTGAGCACCACCTGAGCGTTCGCGTCGCGCTTGAGCTCTATCACGATGCGCATGCCGTTGCGGTCGGTCTCGTCGCGCAAATCGGAAATGCCCTCGAGCTTCTTGTCCTTGACCTGGTCGGCGATGTTGCGGATCATCTGCCGCTTGTTGACCTGGTAGGGCAGCTCGGAGACAATGATGCGGGTGCGGTCTTTACCAAATTCCTCAAATTCCGTCCGCGCGCGCAGCACGATTTTCCCGCGCCCGGTGGCGTAAGCCGCGCGGATGCCGGAGCGCCCCATGATAATTCCCTTCGTCGGGAAATCCGGCCCCTTGATGTGCTCCATGAGGTCAGCGAGCGTAGCGTCGGGGTTGTCCAGCACGCAGACCGTCGCGTTGATGACCTCGGTGAGGTTGTGCGGCGGGATGTTGGTGGCCATGCCGACGGCGATACCGCTCGAGCCGTTGACCAGCAGGTTCGGGAAGCGGCTGGGCAGCACGCGTGGCTCTTTTCGCGTCTCGTCAAAGTTCGGGTCCCAGTCGACCGTGTCCTTGTCGATGTCGCGGAGCATCTCGTTGGAGATCCTCGACATCCTCGCCTCGGTGTAACGGTAGGCAGCCGGGGGGTCGCCGTCGACGTTGCCGAAGTTGCCGTGCCCGTCGACGAGGGGGCAGCGCATGGAAAAGCTCTGTGCCAGACGCACCATGGCGTCATAGACGGAGCTGTCGCCGTGGGGGTGGTAGTGGCCCAGCACGTCGCCGACACAGGTGACGGATTTTTTAAAGGGCTTGTCGCTTGTCAGCCCGCCCTCGTACATGGTGTATAAAATTCGCCGGTGCACGGGCTTGAGCCCGTCGCGCACATCCGGCAGCGCGCGCCCGACGATGACGCTCATGGCGTACTGCTTATAGCTGTCCTCCATCTCCCTGACCAGGTCGGATTCGGTTATGACCTGCTCGGGAAAGGCGATATCCTCAGGCTTATAGCTTCGGTTGTGTCCCATAATTACCTCGTTTCTTGAAGGTGACGGGGCCGGTTCCCCGGCCCCGCGCGGGGTTACTGCTGCATCCCCGCGATGTAGGCGTCAATGATCGCCGCGGTCTGCTTGTAGGTCTCCTCGTCCTGCTTCTCCTGGAAACTGAGCTTCAGGTCGTAGGCCATTGACTTTTTCGCGTCCTGCCTCTCGTTTTCAGTCATGATTTTTTTCCCCTTTCTTCAGACGAAATTGTAATTTTTTCTCAATAATCCAAATTCAGCGCATACCTGGCGTTTTCCTCGATCCACTCCTTGCGCGGCTCGACTTTCTCGCCCATGAGCACCGTGAAAATGCGGTCGGCGGCGACGGCATCGGCCAGCGTTATGCGCCGGAGGGTGCGGCGCTCGGGGTCCATGGTAGTTTCCCACAGCTCGTGCGGGTCCATCTCGCCAAGGCCCTTGAAGCGGCTTATCTCCACGCGCACGTTCGGGTTGTCCCCGCGCATCTCGGCGGAGACCCTGTCGCGCTCCTCGTCCGAGTACGCCACGCGCTGCTGCTTGCCGCGCGTGAGCTTGTAAAGCGGCGGCACGGCGCTGTACACGTAGCCCTTCTCGATCAGCGGGCGCATGTAGCGGAAGAAGAAGGTCAAAAGCAGCGTGCGGATATGCGCGCCGTCGACGTCGGCATCGGACATGATGATGATTTTGTGATAGCGCAATTTATCCAGGTTGAACTCCTCCCCAATGCCCGCGCCGAGGCCGAGCACGAGGGGGTAGAGCTTGTCGTTGCCGTAGATTTTGTCCGCGCGGGCCTTCTCCACGTTGAGCATCTTGCCCCACATGGCGAGGATGGCCTGGAAGCGGCTGTCGCGCCCGTCGATGGCGGAGCCGGCGGCGGAATCGCCCTCGACGATGTACAGCTCGCACAGCGCCGGGTCGCGCTCGTTGCAGTCCTGGAGCTTATCCGGCATCTGCCCGGACTCCAGCGCGGTCTTGCGCCGGACGGACTCGCGCGCCTTTCGCGCCGCCTCGCGCGCCCGGGAGGCCATAAGCGCCTTTTCCAGAATGGCCTTGCCCACGGCGGGGTTTTCCTCCAAAAACTCCGTCAGCTTCGCCTGGACGATGCCGTCGACGAGGGTGCGGATCTCGCTGTTGCCGAGCTTGGCCTTGGTCTGGCCCTCGAACTGGGGGTTTGTCAATTTGACGGAGATGACGGCGGTCAGGCCCTCGCGGCAGTCCTCGCCGGATACGGACTCGCCCTCCTTGAGGATGCCTGCCTTTTTGCCGTAGGCATTGAGCACGCGCGTCAGCGCGGTTTTGAAGCCGGTTTCGTGCATGCCGCCCTCGGGCGTGTGGATGTTGTTGGCGAAGGAGACGATGATCTCGTTATAGCTGGAGTTGTACTGCATGGCGATTTCCGCCACGGAGTCGCTGCGCTCGCCGGAGACGTAGATGACGCCCTCGTCGAGCGCTTCCTTGCTGCGGTTGATGAAGGTGACGAACTCGCGGATGCCTCCTGCATAGCACATCTCGTCATATTTCTCCTCCCCGCCGCGCGTGTCGCGGGTGGAGATGCGCAGGCCCGCGTTGAGAAACGCCTGCTCACGCATGCGGCGGTGGAGGATGTCGTAGTCGTAGACCGTGTCCTCGAACATCTCCGGGTCGGGCTTGAAACGCACGGTGGTGCCGGTGCGGTCGGTTTCGCCGGTGATTTTCAGCTCCTGGGTTATCTCGCCCCGGGAGAATTTCATCTGGTGGATTTTCCCGTCCTTGTGCACCTCGACCTCGAGCCATTCCGAAAGCGCGTTGACCACGCTGGCGCCGACGCCGTGCAGGCCGCCGGAGACCTTGTAGCCCCCGCCGCCGAACTTGCCGCCGGCGTGCAGCACCGTGTACACGACCTCCAGCGCGGGCTTGCCCGTCTGCTCCTGGATGTCGACGGGGATGCCGCGGCCGTTGTCGCTCACGCGGATGATGTCGCCGGGCTCGATGGTGACCTCGATACGGTCACAGTAGCCGGCCAGGGCCTCGTCAATGGAGTTGTCTACGATCTCGTAAACGAGGTGATGCAATCCGCTCGAGCTGGTCGAACCGATGTACATGCCGGGGCGGAGGCGCACCGCCTCAAGCCCCTCAAGCACCTGGATCTGCGAGGCGTCATACTCCTGTGTGATTTTATCCGTTATATCTGACATATGATTTTCCTTCCGTCGTTTGGGTTGGTCGTTCTATCGCTTTTCGCCAGCCCGGACAAAACGGGACAGGCTGACAAAAAAGGGAAAAATCTATTCCACTCCCGCGCCCTCGCTTCGTTTGAGCAGGGTCGAGGAGTTGAGCTGGCAAAGGTACACGCGCTGAGCGGCGCCGGGGGCGGCGCAGACTACGAAGCTTTTGGGCAGCTCGCCCTCAGCCACGCTGCTCACCTGGCCGGATCTTTCCGCTCGGGCAAGGTAATTTCTTGTTATCGCCCCGGTGCTGGTGTTGTCCAGGTCGAACACGCCGAGCACGTCCGATTTTCGCACCGCCACGCCATTTCCCAAATGAAGATACATTCCGCTCCCCCTATTTCACGATCTCGCCGCCGCGCACGAGTATCACGCGTCCCCCGGTTTTTCGGGCTATCTGCCCATCCTCACAGCAGGTGATCAGCGTCTGCCCGCCGCCGATGCGGTTGAGGACAAATTCCTGCCGCCGGGCGTCGAGCTCGGAGAGCACGTCGTCAAGCAGGAGCACCGGGTACTCGCCCGTCTCACTCAGGTAAATCTCCCGCTCGGCAAGCTTTACCGACAGCGCGGCGGTGCGGGTCTGGCCCTGGGAGGCGAAGCGCCGCGCGCTCGCGCCGTTTATCTCAATTTCCAGATCGTCCTTGTGCGCGCCGCAAAGGCACAGCCCCGAGGCAAGCTCAGCCTCCCGGTGCGCGCGCTGGTGCTCGCAAAGCTGAACGTAGATCTCCGCGGCGGGGGCCTCCGGGTCGGTGACCGTGCCGACGGTTTTGTAGCTTATATCCAGCTCCTCGCCCGCGCCGGAGAAGTCCCGGTGAATTTTCTTCGCCTCGCGCGCAAGACGGCGGGCGAAGCTGGCGCGGTAGCGTATCACCGGCGCGGAGACGCGGGCGATGGCGTCGGAAAACTCGTCGAGCGTGTCGAACATCGCGGGGTTTTCCCGAAAATCGCGCAAAATGCGCGTTTTGTTCTCGTAAAGCCGGTTAAAGTCGCTCAAAAGCTTCGCGTAGCCGGGGCGAAGCTGGCTTATCGCCATGTCCATCAGCCTCCGGCGCGCGTCCGGGCCGTCGCGGATGAGGTCGAGGTCGTCCGGGCAGAAGAGCACGGCGCGCAGCGTCTCGCTCAGCTCCCCGGCGCTTTTCTTCACGCCGTTTAGCGTTATCTGCTTTTTCACGCCGGGGCGCAGGAGGATTTTTAATTTCTGCTCGCGCCCGCCGGAGAAAATGTCCGCGTCCAGCTCGGCGAAGCCGCTGCCGAAGCGGATGAGCTCCCGGTCAAAGCGGGTACGGAAGCTCCGCGCGCAGGTGAGCATGTACACCGCCTCGAGCAGGGTGGTCTTGCCCTGTGCGTTGTCTCCGGCTATGACGTTTATGCCGGGATCCAGCTCCGTGCCGGACTCGGCGTAGTTGCGGAACGAGCGAAGGGCAATGCGCAGAACGCTCATTTCCCCTCACCGCGGACAACATAGTCACCTCCGGGGGCGCTCACCCTGTCGCCGGGGTAAAGCTTCTTCCCGCGCGTTTGGCACACCTCGCCGTTGACCTTCACTTCGCCGCCGGCCACCAGCAGCTTGGCCTCGCCGCCCGTGCCCGCCTCGCCGCAAAATTTTAAAAAGGCGTCAAGCTTTATAAACTCTGTGCTTACGGTTATTTCTTCCATTTTCTGCCTCATTATTCCGCCTTCAGGCGCACAGGGAGGAGCATATATAAAAAGCTGTCGTTTTCCTCGTCGGCGGCGGTCATCACGCAGGGGGACGAGCCGTTATTCAGGCAGATTTTCAGCTCGTCGGCGGGCGCGTCCTTGAGTATGTCGAGAAGGTAGCGGTTGTTGAAGCCGATGAGAAGGCCCTTCCCGTCGCCGTCGATGGCACAGAAATCCTCCGAGCTGCCTATTGCCGAGGTGCTGGTCATCTTGACAAAATCCCTGTCAAAGACGCAGCGGAGCGGGTTTTTCAGCCGGTCGTCGATGGTCAGCGCGACGCGGTCGACGGTGTCGTAGATCTGGGCGCGGGAGGCAAAGACCGTTATGGCGAATTCCGTGGGGACGGCCTTGCGGTAGTTGAGGAAGTCGCCGTCGAGACGGCGGGAGATGAGCACGGTGCGGTCGATAGCAAAGCTGATGTGCTTCTCGCCGAGGGTTATGCGTACGGGGTCGTCGCTGTCCGAGCAGAGCTTTTCCAGCTCGGCGAGGGACTTTCCGGGGACGATGAAGGAGTATTCCCCGTCCTCGCTGTCGAGCTTCTCCCGGCGGAGTGCCAGACGGTAGCCGTCCACGGCCACGACGGTGAGCGAGCCGCCGGATATCTCGAACAGCTCTCCGGTGTAGAGCGGGCGGTTTTCGTTGTCGGACACGGCGAAGATGGTCTGGCGTATCATGCAGCCGAGGATGTTTTCCGGCAGGCTCACTCCGGCCTGGGAGTCGACCGAGGGCAGGACGGGGAAATCGCCTGCGTTCAGGCCGGTTATTTCGTAGCGGGTCCTGCCGCAGCTGACGGAGACGCTGCTGCCCTGTCCGGTTTTTACGCTCACGTCGCCTGAGGGCATTTTTCTCACCATGCTCTCAAAAAGGCGGGCGGGCAGGAGTATTGAGCCGGGCTCGCTTACCTGCGCGTCGGCGTCGGTGTATATGGCTTTGGTCAGGTCGTAGCAGGTGAAGCGGACGGTCTCCGCGCCGGACTCGATGAGTATACCCTCAAGCGCCGGGTTCGGGCTTTTTCCGACAGCGGCGCGCGAGGCGATGCTTATGGCTTTGAGAAGTCCGTTCTTTTCGCATGTGAACTGCATTTTCGGTCCTCCGTAGAAAATTTTTTTCTCCGCTCAGAGAGAAAGAAAGAATATATTTTTAGCAGTAAGTAATAGTAGGGGGCTTGAGTTGTGGAAAAGTGAGGGAAAGCATTGAAAAGCCTAAAAAGGGGATGTTGAAAAGTTTGGGTGGGTTTTGCACAGGTTTCGACAGGGAGAAAATGGGAGTTTTTTATGCACAGAATGTACACGGAATGTGAACATGGGTTTTGCACAGTTTGTGGGAAACCTTTTGGGGTGATTACTGACGGGAATTTATGTTGCTTGTGATATCCCTTATCGTCGCCGCGACGCCGTTGTCGACTTTCATCAGGGCCTCTATCTTGTTTATGGAGGCCAACACCGTGGTGTGGTTGCGGTCCTCAAAACAGGTGCCGATATCGTTGAGGGAGAGATTTGTCAGCGTGCGCACGAGGTATATGGAGATGTGGCGCGCGTTGGCGATGTTTTTCGTGCGCTTCTGGCCCCGGATATCCTCGGGCGTGACGGAGAAATAGCGCGCGCACTCGTTAATTATAACCTCGGGGGAGGGGATGTAAGCGCCGATGCGTATGACATCCTTTATGGCGCGGCGCACGGACTCCACGGTTATGTCGCGCTCGTCAAGGTCGCGGTAGGCCGTCAGGCGCTTGACCACGCCCTCTATTTGACGGATGTTGCTGGTTACGTTCGAGGCGATGAACTGTACGACATCGTTGCTGAGCCTCATGCCCAGCTGCCCGGCCTTGTTGCGGATGATGGCCATGCGCGTCTCTAAATCCGGAGGCTGCACGTCCGCCATCAGGCCGCCCTCAAAGCGGGTGCGCAGCCGGTCGTCGAGCGTGAGCATGTCGATCGGCGGCCGGTCGGAGGTTATCACTATCTGGTGCCCGGCCTCGTAGATATTGTTGAACGTGTGGAAAAACTCCTCCTGTGTGGATTCCTTGCCGGCGATGAACTGGATGTCGTCGACGAGGAAGAGGTCGACGTTGCGGTATTTCTGCCGGAAAGCCTCGGCGGTGCCGTCCTTTATGGACTTTATCATCTGGTTGGTGAATTCGTCGCCCTTTATATAGACTATCTTCGCGCCGGCGTCCTTCTCATGTATCGCCGAGCCGATGGCCAGCAGCAGGTGGGTTTTGCCCAGGCCGGAGCGGCCGTAGATGAAAAGGGGGTTGTATTTCCTGCTTCCGGGGCTGGTGACGACGCCGACGGCCGCGGCGTGGGCGTACTGGTTGGATTTGCCAACAATAAAATTTTCAAAGGTGTAGCCGTCCATCTCGGGCAGGATGCTGCTGTTTTTTTTATTGTGGGCATACTCCTCAAGCTCGTCCTCTCCGGCGAGGATCATCAGCTCAAAGTCACAGGAAAACAGGTCGGACAGCACGGTTTTTATCTGCCCGGCAAAGCGCTGGGTGAGCACGTCGCGCTTAAAATCAGAGCTCGTATGCAGGACCAGCCGCCCGTCGTTCAGCTCCAGGGGCGTGCAGTCGGAAAACCAGGTCTTTATCGAAGTGGGGGTGAGCTGGGCAGAGAGTATTTCTATGATGCTTTTCCATATATCGTCTACAGAATTCAAGTGTTTTCAACCTTCCCACAGAGTAAATTTTATATTTTCCCGCCGGGGCCGTAATAGAAAACATTGTAGCATAAATACGCCGCTATTGCAACGATAAGTTGAATATTATTATTAAATTTGTATACATGCAGCTTGCAAAGCAGTTGAAAAAAATGTTTCACGTGCTATAATAGGCTATGGAAAAAATTATGCCCCGGTTCCGGGGCTGTGAAAGGATAGATCCTATGAAGCATCAGAAAATTTCCGGCATCTATGCCGATGCCGCCGCGTTTGACGGGAAAGAGCTGACCGTCTGCGGCTGGGTGCGCACCGTGCGCGACATGAAAAACTTCGGCTTCGTCGAGCTCAACGACGGCAGCTGCTTTAAGTCCCTCCAGGTTGTGCTCGAGCGCGAGTCCCTGGGCAACTACGACGAGATCGTCCGACAGAACGTCGGCGCGGCGCTCATTGTGCACGGTACTCTCGTGCTCACGCCTGGGGCGAAGCAGCCCTTTGAGCTGAAAGCCGCCGAGATCGCGGTCGAGGGCGTTTCCGCGCCGGAATATCCCTTGCAGAAAAAGCGCCACAGCGTGGAGTTTCTGCGCACCATTCAGCACCTGAGGCCGCGCACGAACCTCTTTTCCGCGACCTTCCGGGTGCGGAGCGTCGCGGCACAGGCGATACATGAGTTTTTCCGCGAGCGCGGTTTTGTCTACGTGCACACGCCCATCATCACCGGCAGCGACTGCGAGGGCGCGGGCGAGATGTTCCGCGTGACCACCATCGACCCCGCCGACCCGCCCCGGACGGAGGATGGGGATATCGACTACAGCCAGGATTTCTTCGGCAAGCCGACGAGCCTGACGGTTTCCGGGCAGCTCAACTGTGAAAACTTCGCGCTGGCCTTCGGCGACGTGTACACCTTCGGGCCGACATTCCGCGCGGAGAACTCTAACACCCAGCGCCACGCCGCCGAGTTCTGGATGATCGAGCCGGAGATGGCCTTCGCCGACCTCGACGACGACCTTGAGTGTATGGAGGCGATGGTGAAGCACATCATCAACACCGTGCTCCGCGAGTGTCCCCAGGAGCTGGAGTTTTTCAACAGCTTCGTCGACAAGGGGCTGAAAGCGCGGCTTGAGAACGTAGTCAGCAGCGAGTTCGGGCGCGTGACTTACACCGAGGCGGTGGAGATTTTGCGGAAATCCGGGAAGAAGTTTGATTTCCCGGTGGAGTGGGGCATTGATTTGCAGACCGAGCACGAGCGGTATCTGACTGAGGAGGTCTACAGGAAGCCCCTGTTCGTGACGGACTACCCGAAGGAGATAAAGGCCTTCTACATGCGCGTAAACGACGACGGCAGGACCGTCGCGGCGGCGGACTGCCTCGTGCCGGGCATCGGCGAGATCATCGGCGGCAGCCAGCGTGAGGAGCGTCTGGATGTGCTCTCCGCGCGCATGGCGGAGCTGGGGCTGAAGAAGGAGGATTACTGGTGGTACCTCGATTTGCGCCGCTACGGCTCCTGCCGCCACGCGGGATTTGGCCTGGGCTTTGAGCGTATGGTCATGTATTTGACGGGCGTGACGAATATCCGCGACGTGGAGCTGCACCCGCGCACGGTGGGCAACGCGGAGTTTTGACGGAGCGTTTTGTCCGGGGCGTTTTTTTAAACAGCCGCGCTAATATCGGTTGTATATTTGTCCGCGGCTGCCGGCGTCTATTACTATTACCGTGACATTCCCGTGGTCTACGGTGTAAATTATTCTGTAGTCTCCGACGCGGAGGCGAAACATGTCGGCGTGGCCCTTGAGCTTTTTTATATCCTCGCCGTTGGGCAGGCGCTCTATGGCGGCTACTATCCGGGCTTTCTCGGGTTTTGGAAGGCTTTCAATGAATTTCATGGCCTTCTTTTTGACTACGATTTTGTACATCAATCCAGCCCCCAAGCCTTCTTCAGCTCTTCAAGGGGGACGGCGTCGTCCTTTTCAGGGTCGGGGTCGTTTTCATAGTTTTCGACCATCCGCTGGCAGAAATTATCGTCGGCTTCCTCGTCGGCGGCTATGCCCTGCACATAAGCGAGCACATAGCCCATCTTGTACTCCGGCACACTGTCGAGAAGCTCAATTATTCTTTCGCGGTTGCTCATTTGCTTCGCCTCCTTCGGTTATTTTACTGCTTCTTCCTCATCTCCGCCAGGATCTCCGCAAGCAGCTCCTCAGTCGCAGGCCCGGCGGGGGCTTCCTCTACTGCGGCGGCTTCTTCGGCTTTTTTCTTCCTGTCGGTCAGCTCGTGCGCGGTGTTGAAGGCCTTTACGATCACGAACACCACCAGCGACACCAGCAGGAAGTCTATTACCGTCGCGATGAAATTGCCGAAGCCGAGGGTGATCGCCTCGCGCACTACTTCCCCGGCTTCGTTAACCTCCTCGGCGCGCACCAGCACGTTCAGCGCCGTCATGTCACGCGTGCCGCACACCCAGCTTACAAACGGCATGATCACGTCGTTGATAAGCGAGGTCGTGATTTTTCCGAACGCCGTCGCCACGATCACGCCGACAGCCATGTCAAGCACGTTCCCGCGCATGATGAAGGTTTTGAATTCTTCTATCAATTTTTTCATGGATCTCTTCCTTTTTTTATAGGGGGCGGCAAATTGCCGCCCCGTCTTTATCAATCCTCTAACGTGTTCTGCAGGTCTGTCAAAAGCTCTTGCAGCAGTGTCCTCATTGTATCAATATCCTTTGCCGCAATCGCCTTTTTCAGCTGCGCGATCACCAGCCGCAAAAATCCGTCGAACTGCTTGTCTGTCCGGCCCATTTTTTTTCCTCCCTTCAAATTGCTCCGCTTAATTTGTCCTTAGTTTTTCGGCGTCAGCACCGTCGTGCCGCCCATGTACGGCGCCAGCACATCCGGTATCGTCACGCTGCCGTCCGCCTGAAGCCTGTTCTCCAGAAACGCGATAAGCATGCGCGGCGGGGCCACCACCGTGTTGTTGAGCGTGTGCGGCAGATACATCTTCCCGTCCGCGCCCTTGACGCGCATTTTCAAACGGCGCGCCTGTGCGTCGCCGAGGTTCGAGCAGGAGCAGACCTCAAAATACTTCTGCTGCCTCGGGCTCCAGGCCTCGATGTCACAGCTTTTGACCTTCAGGTCGGCAAGGTCGCCGGAGCAGCACTCAAGCTGCCGCACGGGGATGCCGAGAGAGCGGAACAGCTCCACGCTGTATTGCCACATCTTCTCATACCACGCCATGCTGTCCTCGGGCTTGCAGACTACGATCATCTCCTGCTTTTCAAACTGGTGAATGCGGTAAACCCCGCGCTCCTCAATGCCGTGCGCCCCCTTCTCCTTGCGGAAGCAGGGGGAGTAGCTCGTCAGTGTCTGGGGAAGAGTGTCCTCGGGGATTATCTGGTCGATGAATTTTCCTATCATCGAGTGCTCGCTGGTGCCAATGAGGTAGAGGTCCTCGCCCTCGATCTTGTACATCATCGAGTCCATATCCGTCTGGCTCATGACGCCCTCGACCACGTTGCCGTGGATCATGAACGGCGGGATGCAGAAGGTGAAGCCCTTGCTTATCATAAAGTCGCGCGCGTAGGCCAGAACCGCCTCGTGCAGGCGCGCGATGTCGCCCATGAGATAGTAGAACCCGTTGCCGGACACGCGGCCCGCCGCGTCCATGTCGATGCCGTCAAAGCGCTCCATGATCTGCGTGTGGTAGGGTATCTCATACTCCGGCGTCACCGGCTCGCCGAAGCGCTCGACCTCGACATTGGCGCTGTCGTCCGGGCCGATGGGCACGCTGCCGTCGATGATGTTCGGGATAACAAGCAGCAGCGCGCGGATCTTCGCGGCGTACTCGCTCTCCAGCTTTTCCAGCTCGGCAAGGCGCTCGGCGTCGGCCTTGACCTCAGCCTTCACCGCCTCGGCCTCGGCGAGCTTGCCGGGGTCCTTCTTCGCCTGGCCCATGAGCTGGCCGACCTGCCTGGAGAGCGTGTTGCGGCGCGCGCGAAGCTCGCTGGCCTCGGTCACGGCGGCGCGGGACAGGCGGTCAAGCTCGATGACCCCGTCCACCATCGGCAGCTTCGCGTCCTGGAATTTCTTCCTGATGTTTTCCTTCACCACGTCGGGGTTTTCTCTTACAAACTTAATGTCCAGCATCTTTTTTCTTCCTCTCAATGTAAAATATTGGAATTTATTTGTTGTTTCTCATTTTTGCCAGGAGCAGCAGATTTTCAATAAGGCTCTCGCGGTCGTCGGCGCCGTAGAACTCAAGCTCGATGCGGCCCTTTTTGCGGCTGTCGACGAGCCTGACCTTTCTTCCGAGGGCGTTTTCAAGCTCGCGCTCCATCTCGCGTACGTAGTCGACGATAACGCGCTGGGAGCTCTCCGGCTCGGGCTCGGGCTCGGGCTGCTTGAGCAGGCGGCTGACCAGCGCCTCGGTCTGGCGCACGGACAGATGGCGCTCCGTCACGGCCTGCGCGGCCTCAAGCTGTCGCTCCGGGTCCTTCAGCGGCACGAGCGCGCGCGCGTGCCCGGCGGAGAGAGTTCCTGACTCCGTCATTTTCAGCACCGCGTCGCTCAGGCTCAGCAGGCGGAGAGCGTTCGTGACGGCGGGGCGGGATTTGCCCACCGACTGCGCGGCCTCCTCCTGTGTCATGCCGAATTCGTCCATGAGCGTTTTGTACCCGCGCGCTTCCTCGATGGGGTTCAGGTCCTCCCTTTGGAGGTTTTCCACCAGCGCGAGCTCGGTGGCCTTGCGCTCGTCGGCCTCGATCACGCGCGCGGGGATCTCGTCAAGTCCGGCCAGGCGCGAGGCCCGCCAGCGGCGCTCGCCGGCGATGATCTGATAGTACCCGCCGCCGAGCCGGCGCACGGTGATGGGCTGGATGAGACCGTACTGCTTTATCGACTCCGCAAGCTCGTCCAGCGCGTCGGCGTCGAAATTGTATCGCGGCTGTCCGGCACGCGGCTCTACCTTTGAGATGGGGAGCTTCATTATCTCCTCGCCCGAGGGCGGCGCGGGGGGCGCGGCGTCGGCGAAGAGCGCGTCAAGCCCAGCGCCTAAGCCTCGTTTTGCTGCCATTATATCACTTCCTTGCCATTATTCAGTATATCCGGGTTGGCTGACGTTTTAGAAATTCGTTGGCCAGGTGCAGATACGCGCGGCTGCCCTTGGACATCTTGTCGTAGGCGAGGCAGGGTTTGCCGTGGCTGGGCGCCTCGGAGAGGCGGATGTTGCGGGGTATCGCCGTGGAGTAGAGCTTGCTGCCGAAGTGTTTTTCCAGCTCCCCGGCCACGTCGACGGACAAATTTGTCCGGCTGTCGAACATCGTCATCACCACGCCTTCAATTTCCAGACGGGGGTTCAGGCGCTGGTTCGTCAGCTTGAGCGTGTTCACCAGGTCGGACAGGCCCTCAAGCGCGTAGTACTCGCACTGCACGGGCACCAGCACTGTATCCGCCGCGCAGAAGGCGTTGAGGGTCAGCAGCTCCAGCGAGGGCGGGCAGTCGATGAGCACAAAGTCATAGGCCGCGCGCACGCCCTCCATGGCTTTCTTCAGGACGAATTCGCGCCCGTCCATGTTCACCAGTTCCACGTTCGCGCCAACAAGCTCGCGGTTTCCGGCAAGGATATCGCCCCATTTTGTCTTGACTATCGCCTCCCAGGGCGAGACGCCGCGGAGCATTACGTCGTAGACGCTCCTGACAGCGTGTTTGTCCACGCCCATTCCGGTGGTCGCGTTGCCCTGCGGGTCGCAGTCGCACAGCAGCACCTTTCGCCCGCGCGAGGCGAGGCTGGCGCAGAGGTTTATCGCCGTCGTCGTCTTGCCCACGCCGCCCTTTTGGTTCGCGATGGCTGTTATTTTGCCCATTTTTTTCTCCTTTGAGCATTTTTGTTTCTTGTTATTATAGCAGTGCCGGGGCGGTTTTTCAATCCTCATTTGCGATGTTTCACGTGAAACTTTTCGGCGTGTTTCACGTGAAACATTGGAGAGATTGACATACATGGTACAATGGAGAAAAACAAAAGGAGGGACTTGCAATGCGCTGGATAGAGGCGGCAATACCGACGGAGAGCGGGAAAATTGATGAGCTATGCTTCCGGCTCACGGAGCTGGGGGTCGAGGGGCTGACGATAGAGGACGAGGCAGATTTCCGGGGCTTCCTCGAGAACAACCGGCAGTACTGGGACTACGTCGACGAGGAGCTTGACAGGCGCTTCGCGGGGCTGTCACAGGTGAAATTCTACCTGCCCGACGACGGGGCCGGACGCGCAAGGCTTGCGGAGCTTGGCAGCGCGCTGAAGGAGACGGTAAACGTTTCATACATCGAGGACAGCGACTGGGAGAACAACTGGCGGGAGTTTTACAAGCCGCTGAAGATCGGCGAGAGGCTGCTGGTGGTCCCGGAGTGGGAGAACCCCGACGCGGAGGGGCGCACGGTGCTGCGGCTCGACCCGGGGCTTATCTTCGGCACCGGGAGCCACGCGACGACGCGGATGTGCCTGTGTGCCCTGCAGGATCACGGGCTGAATGGCAAGCGCGTGCTGGATATTGGCTGCGGCAGCGGGATTTTAGGCATCGGCGCGGCGGTGCTCGGCTGCGAGTCCGTGGCCGGCTGCGACGTCGACCCTAAGGCCCCGGACGTGGCGTCGGCGAACGCCGCGCTCAACGGCATCGGGCCGGAGCGCTTCAAGGTCTACGCCGGGGATATTCTTGGCGACGAGGGCATTCGCGCGGAGCTCGGCGAGGGATATGAGACCGTGCTGGCGAACATCGTCGCGGACGTGATAATTCCGCTGTCGGGCTTCGTCAGGCGTTTTATGGCGCCAGACGCGTTGTTCATCTGCTCCGGGATCATCGATGACCGCGCCGCAGAGGTGCGCGCGGCGCTGGCGAAAAACGGTTTCACTATCGCGCGCGAGCGGCACGAGGAGGAGTGGCGGTGCTTCGAATGTGTGTAAGGCTAGGAATAAATGTAAGCTATCTGAATTTGAGGTGGAAAAATGGAGCTTGAATATATTATCGCCGACCCGACCGGGAACATAACCGCGCTGGTGCTCACGGCGGTGCCGCCAGAGGAACAGCCGCGCGCCGCCGCCGCGCTCATGGCGCTGGAGCGCAGCGTGGAGCAGGTGGGCTTCCTCACGCTGAC